>CALXAE010000001.1 GCA_944386205.1 uncultured Clostridia bacterium
GCAAATCTACCACCATCTAATTGTACCATTGGTCTTAAATCTGGTGGAATAACTGGAATAACATTCATAACCATCCATTCAGGTCTATTTCCTGAAAGTCTAAATGCTTCTACAGTATCTAATCTTTTTATAAGTTTACTTTTCTTTTGTTCACTTGCATTTTCTAATTCTTTTCTAATTTGAGCTGATAATTTTTCTACATCAATTTGTTCTAGTAATTCTCTTAAAGCTTCTGCTCCCATTTTTGCTTTAAATGAACCTCTACCATATTTCTCTTCTGCCTCATGGTATTCTTTTTCATTTAGCACTTGGCATTTTTCTAAACCTGATGTTCCTTTATCAATTACAACATAAGATGCAAAATAAATAATTTTTTCTAGGTTTCTTGGTGAAATATCAAGCATTAAAGCAATTCTGCTTGGAATTCCTTTAAAATACCAGATATGTGCTACTGGTGCCGCTAGCTCAATATGTCCCATTCTTTCTCTTCTTACTTTTGATTTTGTAACTTCAACACCACATCTGTCACACACAATACCTTTATATCTAACCCTTTTATATTTACCACAATGACATTCCCAGTCCTTTGTTGGACCAAATATTCTTTCACAGAAAAGTCCATCTTTTTCTGGTTTTAATGTTCTATAGTTAATAGTCTCTGGTTTTTTTACTTCACCTTTTGACCATTCTCTAATCTTTTCATCTGATGCAATCCCTATTTTTAATTTATTAAAAATATCTAATTCGTCCACTTTATTTCCCCCTTGAACCAATAGGGACGTGCCAAAATGGTCAAAACTAGAACAATAGCGGACATTTTTAACATTTTTTCTGTTTATAACATTTTAAAGTCCGCGTCATTGTTCGGCACCAATTTTACTTAAAGTAAAATTGTGTGCATTTTTTGATATTTTTGAAAAATGTAAATTTTTCAAAAATTGACCAAAAGGGACAGACCCTATTGCTTAGTAATATCTTAAACATTTAGGTCTGTCCCTTTTGGACAAAAATTGTCCATTTTGGCACGTCCCTAACGTTCTTATGGGTAATTCTAAAACAGGCGAAGAGGTCTAGCCACCGCTGGTGCAATTCCTTCCTGTCGCCCCTTTCCTTTTTAGAATTTATTCAATTATTTTATTATCTATTAAAATTACACAGTTATTTCATATTACCATTTCCATTTGTTGTTTATTCATTTGCATTGATTCTCTATGCATTTGCTCCTCTTTTGATTGTTTTTTTAGTCTTAATATATATTGTCCATTCCCAATCATTGTTACTTTTGAATACATTGCTAAATTTGTGATTACTCTATCAAATTCTTTTTTTATAGCTCTGTTTGCTTCTCTAATATCTTGTATTTCATGATGTTTCATATATCTTTCAGTAACTAATTGTCTATTGAAGATTTCTCCATCTTCAAAACATTCTTTTAATACCGTTACTATTCTTGTATATGCTGATTCACTATCCATTCTTTCTACAAATGTTGCCATATTTCCTCCATTTTATTTTAATACATTTTCAACTTTTCCTTTATGCCATTCTTCCTGGGTAGGATATTCTTCAAATGCATCTTTTAAATCTTTAACTTTTCCATATTCATAAGCCATTTTCAAAAAATCACTTAATTCTTTTTGCATGATTAGTCTCCTTTCCATTCCATTTTTTTGTAACACAAAAGGATTTCCTTTTTCGAATTAATGACGTCCTTTTTTTCTTGCTAATTACTTACTTCGTAAACGAAGCAAAAGTAATTCATCTTTACCTTGATTTGTAAAACGAAATAAATTAGGTATATTACTAGGCAATTCGGAAAAGAAAACCAGAGGCGTACTCTTTGTACGTCGAGGATTTTCTTTTTCGAATTAACGACGTAAGATGCCTGATTTAGTTCGTTTTAAATGATGTCATTATCATTATCTAAGTTATCCCCTGTCAAATCACTATCAAAGAACATCTCATCATCTTCATCATCTAAACCTTCAAACAACTCATCATTTCCGTCATCCAAAGGTTCTTCATCGTCTAATAGCATATCATCCTCTGTCTCTTCTGTATAGCCATCATCTAAATCTCCGTCTGCAACAACTTCATCTTCAGCTAGATATCTCTTTTCTTTTTCTGGATCATATTCAATTCCGTCTTCTATATTTTCTTTTAGTTCTAATTCTTGATTATCTTCAGAATATAGTCTAACATCTAATCCTAAAGATTGAAGTTCTTTTACTAATACCTTGAAGCTTTCTGGAACACCTGGTTCTGGAACATTTTCACCTTTAACAATCGCTTCATATGTTTTTACTCTTCCGACAACATCGTCAGATTTTACAGTTAACATTTCTTGTAATGTATATGAAGCACCATAAGCCTCTAATGCCCAAACTTCCATTTCTCCAAAACGTTGTCCACCAAATTGTGCTTTTCCTCCCAGAGGTTGTTGTGTAACTAATGAGTATGGTCCTGTTGAACGAGCATGGATTTTATCATCTACTAAGTGATGTAGTTTTAACATATACATAACACCAACTGTGATTGGACTTGCAAATGGTTCTCCTGTTCTACCATCATATAGTGTTGTTTTACCATCTTTGTTCATTCCAGCTTCTGCTAGTAGTTTTTCAACATCTTCTTGTGTTGCACCATCAAATACTGGTGTAGATACATGCCATCCTAATGCTTTTGCAGCTCCTCCTAAGTGAACTTCTAGTACTTGACCTAAGTTCATACGAGATGGAACTCCAAGAGGGTTTAATAAGATGTCAATTGGTGTACCATCTGGCATAAATGGCATATCTTCTTCTGGTAATACTCTTGAGATAACACCTTTGTTACCGTGTCTACCTGCCATTTTATCTCCAACTGATATTTTTCTCTTTGTTGCAATATAACATCTGATAATTTGGTTAACTCCAGGTCCCAATTCGTCTGAGTTTTCTCTTGTAAAGATTTTAACATCTACGATGGTTCCCGCTTCTCCATGAGGTACTCTTAATGATGTATCTCTTACTTCTCTTGCTTTTTCACCAAAGATAGCTCTTAATAATCTTTCTTCAGCTGTTAATTCTGTTTCTCCCTTTGGTGTTACTTTTCCAACCAAAATATCTCCTGGTCTTACTTCTGCACCAATACGGATAATTCCATTTTCATCTAGGTCTTTTAATGAGTCATCACCAATATTTGGTATATCTCTTGTAATTTCTTCTGCTCCTAGTTTTGTATCTCTACATTCACAATCATATTCTTCTATATGAATAGATGTAAATACATCTTCTTTTACTAATCTTTCATTTAATAAAATCGCATCCTCATAGTTATATCCTTCCCATGTTGAGAAAGCAACTAATACATTTTTACCTAATGCCATTTCTCCATTTTTTGTTGATGGTCCATCTGCAATGGCATCTCCTTTTTTTACAATTTCACCTTTTTTTACGATTGGTTTTTGGTTAATACATGTTCCACCATTTGTTCTTTTGAACTTACGTAATTTATGTACGACTTTTTTTCCATTATCATATTTAACGGTAATTGCATCTCCAGTTACTTTTTCAATAACACCATCATCTTCTGCTAATACTAAGATTCCTGAATCTTTTGCTGCTCTGTATTCAATACCTGTTCCAACAATTGGACTTTCTGTAATCATAAGTGGTACTGCTTGACGTTGCATGTTTGCACCCATCAATGCTCTTTTTGCATCATCATGCTCTAAGAATGGAATCATAGCTGCTGCAATAGAAACTAATTGTTTTGGAGAAACATCTACATATTGTACTTTTTCTCTATCTACTTCAATTACTTCATTTCTAAATCTTACTCTAATTCTTGGATGTACAAAGCTTCCGTCTTTGTTAATTGGTTCTGATGCTTGTGCAATAATATAATTATCTTCTACATCTGCGCTCATATATTCTACTGTATCTGTTAATTTGTGTGTTTCTGGGTCTACTTTTCTATATGGTGTTTCAATAAATCCATATTCATTAATTTGTGCAAATGATGATAATGCTGAGATTAATCCAATGTTTGGTCCTTCTGGAGATTCAATTGGACATAATCTACCATAATGTGTATAGTGAATATCACGAACCTCGAATCCTGCTCTATCTCTTGTTAATCCTCCAGGTCCTAATGCAGAAATTCTTCTTTTATGTGTTAATTCTGAAAGTGGATTTGTTTGGTCCATAAATTGTGACAATTGTGAGCTTCCAAAGAATTCTCTAATTGCTGATGTAATTGGTTTTGTATTAATTAGAGTTTGTGGTGTTACAACATCTAAGTCTTGAATTGTCATTCTTTCACGAACAACTCTTTCTAATCTTGTTAAACCAATTCTAAATTGATTTTGTAACAATTCACCAACACAACGAATTCTACGGTTTGCTAAGTGGTCAATATCATCTGGTTCACCTAATCCATGTGATAAGTTTAGTAAATAGTTAATAGAAGCTATCATATCTTCTGTTGTGATATGTTTTGGTACTAATTCATTTTGTCTTTCTTCTATTATTTTTACTAGTTCTTTTTCGTCAGTATTGTCAATAATATTTTTTAATACATCATAATTTACCAATTCTTTGAAATGTAGTTTGCTTAAGTCTACATTTGGTAATACTTTGTGGATATTACATGTAGCATTTCCAATGATTCTAACTGTTCTTTCTCCAACAGTAATGTCTACCACATTAATTCCAGCATTTTGGATATTTTCTGCAACTTCTTCTGTTATCACTTCTCCTGCTTGTACAAAAACTTCTCCAGTTTCGCCATCTACAACATCTGTTGCAGCAACTCTTCCTTTAATTCTTCCTGCTAGTGCTAATTTTTGATTGAATTTATATCTTCCGACTTTTGCTAAATCATATCTTCTATTGTCATAAAATAATCCGTTAAATAGGTTTCTTGCAGCATCTGCTGTTGGAAGTTCTCCTGGTCTCAATTTTTTATAAATTTCGATTAATGCTTCATCCTGATCTTTTATTGTATCTTTATTAAGTGTTGCTTTGATTAATTCTTCATCACCAAATAAATCTAACATTTGTGCATCTGTTGCTACACCAATTGCTCTTAATAAAGTTGTTACTGGAACTTTTCTTGTTCTATCAACACGAACCCAGAAAATATCGTTTCCATCTGTCTCATATTCCAACCATGCTCCACGAAGTGGCATTACAGTTGATGTATATGTTCTTTTTCCTGTTTTTGTATCAAATACTTCATCATAATAACATCCAGGTGAACGAACTAATTGGCTGACAACAACTCTTTCTGCTCCATTAATTACAAATGTACCACTATCTGTCATTAATGGAAAGTCTCCTAAATAAATTTCTTGCTCTTTGATTTCCCCTGTTTCACGGTTGATTAGTCTTACTTTTACATGTAATCTTGAAGAATATGTTGCATCTCTTTCTTTCGCTTCTTCTACTGTGTACTTTGTCTTGTCCTCCATGTAATAATCAAAAAATTCAAGTACAAGATTTCCTGAATAGTCTTCGATTGGAGAAATATCTTTTAATACTTCGCCTAGTCCTTCTTCTACAAACCAATCATAAGAATCTCTTTGAACTTTAATCAAGTTTGGCATTTCAATATAGTCGCCAACTTTTGCGAAATCTTTACGAGAAGCTTTCTCGTAATTTACTTCTTTTAATTTCAAGAAAATCACCTCATATAAAATATTAAGCAGAAATAAGTATCAACATTTTTGTTGATTTGATTTATTTGTTAAAAGAAGTCCCTCTTAAATGATAAATTTCTTATCTAAGTTTTAAAATTGTCTGCTCTTACAATTTTAAATTTGCTTAGGGAAACTTATATTTAATTCCTCTCCTTTTAATTTTTAACTTTTGAATAGAACAATAAAATGTAATTTTTCCTATACCATAAATTTTGAATTTATAATTTGATTTTGAAAAGTGTCCTATTTAACTATTAGATAAAATAAACGGCAATAAAAGAGCTGTCAAAAAACTTTCATTTTTCAACTGGCTCTAGTAAAATATGCAATTTTGTTAAAAACTATTTTTCTTTATTTTAATCACCTTTTTTTATTTTTCTCTAGGCTAATTAAATTCTCTTTTTTCAAATCTATATTATTATATATCAAAACTATTACGGAAGTCAATAGTTTTGGACAATTTTTCCAAATAGACAGTTGGAGACAAAAGCTACCTGTCCCCAACTGTCTTCTTTTTCGTTTCTCTATATTTTATAAAATCATCTAATAAAATTTTAATAACAGCAATAACTGGCACTGCTAAGAACATTCCCAATATTCCAAAATATGCTCCACCAAAAGTTACTGCAAATAAAACTAATAATGGACTAATTTTTAATGATTTTCCTACAATTCTTGGATTTATAATATTAGCATCAATTTGTTGTAAAATAATAACAATAATAACCATCCAAATTGTTTGTGTTAGTCCTCCTGTTATTAATGTGATAATTGCTGAAATTACTGTTGCAATGATTGCACCAACATATGGAATCATATTAAATAAGCCTATAAAGAATCCTAATAATGGTGCATATCTAACTCCCATAATGGTCATAGCAATAGATACTAATATACCTACTACAATTGCATCTAAAAACTGGCTTGCAATAAATTTAAAGAAAATTTCATTAGAATCATTAAAATATTTATCTATATTTCTATATATTCTTTCTTCAAAAATAGCTCCTGCCAGTTTTTTGAAAAAAGCTAGTATTTTTCTTCTATCAATTAATATGTATACAGACACAATAATAGCAATAAAAATATCTACAATACTAAAAATTGCTCCAATAGCATTTACAACATATCCTAATATTGCTTCTACATCTAAATATTGTTTGATGTCTATATTTTGCAAGTTCTGAATTTCATCTTGTACAATTTGACTTTTTAACACAGAATCTTCTGGCAAATCGTTATATGCATTTATGGCATTTTCGACATAGTGTGGAATACTACTAATAAAATCTGTTATACTTTCAAATACAATTGGTAAAATAACAGCACATAATATGCTAATTGCTATGATTATAATAATATATACAGTAATAACACTTAATCCTCTTGCTCTTTTTGATATGAATTTAATTTTCACTTTTCTATATAGTTCTTCAAATTTTCTTGATGGCATATATAATAAGTATGCGATAAATATACCTATTAAAAATGGACTAATGACACCAAAAAAGGTATTTAATCCTGCCATTACATTTTCATAATTATCTAAAATTTTATAAATACAAATTAAGGCTACTCCTAAGCAAAACCAATATAACCATTTTTTCCAATTATGTTTTATTTCATTCATATAATTCCTCCTTGCATTATTCTATAATTAATCCAACAGGGCAATGATCACTACCCATAATCTCTGGATAAATTAAAGCATCTTTAATTTTATCTTTTATATCATTTGATATAATAAAATAGTCAATTCTCCATCCTATATTTTTCTCTCTTGCTTTTCCCATATATGACCACCAACTGTAACAATCGGTTTTTTCTGGGTATAGAAATCTAAAAGAATCTGTAAAACCAGAATTTAGTAGTTCTGTCATTTTTGCTCTTTCTTCATCTGTAAATCCTGCATTTCCTCTATTGGATTTTGGATTTTTCAAATCTATTTCTTCATGTGCTACATTCAAGTCTCCACACATAATAACTGGTTTTGTTTTATTCAAATTCACAATATATTTTCGTATTTCATCTTCCCAAACTTGTCTATAATCCAATCTCTCTAATCCTCTTTTAGCATTAGGTGTGTAGATATCTACCATATAAAAGTCATTAAATTCTAATGTAATAACTCTTCCTTCTTTATCATGCTCTTCTATTCCAATCCCATAAGTCACACCAATTGGCTCTTTTTTTGTAAATATAGCCGTTCCAGAATACCCTTTTCTTTCTGCACTATTCCAATAAGCATGATATCCTTCAAATTTCAAATCGATCTGATCTGGTTGACATTTAGTTTCTTGTATACAAAAAATATCTGCATCTATTGTTTCAAAAAAATCTTTAAATCCTTTATTAACACAGGCACGTATGCCATTTACATTCCAAGAAATTAATTTCATAATTTAGTGCATTCCTTTCTAAAAAAATATGCTAGATTTAAACATTCTAGCATATTATACAATATATTCTCTTAATTTACAACACTTACATTTAAGTATCTTACACCCCATTGTAGAGCCTCGGCATGTGTATTAACAAATATATCAATTTTGTTACCATTAATTGCGCCACCTCTATCTTCAACTGTATATATGTGTCCACCAATGTTTAATTTTGTTCCGAAAGCAAATTTACTAGATGCTGCCACAGTTCTTCCGGCTGTTGCTGTTGTTCCTGATGCTGTTCTTCCATTTGTTTTTCCACAACATTTTGCACATGGACAATATGCTGTGATTTTATATACAGTTCCTCCTGATGTGTTTGAAGTACTTGTTGTTCTTGGTAGTGTTGAACTTCTTGAAGTTGCTTTCTTTTGTACTTGAACAATTCTGTCTACTGGTTCTTGTACCACAACTTCTGATATAACTGACTTTTCAATTTCTACATCATTTTGATATTTTACTTTATAGGTTACTTCTTTTAACCCATCTTTTCCCTCTTGAACTACTTTATTTGTAGTATCTGTTGTTGCTCCTGTTGTATTTTTTGTAATGGTTTCATAAGGGATTACTACTTGTTCTACAATGATTTTTTCTGTTATTGGTGCATAATTTTCTAGTAATTGGTCTAATGAAGTTTCAATTCCTTCTTCTGATATTTTAGCGATTTGCACCTCATTGTATGATTTGTCTGTTATTTTAATTGTATCTCCTGATGATACCTCACTATCTAAATCTGGTATTGTCTTTTGGTCTTCATTTAATATAATGTTATTTTCACTTAAGATATCTGACACTTTTGATTTTGATGTTAAAGCTGTCATTTCATATCCATTTTGCAATGTGATTGTTATGTCTTTTAAATCTGTGTTAACTGCCATTACACTAATTCCTGATATTAAAATTAAAATGATTGTTACACAGATAATCTTCATGATAGAAATTGAAGCCTTTTCTTCTCTTCTCATAAAAATAAATTACCTCCTTTTGGCAACACAATATTATTATACTATTTTTTTTATTAAAAGTCAAATTTTGGTATCCAATTCATTCAAATGTCTTGTGTCCCTAAGTCATTTCAGTTTATATTTTGCTCAATTTTACATAATTTTTTATGCTAAAACATTTATATTTGTCCAATTTTTGCCCATACTATACTATATGAAAAATTTTTAAAAAATATTACCTTTTTTTCAAAATTTTTTTACCATTTATTCACATTAATATTGTATAAAAATAATTAATATGATATGATAATTTTGTATATAATAAAGAGAAGGAGGATTTCATACATGATTGGTTGGATTATTTTAGCAATTGTCGTAGTTATCGTTATTGCTGTTATTGGTATGTACAATAGTCTTGTGCAAGCAAGAATAAAAGTAGACAATGCATGGAGCCAAATTGATGTACAATTACAAAGAAGATTTGATTTAATTCCTAACTTTGTGGAAACTGTAAAAGGCTACATGACTCATGAGTCTGAAACTTTTGAAAAAATTGCTGAGCTAAGAACAGCATGGGCAAATACAGAAAACGTTTCTGAAAAAGCAACATTGGATAATGAACTTTCTACTGCTTTAAAAACAATTATGGCTGTATCTGAAAGTTATCCAGAACTAAAAGCAAATCAAAACTTTTCAGAATTATCAGAAGAATTACGTAATACAGAAAATAAAATTTCTTTTTCAAGACAATTTTATAATGATACAGTAACTATGTATAACACAAAATTGGAAGTTTTTCCATCTAACATAATAGCTGGAATATTTAATTTTAAGGCTCGTGATTTATTTGAAACAGAAAATGAGGAAGCTAGAAAAAATGTAAAAGTAGATTTTAGCAAATAAAATAATTGCATAGAGGGGATGGGGAATTTCTCTTTCCTCTTTTTTGCTTATTTAATAGGTTTATAGGTATCACCTCTTCACGTTTTGCAAATATATCATTGCTGAAACATACTAGAAAAAAACCTAAATCTAAAATAAGGACTGAAAAAACAATGTTTGAAACAAGTAAAAAAAATAAATTGGAATCAGGTGTCATTGTAGGTATTTTTATCATTGTCATTACTCTAATTGTATATTATATTTGCCATGCTTTAAGATTAGGCACTATGTCTATCGTAATTGCTTTAATCTTTTCAATTGGTTCTGCATGGGCTTCTTACTATTATAGTGATAAAATTGTTTTATCTGTAAATAAAGCGAGACCTGCAACAAAAGAGGAAGACCAAAAGTTAGTAAATATTTTAGATGCCTTGATGGTTACTTCTGGTTTACCAAATAAACCTAGGCTTTATGTTGTAGATGATTCTCAACCTAACGCTTTTGCAACTGGTAGAAATCCAGAAAATGCTGTTATTTGTGTAACTACAGGTCTTTTAGAAAAATTAGATTATTATGAATTAGAAGGTGTTATTGCTCATGAGATGAGTCATATTAAAAATTATGATATTCGTTTAAGTTGTGTCGTTTCTGTTATGGTTGGCTTTATTGTTATGTTATCTGATTTATTCTCACGTGCTTTATTTTGGGGTGGTGTAAAAGATAGAGATAGTGATAATAAAGCAAATGGTATTTTAATGTTAATTGGCTTGATTTTTCTAATTTTAGCACCTATATTTGGTTCTTTGATGCAACTTGCTTTGTCAAGAAAAAGAGAATTTTTGGCAGATAGTACAGCTGTTGAATTCACACGTAATCCAGATGGCTTAATTTCTGCTTTAGAGAAATTAGAAAACGACCCTAATGAATTAGAAACGGCAAATTCAGCTACTGCAAATATGTATATTGTAAATCCTTTTAAGAAAAATGGCAAAAAAAAGACAACAAATATATGGTCTACACACCCTAGTACAGCTGATAGAATTGAAGCTCTAAGAAATATTCGATATTAATCAATGTTCTTGTGTATAGAAAATTTGATTTTGCCTATTTAAACAAGTACACTTAAAGAGAGAATATTTACACTAATCTATGTAAATATTCTCTTTTTTTAAGTTTGGCTTTTATACATCTTGTAGTATTTCCCTTTTTAACAACAATAAATCTGATATATCAACTTTTTCATTATCATTCATATCTGCTACCTTTAGATTGTCTCCTGTTAATATCCAATTTGTTTTATCTTCTGCTATTAGATGTCTTTTTAATAATATAATATCTGTTATATTTATCTGTTGATCATTATTAATATCTCCTCTTTGTCTATTAATAACTACTTCTACTTCATTTCCTACAAAATCTTTTACGATTATTTTTTCTGACGTATTTTCTGTATATTCTTTTGTTAATTGTTTCTTATCTTCTGATAATGTCCATCCTTCAATTTCTTGTATCTCTTCATTCGCTTTTATTGTTACTCTTATATTTTCTTTTGTTTGATCCTTTTTATCATATTCTACAGTAATACTTGGTGGTGTATCATCTATTATATATCTACGTTGATTTTGTTCTGCATATTTGAATACTTCTTCATTTGAGTTTGTATATATAATTGCTGTTTCAGGTATGCTAAAGCTAATATCTGTTACACTGCTTGGTATACCTATTTTCTTTAATGAAGTACATCCATAAAATGCATAAGTTACTATACTTGTTACACTATTTGGTATACTATATTCCTTTACATCTGTTTTTCCTTCTGGGTATCTTACAATTTCTGTTTTATCCTTGTTAAATAATATTCCATTTTCGCTCATAAATTTTTCATTATTTACATCTACATTTATACTCTCTAAACTTGTCAATCCAGAAAATATGTCTCCTATATATGTCACACTATTTGGTATTTCTATACTTGTTAAACTGCTACATCCAATAAATGCATAAGCAACTATTTCTGTCACACTGCTTGGTATCTCTATACTTGTCAAACTGCTACATCCACTAAATGCATAGTGCCATATAGATGTTACAGTATTTGGTATACTATATTCTTTTACATCTGTTTTACCAGCTGGATATTGCAAAATTTTCGTTTTTTGTTTATTAAATAATATTCCATTTTCACTCATATAATTTTCATTATTTGCATCTACATTTATACTCTCTAAACTAGTACATTCACAGAATGCAGCATGAGGTATATATTCCACGCTACTTGGTATTTCTATACTTTTTAAACTATTACATTTACTAAACGCATTAGAACCTATATATATCACACTGCTTGGTATTTCTATACTTGTCAAATTGCTACACCCATAAAACGCACTAGTCTCTATATATTTCACACTGCTTGGTATTTCTACGTTTGTTAAATTGCTACATTTGGAAAACATAGAAGAAGGTATATAAGTCATACTACTTGGTATTTCTACGCTTGTTAAACTAGTACAATTATAAAATGTATCATTACCTATACTTGTTACACTATTTGGTATTTTTATACTTTTTAAACTACTACAATTATGAAATACAAAAACTCCTATACTTGTTACACTATTTGGTATCTCTACGCTTGTTAAACTAGTACAATCATAAAATGCATAATTCCCTATACTTGTTACACTATTTGGTATTTTTATGCTTGTTAAACTACTACAATCAGAAAAAGCATGCTCACCTATACTTATTACATTATTTGATATCTCTATATTTGTTAAATTATTACAATCAAAAAAACCATACTCACCTATATTTGTTATTCCTTCAGTTATAACAACTTTTTCTATATTTTTTCTATATTTAGTGTTGTGCCAATCACTTTTTTTCTCCAATGATTCCCAGTCTTTCATCTCTCCATTTCCAGATATACTCAATGTTTTATCACTTAAATTCCACTTTGCTATAACACTATTGTCTCCATTTTTTGATACATCCCATGTTTCTTCTTTTTTTATTTCATATTCGGTAGATATATTTTCTGCTTCTCCATCTAATATATATGCTATTTTATCTTCTTCCGCATATTTGTGTCCTTCACTATCTGCCTTTGTATGTATTAGTACTGTTGATGGAATTGAGTCAAAACCTATTTGTGTTACGCTATCTGGTATTTCTATACTTGTTAAAGTGCTACATCCTCTAAATGCTCTTTCACCTATACTTGTTACACTATTTGGTATACTATATTCCTTTACATCTGTTTTTCTTTCTGGATATCTTACAATTTCTGTTTTATCCTTGTTAAATAATATTCCATTTTCACTACAATAATTTTCATTATTTACATCTACATTTATATTCTTTAAGCTAGTACATCCTTCAAATGCTTCAGAATCTATACTTGTTACACTACTTGGTATTTCTATATTTGTTAAATTACTACATCTCTCAAATGTATAAAAAGATATATATGTCACTCCGCTTGGTATTTCTATATTTATTAAACTACTGCATCCCGCAAATGCGAAACGCCTCACAGTTGTTACGCCACTTGGTATCTCTATACTTGTTAAACTGCTACATTCACAAAATGCATAGTCCCATATTTCTGTTACAGTATTTGGTATACTGTATTCTTTTACATCTGTTTTACCAGCTGGATATTGCAAAATTTTTGTTTTCTGTTTATTAAATAATATTCCATTTTCGCTACAATAATTTTCATTATTTACATTTACATTTATACTCTCCAGACTAGTATTTCTGCTAAATGGACCGTCAGATATATCTTCCACACTACTCGGTATTTCTATATTTTTTAGATTAGTCCATCTATAAAATGTATCCATTCCTATATTTGTAACACCCTCACTTATAATAACATCTTCTATTAAATCCCTATACAGTGGTTTTTCTTTGCAAATATCTGCACTTCTCATTCTTCCCACACCAGATATTGTAAGTGTTCTATCCTTTAATCTAAACGTTGCTATAACACTTCCATCTCCATTTTCTGATATATCCCAACTTTCTTCTTCTTTTATCTCGTATTTTCTACTAGTTTCTTCACTTGTTTGAGTTTCATCTGTAATTTCTTCGTTTGTATTTTCTTCCATTGCCAATACTCTACTTGATAATATTGGGATTATAACTTCTAAAATTAATACTATTAATATAGTGCTCACAAAAAGTCTTTTTTTCATATTCCTTTCTCCTTTTATTTTTCATATTCTATCCTTCCAATTTATTATATAAAGCTAATTCTAGATTGTAAATATATGTTTTCTTGATTTTTTTCTATTTCATTCTTCTTACTTACGGAAGCTTTTGAGAGATATTTTTAACATTTCTATTAAATCTATATTTCATTTTTGTTACAAACACATTTTTATTTTTCTATTCAAAAACAAATCTAGCTTTGCTAGACCTTTTCTCTATTTTTTTAACATTGATTATATTAATTTAAGGTCTAGCAAGAAGCGTATAAGATTTGTTGCGCGAAAAATTGTGAAACAATTTTTCTGTGCAATTTTTTTTTGCATTATAGGAAATACAATTTCCTATAATGCAAAAAAAGATATCATTAATTTAAAATTAACAATATCTTTATTAATATTTTTCTATTATACTTTTCTATATTTTCTATAATTGTATAAGCATATTCCACCAATTATGATAAGTACGATACCTACAACTATCAAAATATATCCACTGTTTCCTGCATATGGTAATACCCCTTTATAACTTTGATTACCACCATTTATATTATTCGTTGTATTTTTTCCAGATTGATTATTACCATTATTTGATCCTTGGTTATCTCCGTTGCCTGAAGTTTGATCATTTTCATTGTCTTGATCATTTCCACTTCCTGGATTTTGTCCATTTTCATTGTCTTGATCATTTCCACTCCCTGGATTTTGTCCATCTTCATTATCTTGATCATCTCCAGTACCTGGCTCTTGCTCTTCAGCAATTCTTATAGTTGTACTAGTTCCTGTCCCTTCAATAGTTTCTGCAATACTTGTTCCTTCGATATTCTCAATGCTAATCGTTGTATCTCCCAAACTTGCACTATCATTTATCTTAAAAGTTGCTACGACTGTTTCTGTTTTAGTTTTTACAACCTCTGTATCTAATGTATTTGCAACTATAGCTCCTCCATTTGTGCTTACTTCCCAACCTTCACTAGCTGAAACTTTTTCTAAACTTAAAGCACTTTCATCATATACAAGTTTTGCAGTATATCCTGCAATCCCTTGTTCTCCACTCTCAACTTGTATTTCATCTAGAAAAATTTTTACTTCAAAAGTTTCTCCTTTTGAAAACTCATTTGCTACTGGTTCTAAAGATAACTTAAAACTGTCTGTTGAACTTGCTTTTGTAATTGTAGAAAGTATTATCAGTATAAACATAACTGTTAAAATTTTCTGTAACCTTTTCATATGTTTGTCCCCCTATTTTTTACATTCTATATACACTTTTAGTATCGCATATTTTTTTTATTTCTGCAATAGTCTAACTACATTTTTTAATTAAATTTTGATTACATTAATATTGCAATAATTATAAATATTAATTTATCAATATACCTATCCATATGTTGGCTTAATTTTGTAGACTCAATATTCCAAATATTTTTCTTGTATTCTCATATGTGATTCTGGCTATTTCTTCCAATGGCATCTTTTTTACATCTGCTATTTTCTGTGCAACAAATTTTACATTTCTCGGATCATTTCTTGTTCCCCTTACAGGTTCTGGTGCCAAATAAGGGCTATCTGTTTCAATAAGCATTTTATCATTTGGTACCATTTCTATGATTTCATTTGCATTTTTTGAATTCTTAAATGTAACCGGTCCTGCAAAAGAAATATAAAAACCAAGTTTTAATGCCTCTTTTACAAGTTCTCGATTTAATGGGCAACAATGAAAAACACCTGCTTTATTTACCTTATTTTCTTTTAATATTTCCAAAGTATCCATCACAGCTTCTCTTGTATGAATAACAATTGGTAATTTAAATGTATTTGCCATTTGTATCTGTTTTATAAATGCTTGTCTTTGTAATTCTCGTCTTTTTAAATCTTTTTCCCAATAATAGTCTAGCCCAATTTCTCCAATTGCTAAAATTTTTTTATCTGTTAGGTTTTCTTCCACTAAAACATTAATTTTATCTATATTTTTCCACAACTCTTCCTCTGTTTGTGGAATATCATTTGGAGAAATGCCACAAGTTGTGTAAATATAATTATATTCTTTTGATAGTTCTACTCCCTTTTTTGAACTTTCTACGCTATATCCAGCAGAAACAAATTTCGTAATACCTGCTTCTTTTATTTCTTCTATTAATTTTTTTCTATCTTCATTAAATCTTTCATCATCTAAGTGACAATGGCTATCAAAAAATTGCATCTTTACCCCCAAACCACCACTACATTTGCTGTTGCATATTCTTTACAATGCGAAATACTAATATCCATTTCCTCTATTTCTGGTACGTCTACATCCAACAAATTTACATGTGGTCTACCATTTTCATCATTTATCACTTCTATATTTTGCCAACCAATATCATATTTATTATTTAATTTGCTAGAAATAGCTTTAAAGATAGCTTCTTTTGCTGCAAATCTAGCCGCATAATGCTGATATTTTTGCTTTTTTTTACCCTCACAATATTGAATTTCTTTATCTGTATAGACACGTTCTACAAATTTATTTTCTAATTGTTCTATACTTTCTTTAATCCTTTTAATTTCTATAATATCTGTTCCGCAAGTAATTTTCATTTTCTTCAATCCTTTTTGGCTACTAAATTCTAGGAAAAAAGAATTTAGAGATTAGACCTTAATATTTTGTTAGCAGTACAAAATTATATATATTTAATAGTAATGAAACAATCAATATAATTGATACAACAATAGTTACATTCTTATTTTTTTCTATATTTAGTTCTTTATATAGTACATCATATTCATTTTTCACTTCATTATATAATTGTGCTAATCCTAATACTTCTTTTACTTTATGGTCAAACATTGTACCTGTTTCATCTTCTGTAACTTCTTGTATCCATACATTTTTTGTAAAATTAATAAATTCTTTTCTTACTTTTCTTATATTTGTTGTTGTTTGAAATGCCAAACTTATTTTTTTCAAGTAAATCTTTTTATATAATTCAAATATATATGTATATAAGTATTGTTGTTCAAATTCATTTGGCAAAATTGTATAATTATTAATATCTGTTGAAGATGCAAATAAAGTAACTCCATGTTTTGTTATTCCCATTTTTGTGTATTTCCATTTTGACAAAGATACCATATCATCTTCTTTTAAACTTGCCGCATTATCTGCTGGTAATATTCTTGCAAATTTGATAAAATTATTTTCTATATTTTCAAAAGGATTGTCAATATTCCATGCAGATTGATCTATACATACATAAGCATATGTTAGAAATCTTTCTGTATCAATATCTAGCTTAATAGCTTCTATATTAGAACCTGTCAATTCTTTAATAAAATCTGTCAATTTATCAATACTAGAAAAACTATCTGTTTGTATATTTATTTTATCATAATTATTTAAAGTTGTATTATCTTGCTTAATATCTCTAAATTTATAGTTGAAATTTAAAACATCTGAAAATGTTGAATCATCTTCTATATTTGTTTTCATGCACAAAAAGCATATTCCTGTGTTAAAACAGATAATTTCTATTTTTCTAATTTTAAAGAATATTCCTTTTCCTTCTCCTGCTTTTCCTTGAATATCTTTCTTTATTGTATATTCAAATATTGTGCAAGGATATTTTACAAGGACTGCTGATTGTGTTTCTATTGGCATTTCTTTAAATTTTTCATATTTTGCATTTGTGAAACTAAAACTTGAAAAAAGAAAATCTCTCATTTTTGGCGTAAAATGTTTATATAATCTCAAATCTTTTTCTTTTTCAAAACGTTTTAACTTACAATTCTCATCTTTTAATAGTTTCAATATGTATTTTTGATATTTTTTTTGCTTTATTACAAAAGGATGTATAAAATAAGTGTATTGATAATTTATCTTTTGTTCCATTTTTTATTCCTTCCCTTCTAAAGAATAATAATTCATATTAACATCTCTTCCCAAATGCCACTTTCCAATAAAATCAATTATTAAATAATCATCTAAATTATATATCGGTTCTTGTATAACTTCTCCCTTATTGTTGATAACACCCCATTTTCCGTCTTTTTTTACAGCTGAATAGCCATATTCATTTTGTTCTGTTGCATCATCATATGTATATTCTACCACAACATTTCCATCTTTGTCTACATATCCGGTATTTATTATCTTTTTTATCTAAAAATAATGTATTATTTGTTAATATGTCTTTTACATCTCTTTCCTCAAATCTAAAATTATAATATTTATATTCATCATCTTGTCTTAATTCAAAATATCCTTCATCAGTATTTATTTCTATTAATATGCCTGTTTGTTGTACTTGAAATTGGTTATTCATTATACTGCTATTAAAATTTTCATCTTCAGCAATATAGATATCTCCTGTTTCATTATAAGTAATAGATGTATAATTAAAAGGTACGCTTTCTACATTATTGCCATCAATAATACCTTGTCTGTCTCCTCTTGTTGCAATAAATACATTTGATTTTGCTTCTACTAAATTATCATATTGTGCTTCTATTATAACATCACCTGCTAGAGACATTATACCATATTTTCCACCAGTGCTATAAATAACCCCTTGTCCTTCTGTTTTTAAAATAGCAGAAATTTGTTCAAAACCTTGTGCTAGCACATCTTCTCCATTAGAATTTACAACTTTTTGTGTTCCATCTTGTGTAACAACATATAAATTATTCCTATATACCTTTTCAATTTCTTGATATTGATTTTGTAAAATAACATTATTAGAATTGTCTACAATTCCATATAAACCTGTGTCATCTCTTACTATATATCCATCTCTATTAGTTTTTCCTAAATTTGTTATTTCTGTATATGCTACGTCTAATAATAGTCTTCCTGTATTGTCTGCTATACCATATTTTCCATCTTTTTCAACTAAGATAGCATTTTCAATTCCTGGTAGAGCTTGTATACTATTATATTCTGTATTCAATATAATTTCTCCTTCATAGTTAATCATTCCCCATTTTCCATCTCTTTGCACTTTTAAAACATTTTCTTCATACCATAAATTATTATTTTCATCATGATTGCTAATTGCTTCTACTTTACTATATTCTGTAAATATATCTTCATTTTTGCTATTAGTTGCTTTTGCACTATATTCTCCTGTATCATAATTTACATCATAAGTGCAAAGAAAGATGTCTGTTTTACTATCTGGAATAATAATCATTTCTTCATAAGAAGGATTTATTACAAATTCTCCATTTTCATCAATTACTCCCCATTTATTGTCTTGATATGCTGCAAAATAGGTTTTACTTGTAATTCCTCTTGAACTGCCTTCTTTTGATAAAATGCCTCTAATTATCCAAACAGACATAATAATTACAATAATTGCTAAAATCACAGCAAAAACTTTTTTTAAATTTAACTTTCGTTCCTCATATCTTTTTCCTCTACTCATTACAAATTTTCCTCCTATTTTGTTAAGACATTACTTATAATGATGTACAACATTATTTCTTGTCTAATAGAAAAAATTAATTTTTCCTATTTAACAAGAATCTTACATACAATCACACTCATATCATCTTTGATCTTTCCAAAATTATTATCAATTGCTTCATTTAATATAATATCTGCAATTTTTTTCGTGTTTTTTGTTTCAATATCTTCTAAAATGTATTTTATCCATAATTCTTTATTTTTGTATTCTACATTAGAATCTAAAATACCGTCTGTACACATAAGTATAATTTCTTCACTTTGTATATCTGTATCAAATACTTGAATATTGTCTTGGTTAATCATACCTGCTGGTAAGGAATTAGATTTAATAATTTGTACCTTTTTATTTTTCTTTATATAAGTTGGACAAGCACCACTTTTAATAAATTCGATATTTCCTTTATATAAGTCTAAAATGGCTACATCTAAAGTTGCAAATGTTTCTTCATTTTTACTAATTAAACTAGAAGTTATTAATTGAACAGAACTATCTTTGTCAAAACCTGTTTCTAACAAATTTTGTAGCATTGCCAATACTTGCATACTACTTTCATTTGCTTTTTTTCCTGTTCCAATCCCATCACTTAAAGCAATTACATATTTTCCATCTTTTAATCTTGTATGTATAAAATTATCCCCAGAAACTTTGTCTTGATTTTTACTTGCATCTGCTGTTGCAAATCCTAATACATATTTATCTTCAGATATAAAAATGTAATCTGTTTTTGTAGAGTTTTCTTCATTTAAAACAATTGATTCTTTTAATATTTTTGTTAATATTTTTTCAACTATAGAAGAATCTACTATTTCTTTTGTAAATATATGAATAATATATCTGTCTTTTTTTCTGATGGAAATTTCTTCTACTTCTATTTCTTTTTGTTTTAATAATTCTATAACTTCCATTTCCTGCTTTGTATAATCTTTTTCTTGGACTGTATCTTTTTGTATTGAATTTGCAATTCCTGATATCATCTTTGAAACACCTTTTAGTTGTGTTTCCATATTTTTCTTACTTTCTTCTAGTTTTCTTTTCCATACAAAATTATTTTTACTAACTTTATATGAAATGTTTAAAACTCGTAAAATTTGTACAATATTTTCTTCTAAATAATTGCTTATTTCTTTATCATCAAATCCAACAATATAGCTATTACAATCCGCAAAAATTTTTAATAAATCTTCTCTTTCGATTTCTTGTTTTCTTAACAATGTTTGAAAAATTTCGCCTACAATTTTTCCTTCAACATTTGCAATATCTTCATATAGTAAATTATCTTTATAAGGTTCTAAATTATTTAATAATTCATTAATAAAAATTTGCTTATTTTCCTCTTTCTCTTCTTCTGTATACATATCTTGCACGGTATTTGAATAAGAACTTGCCATTTTTTTAATTGTTTCTGATACATTGTTTAATTTTTCTACTGTTTCCTTTTCCCTACTTAAGCTTCTTTCTCTAGTGATTGGTAAGAATTTTGAACCTCCTACAAACTCTTCTATATCAATATGTATATTTTTTGGTACTGCTAATAAAAGAATAGATGCTAACAAAATTTCTTTAAAATAGATTAGTTCTACTGTATATCCATTTGAAGCATATGCTAAAATCACATTTCCAATACAAAATCCGATGATAACACCTATTTTTCCAAAGCGATTTAAAAATCCTGCTACCATACCAGATATAGCATAAGCTGCAATAATAATTGGCTCTCCTCCTGTTAAAATCCCTAATGTTACACCAATCGTCACACCAGATGTTGTTCCAACTAACATTCCATTTTTCCACCCTAACACAAGAACGATAAATATACTTAATATATTTCTAATGGAAAATCCTAGTATAGATAAATCCGAAAAAGCACTTACGGCTATCGCAAGTAGAAGACTTGTCCCTATAACTTCTTCTATTGAAAATGCCTTTTTTTGTCCAAAATTTTCTACAACAGATATAGAGTTTGTAAATATTTTGTAAAAAGCAATTGCCATGATTGTATACATAATGCTTACTAATATATCATAAACGGTAAGATTAGAAAAAATTGCTTTCATAATTTGAATGATAAATACTGCTACACATATATTTTTGCCAACTTTTATTTTTTCATTTCTTTCTTCGTCATTGTATTTTGGTTTTAAGATAAAAATACTTAAAAAGAAGATAAGACTTGTTAAAAAGTATTCTAATCCGTCCTCCTACTCCAAATTTTAAGAGATTTCCTATAAGAGATATGATAACTACTCCTAAAAGTGGAACAGAAGAAGAAAAACATGCCCCTAATATACTAATACTAAATAAAGAAAAGTCGCCTCCTATACTAACTAGTGATAACATAAAAGAAATGACATACATTATGATATTATTTCTTTTAAAAACTTCTGACCATTTATTCACCGTTTCCTTTTTTTGTTCTTGGATGGTGTATTCATTGATATTTTGAAACATTTTTACATACCACCTTTGTCTATTATATATGCTATATTTTACAACTTGTCTTTTGTGGTTTTTGTCTTTTTTGGTAAGTAATTCCCAATAATTTTTTTACAGATTTTTATGTTTTTTTATTTTATACTTTTTTATATTCTTTTTTTTGTTTTTTTATGCTTTTTATTTTATTACAGAATGTCAAAAAAAGCAAGAACAATAAAAAAAATCATTCCTATTTGGAATGATTTTTTTTATTTTATTTTAGAACTTTTTTCTTGATAATGACAATACCTACACCTATAACAACTAATACAGTAATTCCAATAATTCCATAAGTAATATATTGTATACTGTCAGTACCTGTTGGTGGAGTGATAACAATTTCTACCTCATCGTCATCAGGCTCATCTCCTACATAAGTATCTGTATCCGGATCATAAGATTCATTTGTTGTTGGATCATAGTTTCCAGGAATTGATGTTGTTGGTGGTTTTCCTCCTGTTAATCTAATAACTTCTATATCATTTTCATAAGCTAAATCATCTGCTGATGTTGATAATTGTCTTGATACAATCATGCTAGAATCCACAGCTCTTGTTCCTGGTTCCATATTTTGGAATATCGCACTCTTTAAGTGTATTGTATTTTGTAATCCGCTAACCGTGTCATAAATTTCTTCTGCAAGAATTGTTCCTCTCATATCTGGTGTTATATTTATAGCTTCCCAGTTAGTTGTATCACTATTTTGTAATACCAATTCTTCTGGTAAGTAGTCATACATATCAACTACTGAAGTGATTGACCAGTTTGCATTTCCTTCTGGTACATCACCATAAATATAATAATCTTCATCATTATAATCTATTTCACAATTACTATTATCTACTGAAATTTCATATGTAATTCTTAAAGTTGCCCCTTGGATAATTTCATTATCAATTTCAATGTACACATCACCATTATCCAATCTTCTAACACCTGATATGTTTTGTGATCTTGGGTCACCTTCAATAATATTTGTTCCGTTTGTTAAAAGAATTTGAATATATCCAATATCCTTATTAACCTCTAATTCTTGTTGAGGTCTTTTGATAATACCAAAGTCAATATTATCAAAAATGAATTTCAAGTCTTCCCCATACTCACTAATATTATCATGATTAACATCATAATCCATTAGAATTTCAAATCTTCTTGTATCTGCACTAATTTCTGATAATATTCCATTTGTTACTGTGTCATAGTTGATATCTTGGTTAGGAGAACTTGGATCTATTCTGTCATTAATAACATCTTCATTATCTTTTGCATCTGATAATCTAGTTGCTCCTGTATTACTTGTTTCCTCTCTATACCAGTAGTCATCCATAGCTTCTGCTGCTGATTTATCTCCACCTCTGTAAATTGTAGATTTATAATTATCTGTATCTACATTTTCTATAACATTTCCATTTATATCTACAATTACACTATTATCTCCATATGTATATCTTAATACATATCTTGATGGTATTACACCCTCAAGGCTATAATCCCCAAATCCACTTGTCGTTACACTTGCAGGAACAGGATCTGATTGATCTTCTTGATATAAATTTGCTAATGATAAATTTCCTGCATCATCTACTGTCATTAACTCTACAGTAACATTATTAACTACATTTTCATCTGCTCCATAAATACCGTCACCTTTTCTTTCTTTGTTATAACCTGTTTGTTCTAGTAAGTCTTGAATTGCACTGTCTTCCCAAACTTTACCTTGAATATTTCTTCCTTCTATAACTTGTAAGATTAATGATGGTGCTCTATCTGTATCATCTTCAAATGTATCTGTATTTGTTGGTGTACTATTATCTGGTGCAGAGTCTAAGTCTATTCCAGCATATACTTGACTATATCCTTCATCACTATATGTTGAATATGAATTTACCTCTGTTACAGAACTTAATGTTACATCTTCATTTAATATACTATTTACTGCATCATTATTTAATTGATATGTTATTGTAATTTCTGATGTATCTTGATATCTTATTTGCTCATTTAAATTTATTGTTAGTTTTCTATATCCATCTGCATTATAATTGTCATTAGTTGTATTTAAGATATTTCCGTTTGCATCTCTTACAACAATATTTTCATATCTTGCATCATAGTAATTTACTAAGCTTCTTACATTATTATATAGATTTGTTGATTCATTTCTGATTTTTACTCTATATGTTACAAATATTTGTAAGCTTCCTTCATTTCCTGGTTGTCCATTATAGATAAGATCTGAAGAATATACTTCTCTTGAATATGAATTTGACAAATATTTATTTTCAAATTTTACACTTACATTAAAGCCATCTCCTCCTGCATAATCTTCTGGATCATTATATCTTTGGCTATATTCATATGTATGTGTATATCCATTTAAGCTAATTTGTACTTCTTCCATATCTTGTGTTATCGCCAAGTCTGGCATTTCTCTTTCTTCTACACCTAGATTTAATCCTCCTATTTCTACTATACTTGATTGTCTGATTTGGTCTGGTGTGTAATCTGTACATAATATATTGCTTGCTCTTGATTCTGTAACTGCTTGAATTATATATTGATCATATACTCCTGCAATTGGATAAAGTTGTCCTTCATATCCATATAATACATTATCTCCGTATATAACACTGCTTGCATGATTTCCTCTATTATAGCTTATATTATAAGTATGTTGTCCATTTGTATTATATGCACCTGTTTCATCTATTGTAGCATAATTATTGTTAAATTCATCTCTTAATGCTTCATCTGTTGCTGTATTTGTATATCCTGATACTACATTTCCTTCTCCATCTGCTGATGCACTAGTTGCAAAGTTAAGTCTAACATCAATTGATTTATAACTCATACCATTATATTCAAATTCAACATATGCTCCTACTAAATCATCTATTCTGATTTTTACTGCATTTGGATTTTCATCATAGTTACCGAAAACATATTCTCCATTAGAATTTGTTACAGTTTGTGCTAATATTTCTCCATTTGCATTTTTTAGTCTAACTGTTACATTTGCTAATCTTTCGTCATATGTTCCTTCATGCCATTCATAATCTTTTATGCTTTCTTTGCTTTCTGCTCTATCTTCCCAAGCATATCCTCTTATTTTAACATATTCTCTTCTGTTTGTTGCACTTAAATTTGTTACATTTTCTCCTTTTGTTACTACTAAATTAGAAGTGATTACTTTTGGAACATCTTCATAACCGAAATGTGGATTTTCCGTTTCAATTAGTTCATAAGTTCCTATGTAAATATAGTCTATAAAAATTTCACCATTTTCATCTGTATAAATTGTTGTTGGTGTTTGACTGTATACTGCTTCTCCATTTTCATCTATAGATACATATTGTCCTGCTTTTTCTCCTTCTCCTTCTATCATTTGTAATGTAAATCCTATGTCACTTAAAGGTTCACCTGTATCTTGGTCTGTTTTGGTAATTTTTAATTTACCATATACCATTTTATTAGTTAAGTCTGCATTTGTTATTTCACCTATTGAAATTCTTACATCAGATGTAATAACTAACGGTACTCTTTCATATCCATATACTGGATTTTCTGTCTCTACAATTTCATATCTTCCTGGATATAAACTTTTAATTTCAATTCGTCCAGCTTCATCTGTATAAATTGTTGTTGGTGTTTGACTATATACTGCTTTTCCTTTTTCATTAATAGATACATATTGTCCTGCTTTTTCTCCGTCTAACATTTGAATTGTAAATCCTATATCTGGCATTGTTTCTCCAGTATCTTCATCTCTTTTTTCAATAACCAAATTACCATAGATTTTCTCATTCTCTATATTGTAAGTTAATTCTTCACCTCTTCTTATTACCAATTCAGATGTAATAACAAATGGTGTATTTTCATAGAAGTCATATGGATTTTCTGTTTCTATTACTTCATATGTTCCTGAATATAAGTTTTCAATTTCAATTCGTCCAGCTTCATCTGTATAAATTGTTGTTGGTGTTTGACTATATACTGCTTTTCCTTCTGCATTAATAGATACGTATTGTCCTGATTTTTCTCCATTTAACATTTGGATTGTAAATCCTATGTCTGATAAAGGTTCATCTGTATCCTTATCTGTTTTTTCAATTACTAAATAACCATAAATTTTTTCATTTTGTATATTATAGTTCAATTTTTCTCCATCTTCTAATACTAAATTAGAAGTTATAACTAATGGCGTATCTGCATAGAAATCATATGGATTTACTGTTTCTATTACTTCATATGTTCCTGGATATAATTTATCAATATCAATTTGTCCAAGAGTATTTGTATAAAGTGTCGTTGGAATTGTACTATATACAGCATTTCCTGCCCCATCAACAGATACATATTGTCCTGATTTTTCTCCATTCAACATTTGAATTGTAAATCCTATGTTTGATAATGGATTTCCCGTATCTTTATCCTTTTTTTCAATCAATAAACCTGCATAAACTGTATCATTTTGAATATCATAATTTAATGTCTCTCCAGCTTGTATTGATAAATTAGATGTAATAACAATCGGTGTCTCCGCATAGAAATCATATGGATTTACTGTTTCTATTACTTCATATGTTCCTTTATATAGTTTATTAATTGTAATTTGTCCATTATTATTTGTATAAATAGTTGTTGGTGAACCACTATATACTGCATTTCCTGAACCATCAATAGATACATATTGTCCGGCCTTTTCACCTTTCAACATTCGAATTGTAAATCCAATACCTGATAATATTCTTCCTGAATCCTTATCCCTTTTAGTAATTACCAGATTTCCAAATTTTTTGTTGTTGGTTACATTTTGAGTTGTGGTTGAACCAGAAACTATTGTTAACCCTCTTGTAATTACAATTGGTGTATTATCATATCCTAAATATGGATTAATCGTCTCTGTTAATTCATAAGTTCCTAAAGCTAATTGACTTATGCGAAGTTGTCCTTGTGAATTTGTCATCATATCTGTTGGTGTACTACTATATACTGCATTACCACTACCATTAATAGATACATATTGTCCTGCATAAGCACCTGATGTCATTCTTAATCTGAATCCAATGTCTGGTAATTTTTCTCCTGTATCAGCATCTGTTTTATTGATAAGCAATTCTCCAAACAATTCAACCTGTCCAAGTGAAATATTAGCATATGTAAATCCCATGTCATAATCGCCTTCGCCAACTATAAGATTTTGATATCCTACTTGAGCACCATTATATGGTACTAAAACCCATAGATTTGCATTAAATGTTTGTCTTCCTCCGGCTATTTCTATCTCTATATTATTGATTTTTGTTGTTCCCGAACTAGCAGGTATCAAAACATAGAAGTTTTGTCCAGAAACTACTGCACTTGATATATTATTCATATCATATACATTGAGTGTATTTCCGTTATATTTTCCTAAAAGCACACCTGATATCGCATTATTATCTTGATTAAGTACATCAAATTTCGTAAAATATTGCCCATTATATGTTATATTAAAAGGTCCAACTTTTATATAATTTTGTCCATTACGGCTAATAGTTTCCTTAGTAACATTTGCTGTATTAGTATTATTAATAAGTGTTGCCGCATTTTTATAATCCTGTATTAGTTTTATTCCATTTTGTATCCAGTCAATCGTATATCCGCCTGAATTTGTTCCTCCAGCAGTATAATCATTTGCATTTCCCCAAACTTTTATATATCCATATATCGCTCTTTGCATTTCACCATATTGTCCATGTGCTGGATATTCTGTTCCCGAGTCATTTTGATTAAAAATCCATGCCATTACTTGGTTTTCATCATTTTCATGTACTGCTAATCTTGCTCTTGGATCTGTGGTATTTCCGTCAAAAAATTGTGCAGTATTTCCATCAATCCTAATATAGTTTAATACTCTATACAGAACTCCATGTTGCATATTTTGTCCTTGCTCAATACAGAATGCTTTTGAACCTGGTTGTCCTAAAACAATTGGATATCCTTGGTAATTAGGATATGTACCCACTTGATATGTCGTATAACGATTATCATAACCAGCTACTGGTAAAGCCATAGCTTTCGAATCTGTTTTAAGCAACAATAGACTAAACACAAACAATAGGAATATGAATATCAATTCTTTTATCCTCTTTTTTTGCATGTTATTTTCTCCTTTCTTCCAAATTTCTAGCCTAAAACCTTTTTCTTAATAAAGTATACGCCTACGAAAATGATACTTACTAATGTAATAGTTAATCCAATATACATAACAATTCTACCTGTTCTAATGCTGACAATCAGTTCTGCTGTACTCATATCATTTTCTCCTTGTACTCCATTTCCTGGTGTTGAATTAATATCAGTTATATTATTTTCATTGTATACTTCTCCAAGTTCTGCCATATTGCTATATGTTCCTAATGGATCTGAAGATTTTCTTAGCACTAATGTTAATGTTTTAGTTTCTCCTGGATTAATGGCTTCATTAGCTAATGAACTATTATGTAATTCATTGTCTTCTAAATACCAACCAGTATTTTCTTGTGAACCAAATGTCAATCCTTCTGGTAAATAATCCACTACATCTCTAACATATCCTGGTATTTCTCCTATATTTGTTACATCAATTTCATATGTAACTGTAATGTTTGCACTATCCGCTGTTCTTGCATTTAAGTCTACTCTTGTAATTTTTGTATTATTATAATCGTATTGTGTTCTACTTCCATTTTCTTCAACAACTACTTGACGAACATATTTGTTTAATTGAAGGTCAAATATTTCTGCTGTTACTAATCCCATATGAATATTTGCCACATTACCATCTTGTACATTAATTGTGTCTGTTACACCATATACTTTTTCTTGTCCATTAATTGTCATTGTTCTTGAAATAACTTTTGAATTTCTTGAATTTTGTACATTATTTTGCATATATGTTGTTAGTTGATATATGCTTGTATCATAATCAAACGCTACAAGATAAGTTCCATTTTCCACATCTGTTAAAGTATAACGTCCTTGTGCATTTGTTACAGTTTCTATTGAATTCCCATTAGAATCTGTTGCAATTTCTCCTGTTTGTGTATCAATTAAATATACACGAATATCTGATACCCCTTCTTCTTCGTCTTGCATCTCTCCATTTTCATTCTCATCTAACCAAACTTTTCCGCCAACATTATATGTGTATAAATCTTCACCTGGATCTTCTGGATCTGGGTTGTCTGGATTGTCTGGATTATCTGGATCTTCTGGGTCTGGATCTTCTGGGTCTTCTGGATCTGGGTTGTCTGGATTATCTGGATCTTCTGGGTCTTCTGGATCTGGATTATCTGGATCCTCTGGGCCTTCTGGATCTTCTGTTTCTTCATACTCAATGATGTGGGCAACTTGACCTGATCTAATTTCTTCTTGATCTACATATACACTTGCTATATTTAATATTTGTATCAATCCTTCATCTTTACTTGATTGATCTACTGTTGCCCTAATTTCTAATGTTACTTGTCCATTTTCCCCTGTACCTAACATGATATCACTTATATCTACAATATTAACATTTTCTCCTAAAGATTGTTCTTCTCCATTTAGAAGTAATTGTGTTACAGTTAATTCTTCTGGTATAGCATCATATATTCTTATGTTTTTCTCTGTTTGTGTGTTATTTGTTACTATAATTGTATAAGTAATAATATCGTTTTCTTTTACATAACCTTCTAAGTGGTCTGCACTTAATTGAATACTTACATCTTCATCTGTTTCTGGTTCTTCTGTCTTATATTCAATCGTATGTGATACACTATTAGATGCTTTTTCTTCTCCACCTACATTTATATATGCTGTATTTGTAATTTGTATTAATGTATTCATATTTTCTCTATTATTTACTGTCGCTTTTATATCAATAACAATATCTTTATTTTCTCCTGTACCTAATTGCATATTTAATATTTCTATATCATTTGGATTTTCCCCTAAAGTTTGTGGCTCTCCATTAACTGTTACTTCTGTTACTGTTAAATCTGAAGGAACTGTATCATAGAAATATCCTTGTCTTTCAATTCTATTATTATTTGTAATTGTTATACGATAATTTATTTCATCTCCTGCATGAACATATTGTCCTTCATTATTAGTTTCTAATTTTATATCAATATTTTCAGCACCAGTTACAGTTTGATATTCAATCATATGTGATATTTGATTTGAAGTTTTTTGTATACCATCAATATAAATTTCTGCTGAATTTGTAATTTCTACAATGTCTTCTCTACCTTCTTGGTAATCTACAACGGCTCTTATTTCAACAATTGTCTCTTTATTATCATCAATTCCTAATTGTATGCTACTTATAGTTATTCTATTGTTTTCATTAACTTCAAATTCTCTTTGTTCTCCATTAACATATATCTCTGTCGCACTTAATTCTGATGGAAGAGTATCATATAATAACACACTGGTTTCTTGTGCATTGTTATTTACTAGTGTAATTTCATATGTAATCTCATCTCCTGGAAGTAAATATTCTCCTTCATTATTAGAACGCATAGTTACATCCACATTATATAAACTATTAACACTTTCGGCCAAATTGTTAGAAATATATGTTTCACTACCTTGTGTTGCCTCTGCATATAAAGAGATCTCTTCTATTGAACCTGTAATTTGACCAACATTCACTAACATGTTGACAACAGCTTTTTCTCCCGCATTTATACTTCCTAATGCAATTGTCTCTGTTTCAGAAGTTACTGTTCCATCATAACCTGGTTCTTCTACAAGAATACTTTGCTCTTTTACTGTAAGTACTTCCGGAAGATGCCAAGTTAGATTTACATTTTCTTGAGTTTCATTACTAATGTTTTCTATAATTGCTTGATATTCTATAATATCTCCTTGATAAACATTACTTGCATCATCCAAATTTGATTTTATAGAAATTCTTAATTTTCCGTCTGCAATGACATTTTCAAAAGTATCTTCTTTTTGTACTTCTCCATATTCAATTGTAAATGTACCTGCAAGAGTAGCTCCTATACTTGCATCACTATCTACTCTTACTTCATAAGTTCTTTGTACACTTTCTCCTACTTCTAAGTGATCAATAGTGAATTCTTCTCTTTCTTGTTCTACTTCTACATAGTATTCTCCACCATGATATGGATAATCTTCCATTGGTTCAACAAAAGTAAGTCCTTCTGATACTGTTCCATATGCTAAAACATTGTCTACTGCTTCTGATCCTGTATTTGTGATTTCTGCAATATATCTAATAACTTGTCCTCTTTTTACTGTATCTCCTGCATTTAATATTCCATTTCCAGCCATGGCTGATAAATTAACTTCTAATACTGGTCCTTGTCCTGTTGTCATTTCTAAGTAAGTTGCATTAGCTATATTGGTGCTTCCTTGATCTCCATTTTCATATTCTACATAATAACCTTGATATGCTGTTTGGTTATATTCCATTTCAGATGCCATTTGAAGATCATATTCTATTGTTATAGTATCTGTTCTGTTCATTTCCTCTTCTGTGATTAAATATTTACATGGATTTTCTACCATTTCTGATTTCCAACCATTATTTGGATCATTTAAATCACTTGTTGCATCTGGATTATTTGTATAATACACTGTTTGTGATGCATCATTAGTTGTTACATTAGATACTAGTTGCATTCCCATATTGTTTTCTAAAATTGCTCCATCTTTTACAACCGTATTTTCATTTGTTGGCAATTCTCCAACAATACTTACATTTTTCATGTTGTCTTTATTAACAATAATACTAGATTGTACTTTTACTACCCTTTGTGTATCACTTGGTGAAACTTCAACCTCTTGTATTGGGTCTTTACCAATAGTTTGTACATTTAAATCTGTAATAGAGTTTACAGTAATAATTTCTTTTGGAGACTCTATGCGTAGTGGTTGCCCTACACTAATTTCTTCCCCTTGATTTATACATCTTATTTGAATATTTTCTTCTGAGTTTGTTGCTGTACTATTTAATCCTATATTTAATTTTAGATTAATAACAGCACCTTCTATGATTCCATCACTATAATTTGTTTGTGTTCCTTCTACATAAATTCTAATAACATTATTTTCAGTTGTAATTTCTTTAATACGTAATTCATCTTCATATAAGATTTTAGCATCTTCTCTTAAGCTAATATTTTCTATTTGACTTGGGAACGCAATTTCTATATATGGATTATTAAATAATTTTTCACTTGGCTCATTTGAATGTAATGTAATATTTAATTCCATTTCATTATTATCTGTCATGGCATCAATTTGTTCTTTATCTGTTGCAACTGATACTACACTTTTTGGTTCTTGTAATGCAATACTTACTCTACTTTCATTATCATTTACTTGTATTGTTTCTTCCAAAGATATAAATTGTTGTAATTGTTCTACACTATACCCTGTATTTGTTTGAATATATTTAGCATGTGCCATTCTTAATGTTCCTATTTGTTCTGGTTTTGTAATATTAAATCTTATATTTTTTGCTAATTGAGGTGTACCATAACTAATTTCTATATTACCATGTTCATTTTCTTCTGAATCTTTATTTATAGTATATATTACTTCATTATTTTCGTTTAAAATTGAAATTTCTCCATTTTCACCTAATAGATCTAACATGTTTTGTTTATTAATAATTGTATTTGTAATATATACATATTCATCAGCCACACTATATTCTGAATCTCCTGACACAAAATTAATACCAGTATATGTAAGATTTATTTCTTCTACTTCTTGCAAGTTTGATATTTCTATCTCATTTTGTTCTATAAAATCCATTTGTTTATCTACATGTGCATACATATATCCTTTATATATCTGTGCAGAAATTGCTCCATTATTAGATATTTTATTTCCCATAGGTGTAATTTCTTGTGTATATATATTTTCATTTGTATAATTTGTATCATTATTTTCTAATTTAATTTCTACATTGGCTTCTGAAGATATTTCTATGCTTTCTTGGACTTCAGTATCTGTATATATGTATATAATTTTATATTCTTCATTTTGCGTATTCCAATTATTCACATTAGTATCCTTAGAAATCTCTATTTCAACTTGTCCTTTTTCTGAATCATAAGTATAAGCATTTTCTGTTAATTTCTGTCCATCAAATAAGACAATTGCTACCTCTGGCAATTTATCTTCTAACTGTGGTGCTGTAACAAAAATATTTTCCCTTTCTTTATTTAATTCATCAATAGGGCCAATTGCGACTCCTACTTTTTGTTGTAACAATACTTGTCCTTCTTGTATCTCCAAATATTTCTCTGTTTCTTGACTAATTTGTACTTCAATATCCTCTATTTCTTCACTATTTTGGGAAATGTTTTCTTCTGCATTTACCAAATTGAATGTTAGAAATAGCATGAAAAATAAGACAATTGCAAGTACAACAAATACTCTTTTGTTTAATAATATCTTCATAGCTTTTCTCTCCCTTCTATGTTCTTATATTACTTTAACTTGTTTGTCACTTTTTTTCAATATACTTTTTTTGGTAATTTAAACCAAATTTTTTATCTCGCTAGGGATTGTCATTTTGTCGTTTCATGTCATTTTCTTGTCGTTTGCTTTACATTTTTGTTACAATTTTTTTACTTTTTTTTCAAAAATCCCTTAACATCTTATTCGCGTAGTACTTTCTCCCTATATCATAAAAAAATATGAGATTGAATTTCAATCTCATATTTTTTTTATTTTATTTAATTATTTAACACCTTTTTCTTAATGAATACTATACCAACCCCTATTATGACAAATGCTGCTACAATACCAATAGTTGGAATAATATAATTCATATTTTCACCTGTATTTGGTGTTACAATAACTGTTTCTGCCATATCATCATCGCCTTCTACACTTGGCCCTGTTCCTGGTACGTAGTTACCTGGTATAGAGTTTAAATTAGATCCACCTGTCTTTTCTACCTTAACAAGTTCTGCTTCATTATCTAATTCAATATCACCTGATGTTGTTAATAGTTTTGATAGATATAACATAACTTGTGCATTTTCTGTTGGATTTAATGCATATCCAGATAATGCTTCTGTATATAATATTGTTGTGTTATCAATTGTAGTTGAAGTCATTACTTCTTCTGATAAGTCAATTCTTGAATCATCTTTTTGAATTGCTTCCCAATCTGGATTTGTACTTTGATCAAAGCTCCAATCACTATCTACATAATCGACAATTGCTTTTGGAGTGATAGTTACAGGATTTCCTTCGATAATACCATATTTATAATAGTTTTCTGATAAGTATTCTACTTCACTATTATTTTGTACTTTGATCTCATATCCCACTTCAAGTCTTGCACCTTCCATGATTTCACTATCCATTTCTATTCTAAGCAATCCGTTTGATGGTGTTGTATTTGGTGATGGTGGCAAATAGATAACACCTGATGTTTGTCCTTCTAATTGTCCATCATCTGTTACTCGTGCATCTACTAATGTTTGTCCATTTGCTAACGTAACTTTTATGGTTCTTAGTTGATTTGTTAATTCAACTTCTTGTCTTGCTCTTTCTACAATACCAAAGTCTATATTTTCAACTCTGTAAGTATATCTATCCCCTGCTGATGCTGTATAAGTTGTTTCATATTCTACACCAAATTCCATTGGTGGTGTTGTAGAATCCATCTTGTCTATTGTTGTTTCTGTTGAGTTTGTTATTTCAGTTAATTCTTGGTCAATTGCTAATCTTGTTTCATAATCATCAACTGCATCTGTCCATCTAGTATCTACATCTGTCTTATACCATTGTGGATTTTGCATATTTTCATCATATCTTTCTTTATCATATACAGTTCCTTTATAGTTTTGTACTGTATAGGTGCTATCTCCCCATGTATATGTTAGTGTATATTGACCTGGTATAAAGTCTGAAATATAGAAATCTCCATTTTCGTCTGTGGTTGCAGTATATACCATTCCGCTTCCTGAATTTTCTGTAAGTGTTACTTGTACACCTGGAATTCCAGTTTCTCCTTCTTCATAAGCACCACTACCTTGTCTTATTTCTCCTGTCATTAATTCTCCTGTTGTAGAGTCTAAGAATACTTTACCTGTCATTTCTCTTGCATTTGCAACTTCTAAGATTAATGAAGGACTAGCATCTGTATCGTCTTCGTAACTTGATACATCTCCTGGAATAGCATTTCCTGGGTTAGAATCTACATCAATTCCAGCATAAATGTTTCCATTTCCATCAAAGGTTGAGTATTGGTCAATTTCTGCAACATTTACTAAGTTTTCTTGACTATTTAGTATATTGATAACTGCTTCTCTATTTAATTGGAATTGTACATAAATTTCCAATTGAGATTGTGGTTCTAGTCTTGTATCTGTGTAAATTGTTGCTTTTGTATAGTCATCATTATATGCTTCTTGACTAAATTCCATATTTCCTGTGATGATACCCTCTTGGTCAATTCCTGTACCTGCTGATACTATTGTGTATCTACTATCAAAGTAATCTGCTATACGACTAGCTTGCATAGTTAAGTTTGTTGTTTCATTTCTGATAGCAATTCTATATGTAATATATACTTGTAATTCTCTACTACTATCATTTTCATTTACATATTCATAATCTGCTTTATAAATTGCTCTTGTATATGAATTTGATAAATATTTGCTTGCAAATTTGACACCTACATTAAAGCCATCTCCACTGTATTCTTCTTGATTATTAAATCTTTGTGCATATTCATATATATGTTGATATCCATTTATTGCAATTCTTACATTTTGCATATCTTTAACTAATGCTAAATCTGGTTGCTCTCTCTCATATAATCCTAAGTTAATATATGGGATTTCTTCCATGCCTGGTTCAAATTGTTCAGCTATACTATATCCTGTTTCATCAGTATTTGCTGTAATTGGATATTGTCCAACTGGTAATCCTTCATTAATAAAGGTTGATCTATGTTGTTCTCTATCCTTTTCATATGATAATTCATGTGTTATATTTCCTGCTTCATCTCGTGCAACACCTGTTGTTTCAGAAGTTCCTTCTATACTACTAAAGCTTCTATTAAACTCATCTCTAACATTTGCATTTTCTGCTGCTTTTGATCCATTGTCTTCTGTAATGTGTGGTGTTACATTTGTATAGGTTAATCCATCATATTCAAATTCAACATAGTAGTTTTCTAAGTTTTCTATTCTTACATCTGTAAATTGATAATATCTTATGATGTTATCCCCTAATTGTATTTCATGAGTTGTTGCTGTATATTCTTCTCCATTATCATTTCTTACGACTTCTCCGGTTGTCCTATCCATTAGTCTAACTATAACGCCTTCTAATAGTTCGTCCGCATCATCATTTTCGTCATCATTATATAAGTCATTTCTTACAGATTGTTTTCCAGATTGTCTATCTAACCATACATATCCTGAAAGTTTTACATAAATTTGTTTATTTTCAATAATGAAATCTTCTGTTTTATCAACAACTACTGTATGCTCCAAGTTTTCTGAAGCAATTTCATATCCTTCATTCGGGTTTTGTGTTTCATATGCTACATATGTTCCTACAACAAGATTTTCTATTAAAATCTCTCCATTTTCATCTGTTACGAATTCTGTTGCTTGATCTCTTTCTACATAAGTAATGTTTCCATTAGTATCTTGATGTACATATAACCCTGTCTCTTTATTTTGGATAACAAATCCTACTCCTTGTAATTTAATTTCATGGTTGTCAGCATTTACTTTGATTACTTTTAAATTTCCCAATAAAGGAATATCATAATCAAAAGATTGTTCATATTCATATGGTGCTGTATATGGTTGTCTTGCAATTAAATTTTGATATCTATAACCATTTTGTGGTTCCAAAAACCAAATAGTTACGCCTTTTACCTCTACACTACCTTTTGCTGTTAAACCTGTAATTCTAGTTACCCCTGTATTAGTTGGAACTAGTACATAAAAGTCTCTTCCAGATTGTATATCACTAACATTTATAGTATTAGAAGTCGTTCCTGTATAATTACAAAATTGAACACCTGAAATTGGATTTCCATCTTGATCTTTTACTTGAATTTCACTTAATGTTCCAGAAAAACTCCAGTTAAATGGTCCTATTCTCATATAGTTTCCATCTGTTTGTACTCTAATTGCTTGCTGATTTGTATTATCTGTTACTTCTAAATTTTCTAGTTCGCTTGCATAATCAGAAGAACTACTATCTAAGCTTGATCCACTTCCAGTTGTTGTACTAGCAAAACCATCATATAATCCTGCATGATATTGTCCTACATTTTTCATCCATGTATACATATAGTTCCAAATAGCATTTTGAACAGGTCCGCTTTGTTTAATTGGTCCATTATCTGCTGATAGTATATATGCTAATTTTGCATTGTGCCAACTTTCGATACTTTTTCCTGTGTGATCTGTTGATACATTTCCTCTTATGTCTACTTGTGATATAACCTTATAAGTTAGCCTTCCTTTTAGAGCTTGATTATGCTCAACACAGAATAAATCGGCATCATTTATATAGGTTGAATATGTAATCGGTACACTTTGTCCTACTGTATATGAAGTGGCCTTTGCGATATTAGTATATCCTAATATCGCAATTGCCATTACGATAACTCCAAGTAGTAGTTTTTTTACCTTACTCATTATATTACCTCCTTTCTATTCTTCCTCTTTATGATTTTTTCTTTTTACTATAATTCCTGCCACAACTCCAGCTAATACAATAATTGCTATTGTTATACCAATTGACATATATACAACTCCACCTGTTCTAATACTAATAATTACATCTGCATATCCCATGTCATTTTCTCCGCTAGCATTATTTCCTGGTGTTGAGTTTCCGTCTTCTAGCCCTAAATCGTTATATGCTTGGTAAATTTCTGCTTTGTTTCTTGTTACTAAGTTATCTTCTCCCATTGTTTTTGTTAGTGTTAATGTTACAGTTTTAGATTCTCCTGGGTTGATAATTTCATTTCCTAGTATAGATGTGTGTAATGTGTTACCTGATTCATACCAATCTTTATTTAGTTCAGAACTGAATTCTAAATCACTTGGCATATAATCTACTATATTTCTAGCATATCCTGCTACTTCGCCTACATTTGTTACCACGATATTATATTCAATGATAACTGTTGAACCACTCATTTCTTTTGCATCTAATTCAATTTTTGCAGTTGTACTATTTCCATATTCTCTTGTTGTTGTTCCTGATGAATTTTGAACCAATATTCTGCTAATATATTTATCTAATTTTAAATCAAAGTTTTGTAATTCACTTAATCCAATATTGGTATCTGCTATGTTTTCATTGTCTATACGAATAATATCTGTTGAAGCAACTTCTTGTCTTTCTCCTTCTATTAATAATTCGTTTTGTCTTACATCAGAATTTTCTGCTTCACTAATACCTTCTGCTTTATATGTAGTTAATGTATATTGATTTTCGTCATATTCAAATATAACAATATATTGTCCATTTGCAATATTGTCTAATACATACATACCATTGTCATTTGTCTTTGCTTCTAATATATTTCCAGAACTATCTTTTACATATGAATTTGTTTCAACATTTAATAATTTTACAGTTATATTTTGTAAAGTTTCTTCTTCATCATCTTTTCTACCATTGTGGTTTTCGTCAAACCATGCTAAACCACTTATCATTTGTTCACCATTTGCTATATTACCATTTTGTTCGTCATCAGTATTATCAAAATTTCCCCCTTCATTTGGTGTATCATCCTCAACAATATCTGCTTCTATAATGTGGTTTAAATCTGATGTTGTTGCAATTTCTTCTCCATAGATACTTGCTGTTGCTCTATTAGTAATAGATTCTGCCTCAACTCTTGCATCTGAGTAATTGACAACTGTTTCTATTGTAATTGTGCTTTCACTATTTGCTTGTATGTCATCTTGAATTTCTATTGTATTTGTTGTAAATTCGATATCTTCTCCATCTTTAGTTACTCTTTGAATTGTTAATTGAGAAGGAATCTCATCTCTTACAACTAATCCTGATGTTTGAGATGTACTATTGTTTCTTATTTGAATTGTATATGTAATATTATCTCCTGATTGTACATATCTACTTTCTGTATTTGATGTCATTGTCATATCTATGTCAAAACTATTTACCTTGTCTTCCCATACATTTGATCTATGTTCTGTATTTCCATCTGATGCAACTACAGAGAAATTGATTGTGTCAACTTCATTGTCTGGCATTTCATTAATAACCATATTATAGCTTAATACTTTTACTTCTCCTGGGTTTAGTGTTCCTACATGAATTTCATCACTATATTCAATTGTTTCTGAAGTTGTATCTTCATCAATTGTACTTTCATTATTTTCTTCTCTAACTTCAACATCTGTATTTTCTGAAGATATTATATATATATCATCATCTGCTACTTCGTCTTCACTCATACCTGATATAAGTGTTAGTCTTGATACATCTAAATTATCTGATTTATTTGTTTTAACAACTGCATCTTCTATTGTTTCTGATGAAATATTCTTTATTATAGCAAAATAACTTACAGTTCCTGCTTCGTATAGATCGACTTGTCTATCAGTTACTCTTTTTACCATGCTACTCAAATTTCCACTTTCTGATGTAACTTGAGATGTATTGGTTTCTTGTATAACATCTAAATATGAGATTTCTGCTGTACAAGCAATAGTAGTTCCTGATTCTGTTTCTGCATTTACCATAACTTGATATTCTACATATGTCACATCTCCTACTGCTAGATTTTCTATTACTGTTTCATAATTATCTGCCTCTACTTCTTTATAATATGATGCTCCTGTATATTCGTAATTATCTACTGGTTCTACCAAAGTAGTACCTTCTGGTATTTCTCCTCTTACTGTAATTGTGTTTACAGCTTCTGAACCTGTATTTGATACTTGAATTCTATATGTAATAACTTCTCCATTTTTTACTGTATTTGTGTCTGTTAAATTTTCTCCTGCCACAGAGGCTGTTAAATTTGTTTCTACTTTTGGTCCAACTCCTGTTTCCATAGAAATAGTTGTTGCTTTTACTGTATTTTCACTTCTAGCTAATCCCCTTGTATATGTTACTTCATATCCTTCTGTTGCCATTTGATTGTATTCTAAGTTTTCTGGTATTTCTATTCTGTATGTTCCACTAACAGAAGTTCTTGCATCAATTTTATCCATAACAATTAGATATTTTTTTACAGCTGTTGGATTTTCTATTGTTTCTGACCATCCATTTTCTGAATTTTCAATATCTGTTGTTGCATTTTCATTTTCTGTATAATAAATCTTTGCATTATCTATTGTAATTCCATTAATTATTGCAATATCTATATTATTTTCTTCTGTTCTTGTTGGGAAAGTTCCTAACATATATACATTTTCAACATTTTCTTCATTATTGTTGATTAATTCAAAATGTACTTCTAGTTGTTGTGCTTCTGTTCCTCTTTGTAAACTAACACTTGTTGTTTCCTCTTCTCCTATAGTTTCTACGTTTAGAGCTTCTATACTGTTAATAACAGTAACATCTTTTGGTGCAACAACTTCGATTTCTTGAGAAATTCTGCCTATTTCTTCATTATTGGCATATGCATTTGCTTTTTCGTTAGTATATGTAACATTAATTGTTTCTGGTTTTGCAATAGATGTTCTATTTACATTGATTGTTGCATTAATAATGATGTTTGCACCTTCAACTGCTTGTGATTTATAATTTGTTTGTTCTCCTTCCATTTGGATTGTAATATATCTTCCATTAACTTCATAATTTGCAATTCTTAATTCTTCTTCATATAACATGTCTATACTATTAATTGAAATACTCTCCACTTGTTCAGGTAATTCAATTATAAATCTTGGATTTCTATACAAATCTCTTGATTCTTCATCTGTTTTAAGGATTAATTTCATTTCAATGTCATTTGCAACAATAGTAGATAATGTATCTCTATTAATTTCTAATTTTGCTTCTGTAACAGTTTCTTCTAGTGAAATATTTGTTTCTGTTTCAGCTTCTATACCTGTTGAATATGTTGTTCCATTTTCTTCATCATATTGATTATATCCATATACTACTTTAGTTGCTATATGATCTGCTGATTTTACAAGATTTACATCGGATGTTCCTATTGTTTTTGTATGTGTAAATACTATACTTCCTTCTGTAATTGGTGTAGATGTTCTTATTTCTATTGTTGTAGGTTCTTTTCCTGTATAGTCGATAACAATGTTTCCTTCTTCATTGGCTTTTGTATTATTTGTTATTTGTGCTAATTGCTCACCATTTTCATTATAAATTTCAATAGTTCCTTCTTCTCCAAATATTGTATCAAAATCCTCTTTGCTGATAATTGTATTATTATAATATATAGAACTATCTGTTTCTCCACCATCTGCTAAAACATATCTGCTTGCTTCTTCTCTAATAGATATATATTCTGCTATATTTGCTAAGTTAACATCTAATGTTGTTTCACTTGTATATGTCTTATTTATGCCAGAATATAGTTTTCCTTTATACATACTTTCTTCTGAATTATTAGCAGTTACTTCTATTGTAGAATCTATTTCTTCATTTGATAATGTTATAGTATTTATTTTGGCATTTAACTCTTTATTATTATATAATGTAACTATTTCTTCTGAAGTTATTTCTATATCATCTAGTTCTACATCGGCATCATAAATATATGTTAATATTACATTTTCTTCTCCTTGCTTTCTCCACAATATACGATTATTTGCTGTTTCTTCATTTTTTAATGTAATTTCAACATATCCGTCTTCATATTTATAATCAAATGCTGACATTGTGTTTAAATGAACATCTTCTAATACTTCTGGTTGTGCTCCATCTATTTCTGGAACTTGTACTTTTAAATAAATTTCTTTTATTGGATAATTATTTTCATTTAATCCCATATCTAGTGATAATTGCAAAACTCTCTTATCTTCACCAGATATTTTCATTACTTTATTAGTTATAATTTCCACATTATTTTTAATATCTTCATTTGTATTTTCTTCTACTAATTGCATATTAACTGTTCTTGTTGCTTCTATGTTTATATCTTTTTCTGTATTATCCCTATAAATACCTGTTAAAGTTAAGTCACTTTCCATATCTAACATATTGATATCTAATATGTCTTCATCAATTGGTTTTATCTTAACTTCTATTTCCGCAGGTGTTCCCACATTTATTTGATTTAAATTAATGGTATTGTCAGAGATATTGCTTACATATCCACTTTCAGAATTAACAATAGTAAAGTTAGCATTTGATAATGTTATTTTTCCATTGAAAAATCCCTCTGTATTGATATTTACATATAAATGCAAAGATATGTCTTGCATATCTGCGGTTCTTTCTAATATGGTTGTCTTTTGTCCATTACTATCTTTAAAATAAGCATCAAATTCTACATTTTTATGGTTTGTGCTGATATTATCTGCTGCATAACTAATAATACTTGAACCTAAAAATATAAAATTTGTCATTGTTAGTGTTATAACTAATGCTATAATTACACTAATTTTGAAGATTTTACTTTTCATATTGGTACCTCCCTTGAACCCAAATTTTGTGTTTAATCACATTTTCAGCATTTTAATTTTTTATGATTACATTCATTATTTATTATACCGCGTTTTTGCCTATTTTTCAATAATTTTCCAGTATTTTTTTAACTTTTTATGTTACTTTTTAACAATTATCAAAATTCCCGCATAATATATTACATAGAAAATTGTATTTCGAATATATATTTATATGAGGTGATTGTTTTGGATAATTTTAATATTGATAAAAATACAATGGATAAGTTGAATTCTATGCTAAAAAACGGGAACTTAAATGATATGCTTTCTCAAATTCCTCCTGATACACTAAAAAATTTTTCAAATATGATGAATGGAAATAGTTCTAATGATACTTCTAATAATGTTCAATCAAATTCAGTTCACCAAGAAGCTCATAATGCTTCAAGTGCTGATTCCCCTAATCCTTCAGGGTATTCATCTAACACAAACAATTTTGATTTTAGCAATATTGATATAAACACTATGATGAAAATGAAATCTGTAATCGAAAAAATGAATGACACCTCTGATCCTAGAAAAAATTTGTTACAATCTTTAAAACCATACTTACGAGATGAGAAAAAAAGCAAATTAGATCAGTATTCCCAATTATTAAATATGACAAGTCTAATAGAATTATTTAATCAAACTAATGGTAAGGAGAATTCTCGTGATCAATAATATTCCATTTTTTAGGTTTCCGTTTTATACTTATCCTCACAATTATTCGAGAAATTTTTATCATCAACAAAATGCTTCTGTTAAACAAACTAATCAAAATTCTCAAGCCAATTCTTCTTTAAAAAATGCACAACCTACCATGCACGGAAATTCTAAGTCATCTGATAATAATATAAGTCAAAAAAAATCATCTAAATATAGTTCTTTTGGTCCTATTTTTATTAATACAAACGGTTTTTCCAATAAAGAAGAACCTGTATTAGAACTCTCTGGACTTAAACTATATTTGGATGATTTGATAATCTTGTCTTTACTTTTTTTCCTTTATAAGGAAGAAGTAAAAGATGATATGTTGTTTATGTTATTAATTTTATTGCTTATTAGTTAATTGTCTATAATCTTAAATAAAAGATATTGCTTTTTCATTACTAACTATATCTAAAAACACCTATTCTATAACAATTTCATTATCAATGATGCTCACATATGCTTGTTTATGTAATGGTTCCTCTTCTCTGTCTATTTCTTTTATAACATTAGCAATTCTAATCTGTACAGTATCTAATAAACCAGCAGATATAATTGCTTGTTTATTCCCTTTAGCCCCTGCATGTGCTAGTCCTCTCAAAGCTCCTAGCACTACAATATTGTCAGATGCCATTACTTCTGCTCCAGAATTAACATCTCCTAATATTACTAAACTCCCTTCAGCTTCCATTTTTTGGCCAGAACGTAAAGATCCTCTATGAAATTTTGTTTCAGAAACGGCTATTTCTTTACTAAATGTCCTAGTAATACTTGAAAGCCCTAATGATTTTGGCATATCAAAATCAATTTCAACATCAATATTATTTTTTATCAATTCCTGTATCTGATCAATTTCTTTATTTTTCAAAATTTTCCCAGTTACTTTAATTGGTGTTTTTTCATTTTTATACATCTTTTTTAATTCTGAAATTTTCCTTTTTAAGTTTTCTATAATTTCGCTTTGTTCTGCATCATCACTAATTTTAATTAAAATTTCATTTTTTCTTAAATTAATACTAACACAATTTCTCATTCTTACATCCTTCCCTTAATTACTTTTATATAAAACGCCAAAACGCAATTATTTTTCAATCTATCTTAAAGATTGATTATAATTCACCGCACTCATATCTTCTTGTACATCTTGTGTATTCATTCCAAAATACTCTTCCATAATATCTCTTACAACCTCTGCTGTGTAATTTCCATGTCCTCCATTTTCTACCATAACTACAACAGCAATTTCTGGATCTTCAAATGGTGCAAATCCGGCAAACCATGCATGAACAACCTCATTTCCATTATCATCAAATGCTTCTGCTGAACCAGTTTTTCCCCCAACAGATATTCCAAAATCTTGGAATCTTACATAAGCTGTTCCTGTTGTATCACTTGTAACTGACTGCATTCCCTGTAAAACCGCATTTAGATTTTCTTGACTAATAGTCAAATCTTCACTTGTATCCTCTTGTAATCCCAATTTTTGGTTTACAAAATTATTTATTTCTTCCGTAGACGCCTCTGTTCCATCAGGTTTTATAATACTTTTTACAATAGTTACATCAATATCATTTCCACCATTTGCTAACATACTAATATATTTTGCCATTTGTAATGGGCTAAAATTATTTAATCCTTGTCCTATAGAAGCATTTATTGTTTGCCCTGATGTCCATGTAACCCCAACTGTTTCTGCATACTCTGGATTTGCTACTGCTCCTGTAGCTTCACTTGGTAATTCTACCCCAGTTTTAACGCCTAATCCAAAATATCTTGCATATTTCGCTAATGTCTCTATTCCCATTCTATCTCCTGTTTCATAGAAGAAAAAGTTACATGATCTTTCAATTGCTTGTGATACATTAATACGTCCATGTCCTCTACGATAGTCTGTATAATACCAGCAAGGCCATGTTTCTCCATATTTTGAATACAATCCTGTATCATTAATAATTTCTGTTCTAGTAATCGCCCTTGATTCTAATCCTGCAATAGCAGTTACCATTTTAAATATTGAACCTGGTGGATATGTATTTTGTACAGCTTTATTCATCAATGGTTTTGCTGGATCAGTATTATATTGATTCCATCTATCTGTACTAATACCATTTACAAAATCTGCTGGATCATAATTTGGATAACTTGCCATTGCTAGAATTTCACCTGTTTTCACATTCATAACCACACAACTACCAGCTTTTGTATCATAAGCTGTTCCAAATCCTCCTGATGCAATTTTTTGAATATTTGCTTCTAAGGCTTGTTCTGTTATAGTTTGCAAATTAGAATCTATAGTTAATACAACATCACTTCCAGCAATTGCTTCTTCAGATGTATACTCTGCTGTAATGGTTCCGTCAACTGCCATATCTATTTGTTTTGTTCCATCTTGTCCTTTTAAATATTCTTCAAACACAGATTCAATTCCTGTTTTTCCAATAATATCATTTTGATCATATGTATCTTTTCTTGTTGCATATTCTTCTGCACTAATTGTTGACGCATAACCTAAAATATGTGATGCTAATGTTCCTGATGTATATTCTCTTACTGGTTCTGTTACAATATTAATTCCAGGAAAATTATCACTACTTTCCGAAAATTCTGCCACAGCCTCTCTTGGTATATCTTCTGCAATTGTCAATGCTCTTGTACTACTATATCCTGTTGTAGTTATTTCATATCTAATTGCAATAATTTTTCTAATCTCTGATATATCTGTATTTTCAATTTCATAGCGGTCTTTAAAGTCGTAAAATGCTTCTTCTGCTGATATGTTTTCATCTAAATCATAAGTTTCCTTCCAATTTGCTAATGTTTCATCACTAATTGTAAATTGGAATGGATCAATAGATATAGGAAAAGAATCTACATATTCTATTTGATATTTTTCCAATAAGTTAACAATGTTTAAAATAGACTGATTTAATTCATTATCATCAATTTTTGTTTTATATAACTCTACACTAAATTTAGTTGAATTGCTAACTAAAGCTGTTCCAGTTCTATCCAATATTTCTCCTCTTGCTGCCTCTATAGGAGTTTCTCTAGTAAGTCTTGTATTGGATTCTTCTCTATACTCTGCTCCATGTACAATTTGCAAATTAAATAATTGTATAATCAATATAATTCCTATTATGTAGGTCAATACGGTTAAAATATTAAATCTTAAATTCAAATTTCTCCTAGCTTTTTGCTTTTTTCGTTTAAAATTTAATCCTTTCAAATCTCCACCTTCCTTTTTACCTTCTAATTAGAAATATCTTGTTAGAATCTTATTTCCCTTATACTCATTTTCAATACTATAACCAAATTTTTGCATTAATGGATACAAAATGATAACAAGAATCAAATTATAAATAATCTCAATAGCCAATATTCTAATAAAATTTACAATTTCGATATTTGTAGAAAACACCATATAATTTAATATATAAACAATCACTTCAAATATTAATGTAGCACCTAATATCATAAACATCATTGTAGCTCTACTATCCTTTGAAAAGTTTTTATCAAAAGTAGCTGCTAAAAAGCCTATAACTCCTAAACCTACTGCATTAATACCAATTTGTGTTCCTATTACTAGATCCAAAATACCACCTATTACTACTCCATATATCACACCTGTTATTCGATTAGAAAATAGTCCTATAAATAAGATAAAAATAACAAATAAATTAGGCATAACCTTAGAAATGGTAAACCAATTGAAAAAATTTGCTTGTAAAAAATATAAAATAAATGCTGTTAATATAAGTAATAAGTTTATTGTTAATTTTTTCAATTAATTCACCTCTTTTTATTTATTTGTTATAACTAATACTGTATCTAATTTATCAAAATCCACAGCAGTTTCTACAATAGCATATCTATCTGTTGAATTTTGTGTGTTTACAACTTTTTGTATACTTCCTACATGAATACCTTTTGGATAAATTCCGCCTAATCCAGAAGTTTCTACACTGTCTCCTTGTATAATACTATCATCATCAGGTATATACATTGCTTTCAATGCCGATTCTTCTTCTAATGTACCTTTACATACAATACTTTCATCTGTAGTACTTAATAAACAACTAACAGAACTTGAAGTATCTACAATTGTCCTAACTTTTGCAGTATTATTTGTTACAGAAATCACATGCCCCACTAATCCTTGATCTGCAATAACTGTCATATTTTCTTCTATTCCATCATCGCTTCCTACATTTATCACAATCGTTTTTGAATAATTACTAATATCTTTGTTGATAATATAAGCTGGAACTGTACTATATTCACCATATTTTTCTGTTAAATCCAAATATTCTTTTAAAGTCTCATTTTCAGATTTAACATTTTCTAACTCTCTTAGTGATTGTTCTAATTCACTATTTTTTTGCTTTAGTTCTTCATTTTCTTCTTTTAAATTATTAATATCTGTAAAAAATGTACTATTCCCACTAATTCTATTTTTCAAATAAGTCAAACCATTTTGTACAGGCATTACTAATTTGCTTGCAGCATTTTCAAGAAATGAGGTTTCACTATCTGCATTTGAAAATACGACAATTAAAATTAAAATAATAATGGTTATAACAATTCCCGCTATTTCTGCCTTTTTATTTTTATACATTTTCTACTCCTATCAATTTATTTTTTTCTTCTAGCATTAATTAAAACGGTTTTAAGTCTTTCTAAATCTTCTAATGTCTTACCAGTTCCTCTAACCACACAGTCTAGTGGTTCTTCTGCAATATATACTGGCATTCCTGTTTCTATGCTTAATAATTTGTCCAAATTTTTTATTAAAGCTCCTCCACCAGCTAATACAATTCCTTTTTCCATGATATCTGATGCTAATTCTGGTGGTGTTTTTTCTAATGTAATTTTTACAATTTCAACTATTTTTTGGATAGATTCCTTCATAGCATCTTCTATTTGTGTAGAAGTTACTGTCACATTTCTAGGTAGTCCATCTGATAAATCTCTTCCTCTTACTTCCATTGACATTTCTGTCATAAGTGGCATTGCACATCCAATTTGCATTTTGATTTGTTCGGCTGTTGTTTCTCCTATTGCCAAATTCATTTCTCGTTTTATATAATTTACGATATCTTCATCTAATTCATCTCCTGCGATACGCAAAGAATGACTTACTACAATTCCTCCTAATGAAATAACAGCAACTTCTGTTGTTCCTCCACCTATATCAACAATAATGCTACCACTAGGTTCTCCAACGTCTAAAGATGCACCAATTGCTGCTGCCATTGGTTCCTCTATTAGATATACTTCTTTTGCTCCAGCTTGAATAACTGATTCCTCTACTGCTCTTTCTTCTACTTCTGTAATTCCAGAAGGTACTCCCACAACTACTCGTGGTTTTCCAATACTATAGCGTTTTCCTACTTTTCCAATTATATTTTTTAACATTAATTGTGTTGCAGTAAAATCTGCAATAACACCATCTTTTAAAGGTCTTACTGCCTTTATTTGATCAGGTGTTCTTCCGAAGCATATCTTTTGCTTCAGTTCCTGTCGCCATAATATTTCCGGTTTTTCTATCTATTGCAACGACTGATGGTTCTTTTAAAATAATGCCTTTTCCTTTTAATGTTACAAGAATATTAGCTGTTCCTAAATCAATCCCAATATCTTTTGATCCAAATGTAAAAAATTTCATAACTTTTTGTTCCTTTCATAAACTCATATTTCTCCATCTTTCGTTAATATTTCTGAAATTATGCTTGTAAAATTTTGATTGCCTATCACAATATGGTCTAACAATTCAATATCAAATAATTGTGCCATTTCAAAAAGTTTTTTTGTTACCTCAATATCTGCTTTGCTAGGTGTAGAATCTCCACTCGGATGATTATGCACTAGAATGATTTTTGCTGCTTGTATTTTTATAGGCTCTGCAAGAATATCTTTAATAGACATATTCACCGAATTAATCCCACCTTGCGCTATTGTTTTTATTTTTATAATTTCATTCTTATTATTTAAAATGATTAGCTTCACTAGTTCTTGCTTTTCTAATCTCAGTTCTTCCATAAGTAATTTTGCAATGTCTTCTGGCTTTTTTATCTTAATTTTTTGATAATTTATGGGTGTTGTCATTCTTCTTGCTAACTCACTAACTGCTTTTAATTGTATTGCTTTTACTTTTCCTATTCCTTTTATTTTCATTAATTCTGTAATTGTCATTTCCTTTAAAAAGTCTAAATTATTTTCTTCATTTATATGATGACTTAATAATTTTTGCGCAATCACTACTGAGGATTCTTCTTTTGTTCCTGTTTTAATAATTATTGCCAATAATTCTGCATTTGATAACGATTTTTCTCCATAAAGTTCTAATTTTTCATATGGACGTTCTGTTTCTGGTAATTGTTTGATTTTGATAGACAAAATATCATTCCTTTCTTTTTAATATTTTGCCCCTATTTTTAAACTTCAAATCTGGTTTGAATTGTAATTATTTTTCAATCTTGTCCCTAAATTTTTTTATAAATTAAGATAGCCAATAACATTCCAATAATGCTCGCTACACTAATTCTAAACATTAATGCAAATGTAATAGTAACAACACTTAAATCTAAAACAATAGGGTCTTGTAACCCAAAGGTTTGACTATAAGAAAGCCACCATAGCCAATCTACATTAGAAGCAAGTTGTCCTAATAATCCCCCTATTACTAAGCCTGATAAAATAAATACTAATAATATCCATATATTTTTATCTTTTGTCGCCATTTTTATACCTCCAAATCAGCCTTTACTTCTTACGGCTATTTATTTTTTCACATATTGGTATTATATATTGATTTAACATTTTTTTCAAGTAAAACCTTTACTTTTTTTATATTTATATGGTATATTGTTAAATAATCAAATTTTTATTACCAAAAATTATATATTTAAATATAATAATATTAGTAGTATAATATAAGTAATAGATTTTAAGGAGGCTTTTTATATATATGAAAATTGAAAAATTGACTGAAAATAAAATTCGTGTAATTATAAATTCAGAAGATTTAAAAAACAATAATTTAGATTATCAAACTATTATGGAAAAACCTATTGAATCACAAAAATTATTTTTGGAAATGCTTTTAAAAGCAGAAAAGGAAGTTGGTTTTTATACAGAAGGGTGTAAACTACTTGTGGAAGCCTTTTCTTCTTCTGATGAAAATTTTGTGTTTACCATTACCAAATATGTTGAAAAACCTGTAACACCACCTAATAAGTTAAAGGTTACTCCAAAAAAGAAAATAAAAAATGTAAATCCAAAAAGTACAACATCTATTTATGCTTTTCCTAATTTTGAAGAATTTTGTGATTTTTGCTCAGCAATTCATAACACAGGAAAAATTCATTCAAAACTATTAGCAAAAAATATTTCTTTATACTTATTTAATGATACATATTACCTTGTTCTTTCTGAAATTCATACAGACAACACTAATATACCTGCTTTTTATTCTATTATTTCAGAATTTGCAAGCCTAATCTCTCATTCTGAAACATTTAAAATTAAATTATTTGAACATGGTAAAGCAGTTATGAAAAAAAATGCAATTGAGACATGTATTAAATATTTTGTTTCGCAATAACATAAGTTTTTGAATTCAAAAATCCACAGTTTATTCATAAACTGTGGATTTTTTATTTAATATACGTAATTTTGTGGGTTATATGCTACCCCATTAATTCTAACTTCTAAATGTAAATGTGGTCCTGTTGAATTACCTGTTGATCCTACGGCCGCAATTGTTTCCCCCTGTGAAACAGTTTGTCCTACTGATGCATATAATTTACTACAATGTCCATAATATGTTTGTACTCCATTTCCATGAGAAATAACAATCATATATCCATAAGATCCTTTCCAACCTGAAAATGTTACAGTTCCACCTGCTGCCGCCTTAATCGCTGTTCCAGACGGTGCTGAAATATCTAAACCTGTATGTGCTGAACTTCTTATACTACTTCTTGCTCCAAATCGTGAAGTAATTGTTCCTGAAATAGGTCTAATTAATGAAATTCCTAAAGATGTCGTTCCACTTGATATTGTCGTATTTGTATTCACATAACCTGATGATGCTCTGGAAGAACCTGTTTGTGCCACCCTTACTTCCGTTTTCTTTTCTACATACAATTTGGAAACTACTTCATCAACTGAAGTCATGTCTTTTATTCCAGTTTCATATTTCTCTAGAATTGAAATTTTATCTATATTTTCACTATTCTTATCTTTTAATGTATTTACTACATTTTCTGCTTCTTCAAATGAAGACACATAATATTTTTCTTCCTGATCTTCTAATATTGCATAATAACGATAATAAGGAATACCTTGCTCTGTAACCTTATTAAATATTTCTTCATCATTTGTCACAATATTTCTTTTTAATAAGCATAATCTATATTCTGGCAACTCATTCACTTGCACAAAAGCCACATTTTCATTTGTTCCATCACCATGATCTACATAATCATTAATACGTTGCTGTAAATCAGACTTATTCGATGTATATCCAACTTGCTGTCCATTGATAAATACACTATATGTTGGTTTATATAAAAATGCAACTGCTCCAATAATTAAAAATATTGCAATCATAAAAAGAATTATGAGTTTCACTCCTCTTCTTGCATGAACCAATACCTTTTTAAACATTACATTATCTCCTTTGTATATGATAATGTAATCATATTGTAATATTTTTTTTTTTGCAAAGAGACAAAGAGTCTAATTTCCGTAAGTTTTTTTGGATTTTTTTATGAATACTTTATTTTATTCGTTTTTTCTCTTTTTTTCTTTTTGACTCATTGGGGACGTGCCAAAATGGACATTTTTTGTCCAAAAGGGACAGACCTCTAATGATTTTGGGGACGGTGATTTTGGGGACGGAGAAAAAATCATCTCCTCTCCGTCCCCAGAGTCATCGTTTTCACACGTCTCTATTGTAATTCTGTTTTTACTGTATTAATTTCTGTTGTTGTTGCTTTTTGTGCTGGAACATAATATCCTTTAGATTGTGCAATTTTGAATAATTCATATTGAAAACTTTCGTCATTGTTTCTTATTTGTTGGAAAGTTTGTCTTAATTGCATATTTTCAGCTTCTGATATTGCTGTTTGATAAGCTGTTAAGTCTGATTTTACACCAGCTAAAATATCATTTACCATTGTTTTCTCGTCCATAAATACCTCCTAATTATTTAAAAATGTCATTAATTTTTGTTTTGTATTTAAAGCATCTTGAGCAGATTTTGTAAATAGTTGTTTAATTTGTGGATCTACTGCTTGTGAAGAATAAGTATTTAATTTTTGATATGCTGTTTCATGTGCACCAATAAGATGTCTTAAATTTTGTAACTCTGATTGATTTAAGTCTGCCATTTTTAATCATTCCTTTCTTTTATATTTCTTTATTCATTATTTCCATTTTTATCAATTTTATTCCAAAAAAAAATAACTTCCATATATTTATTTTATATGAAAGCTATTTTTTAATATAATAATTTTGTTTTTCCATCATAGAAATGTTCAAAAGGAAACGTCCCCAATTGGACATTTTAGATAATTTCTAAATTTGCATATTTTGCCATTAATCGTTTATGTCCTGCTTTATCAAAATTGATATCTACTTTTAAATCTTCTCCTTCTGGTTCTACCTTGTTTATTACACCTTCTCCAAATTTTTTGTGATAAACTCTCACACCTGCTTCATATTTTGATAAATCTACTTGATTGTTTGTTGCAGGTTTCTTTCCTAGATTATTTAAGAAACTTTCTGCTGTCCTAAAAGCAAATCCTGTATTATTTGCTGTATTTGATTTCGCCGCCACACCAACAGTCTCTTTTTCATTTATTTTATATGTTTTTATATTTCCATTATCTCTACTTCCATAAGTCCATGTGTAATTTGAATCTTTGAACATCTGATTTTTGTTGTTATCCTCTTCTCCAAATGCTTCTTTGTAACCTTCTAATAAATCTTCTGGTATTTCTGTTAAAAACCTAGATACTGGATTATAGCTTGTTGAGCCGAAAATTGTTCTTTGTTTACTACAAGTTAAATATAGATGTTCTTTTGCTCTGGTAATTCCTACATAACATAGACGTCTTTCCTCTTCTAGTTCTTTTGGCTCTGAAATAGATTTATATCCTGGGAAGATACCTTCTTCCATACCAACTAAAAATACCACTGGGAATTCTAGTCCTTTTGCACTATGTAATGTCATTAAAGTCACGGAATCTTCTGTTTCTTCTACATTGTCAATGTCAGATGATAATGTAATTCCTTCTAAGAATTGACTTAATGAATTTTCTGCATTTTCTTCTTCAAATTCAATAGCAACTGTTAAAAATTCCTCCAAGTTCTCAATTCTATTTTCTGCTTCTATTGTATTTTCATCTTCTAAAGCTTTGGTATATCCCGTTTTCTTTAAGGTTGTCTTAATTAATTCTGATATAACTAGTTCATCTTTTTTGTCTTTTAATTCTTCTATTACATTTATAAATTCTCTAGAATTTAAAAATACTCTATTTAATCCATATTGGTCTGCATGTTTAATTACTTCATACATAGATGTCTCATTTTGTTCTGCCAAAGCTTCTACTTTACCTAAACTTGTCTTTCCAATTCCTCTTTTTGGTTCATTAATAATTCTTTTTAAACTCAAATTATCTGCACTATTTTGGATTAATCGTAAATAAGCAATAATATCTTTGATTTCTTTTCTTTCATAGAATTTTAATCCACCAACAATTTTATAAGGGACATTTTCTCTTCTTAAAATATCCTCTATTGCTCTTGATTGGGTATTCATTCTATACAAAATGGCAAAGTCTGAATATTTATAATATTCCTCCCTTTTTAGATGTTCAATTTCAGTTACTATATAGGTTGCCTCATCATATTCATTATCTGCTTGATATACTTTTGGAAGATTTCCTTCTTCATTTTCTGTCCATAATTCTTTCTTATATTTTACTTCATTATTTTTAATAACACTATTTGCAGCTTTTAAAATATTTCCTGTACATCTGTAGTTTTGCTCTAATTTAATGATTTTCGTTCCTGGAAAATCTCTCTCAAAATTTAGAATGTTTGAAATATCTGCTCCTCTAAAACTATAAATTCCTTGGTCATTATCTCCTACGACTGTAATATTTCCATTTTTAGATGCAAATAATGTAACCAATGTAAATTGTGCTTTATTAGTATCTTGGTATTCATCTACTAATATATATTTGAATTTATTCGCATAATACTCTAATATATCTGGATTTTCCATCAAAATCTTTATTGTATAATTAATAATATCGTCAAAGTCAACTGCATTGTTTTCTTTTAATCTCTTTTGATATAATTCATAAACTGTTGCAATTTTTTCTTTTCGAAAATCCCCATTACTTTTTGCCATATATTGTTCAGGTTCTAGCATTTCATTTTTGGCATTACTTATTTCAGATAACACACTTCTATCATTAAATAATTTATCATCAATTGCCAAATCTCTCATACAAGCCTTTACTAGAGTTCTTTGGTCTGATGTATCAAAAATAATAAAAGATGTATCAAATCCAATTCTATCTATAAATCTTCTTAAAATTCTGACACATATAGAATGATATGTTCCCATCCAAATATCTTTTGCATCATCTCCTACTAGATTTGCAATTCTTTCTTTCATTTCATTTGCTGCTTTATTGGTAAAAGTAATGGCCAATATATCCCATGGTTTTGCACCTTTTTCGCCTATTAGATAGGCAATTTTATGTGTTAATACTTTTGTTTTACCACTTCCTGCACCTGCGATAACTAAACATGGTCCTTCTGTATTTACGACTGCTTCATATTGTTTATCATTTAATCCTTTTAATATTTCTTGCATGTATTTTTACTCCTCTTCTCATTGACAATCATTATTTTTTTACATTCTGCTCTCTTATTTTTTCTTGACCAATTATATAATTTTAAGTACAAAAAGTCAATAGAATTTTTAATATTTACAAACATTTTTTCGTAGCTGTTGTAATTTATAATGTCATCGCAAATAATCCTAATAAAAATCCTATTATATTTCCAATGGCTGTCATTCTACCATGATATAAGCTATTGGCTTCTGGTAACAATTCTCCGAGAAATGATATATAACATTGCTCCTGCAGCAAAACTTAAACAAATGGCAATTACTTCTTCCGATATTCCCCCAATAATTGCTCCCGCAAAAGCCCCTATTCCCGTAGTAATTCCAGACATAACAACCAAGAAAATAACTTTACCCTTTTTCATTCCTCCATTTTTCATAGGTACTGCCATAGATATCCCTTCTGGTTGATTCCAAAATAGACCATTACTCTAATTTTTTCTATGGCCTTAATGCTGTAATTGGTACAATATAAATTCCTGTTTCTGGATCTTTTGCAATAACATCTGTATATCCAACTATAACACACATAAATTTGGGTTTTTTTACCATATTATTATAAAAATTCATTAAACTTTTTTTCGCAATATCAACTTCATTAAATCCTAATTTTATTTCTACTGCTGCATATTCCCCATCACTAAATTCTAAAATTGAGTCAACTTCTAATCCTGTGACATTATCTCTAAAGTGATACAATTTGCCTTCTAAATATTCAATATAAACTCTTAAATCCCTTTCAACTAATGCTTCAAACATAAATCCAAATGTCTTTAAATCATTTATTAATTTTTCTTTTGTTAAATCTAAACAACTACATGCAAGTGATGGATCAGTAAAATGCCTTTTAACTGATTTCCCCAATCGATTTGGTGACCTATAATTTTCACTATATGCATTTTGATTTTCTATTATATGAAGTCTATTCAAAACATCTAAATAATCATCAATAGTAATTCTACTTTCAATAGTTTCTTTCTCGTTAGCATACTCTCCAATATCTTTTAGCAATGTATTTTTATTAGCAATACTTGATTCATTTCTTGCTAAACTTTTAAGTAGCATTGTCATTTTATTTTTATCTCTTTTTTTGTTATCATTAATATCACTATCAAGAATTGCATCAATATAACTTTTAGGTAATATTCCAATCTTATCTTCTGGTGTTTTAATATTTGAAGGCCAACCTCCACGAATTATTAAATTTGCTAATTCTTGTAATGTAATTTTATCATTTAATTCGTTTTTCAATGTACCATTTAACATATCTTGTATAGATACTTTACCTGTAGAATCTCCAGATTCATAAAGTGACATTGTATGCATTTGTATTTTTCCAATTCTACCCGCTCCAGAATGATGTATTTTTTCTTTCTGCTTTTCATCTGTTAATTTTGTAGAACATGTTAAAATAAAATTTCCTTTTTCAGTAGTTTCATCACATTTTCTTCTGACAGCATCCCATACCTCTGGAATCAGGTTCCATTCGTCAATTAACTCCGGTCTTTCTTCCTCTAAAATCAAATCTAAAGATAATTTTGCTTTTTCTCTCATCTCTTCTTTATCCAAAAGTACTACACTATTTGCATGATTCAGAGATGCCCATGTTTTTCCACACCACTTTGGTCCTTCTATACTTACTGCACCAAAGATAGATAAATATTCTTCTATTTTCTTATCGACTAACCTATCTATATACTCTTTTCTTCTCAAAGACATTTCATTATCTCCTCTCTTTTTACTATATTCTATCATATATTCTAGGTGTTTTCAATGCATAATATACATTTTTTAATCATTTTGATATACATTTTTTAACAAGTTTGGTATACAGTTTTTAATAATTTTATTGGTGCTTTTTCAATTCTTTTGTTGGTACCTTTTCAAGTCTATTTAATTTTTGAAAATTAAATATTATATCAACTTGTTTATCTTGGTGAATTTCTATTCTGTTAATAATTACTTTCATAAATTCTGATGTTGGCTTTTCTAATAATAAAAATTGTTTTACTATTTCCTTTATCTTTTTATTGTCATCAGTTTTTAAATTATCTTGTTTTTCTTCTAATTCTATATAATTATTTTCCTTTTCTTTTATCTCATTAGTTAGCTTTTCAAATAGCCTATTATACATCTGCTCACTAATTTTACTATTTAATTTATCAAGATACATTTTATCAAGATTATCATTTGCTAATTTTATTTCACACTCTAATTTATTTAACATTTTTTTATAATCATAAATAGATTTCCTATTTTTTATATTTAATTCAATTTTCTTATTATCAATATTCATAAATAGAGTTTTTATATAAGCTAAAACCTGTTCTTCTAATTCTTCATAATTAAATCCATGTGATGTGCAAAGTCCTAATTTTGAGTTTCTGCGATAATTGTTACATATCATATCTAATCTTCCATTTTTTCTTGCTCTAACACCTATTTTGTGCTTACATTCATAACATATTAGCAACCCATCTAATAAAAAATGATGTTTCTTTTCATTTCTATTATAATTTTGAACCATTACCATTTTTTGCACTTTATAAAAAATTTTTTTATCTATAATTGGTTCATGGGTATTTTCTACAATATTCCATTGTTCTTTTGGATTTGGTCTTATTTTTCTATTTTTATAATTTATTCTACTTCTTTTATTTTGTACTGTAACTCCAATATATATTTCATTTTTTAAAATATTTTTTATTGTTTTATTTTCCCAAAATGTTGCTTTATTGTATCTAATTTGACTTGCCGTAGGAATATTGTTATTATTTAAATAATCTTTTATCATACTAATTGATTTTCCGTGAAATCGCCATATTAAAAATTTTCTTTACAATTTTTGATTCTGGTTCACAAATAATTAATTTATTTTTATCATTTGTATCTTTCATATATCCTAGTGCTATTTTACCACCTACCCATTTTCCTTCTTTTTGCATAGTATGTAAGGCTGTCCTAATTTTTTTTGACAAATCTTTTGAATACATATCATTTAATATTGATTTAAAAGGTGCAATATCATTGTTGCCATTATTATTTGAAAAAGTATCTATTCCATCTGTTACTGAAATATATCTAACATTTTTTTCTGGAAACCATTTTTCTATATATTCTCCTGTTTCTATGTAATCACGACCTAGACGAGATAAGTCTTTTGTTATGACCATATTTACTTTTCCATTTTCTATATCTTTTATCATTCTTTGAAAGTCTGGTCTGTTAAAGTTTGTTCCCGTAAAACCTTGGTCAATATATATGTTTACAAGTTCATAATTCCATCCTAAGTTTTCTACATACTTTGTTAGCAATATTCTTTGATTTTTTATACTCTCACTTTCATCATAACCTCTATCTACATCTTCTTTTGATAACCTTATATAAATTGCTACCTTATACATTGTTTTTTCTATCTCCTCAAGCATTTTGCCTCCTTTCCATGCTTGAGATAATAATTTGAATTCATTTTATTATATCTAATTTGGAATTGAATTCAAATGCTCAAGTAATAAAAATTTTAGTTTTTTCTTTCTATCATATTACTTATCATCTGTTCAATTAAACTCTCTAAACTTTCACCTTTTTCATCAAAGTATATATTTATTTTAAATGGCTCATTCATATTTTTTCTCCTGCTATTTATTAATATTTATTTAATTTATATGTGCTAAAAATTTGATTATTCTAAATATATAAATATAACCTTCTATAATATATACTTTACTTTTCTATCAAAAATTCTACCCTAATTTCTATAAATACAAAAGAGATATGTATTTGTATTTACATATCCTTCAAAAACTTATTTTTTATTACTTTAAAATTCAGTTTAATTTCTTTTCATATAACCGTTCTTGGCTAGGAATGTGATAGTTTTCACTCTCACACTCCTACCCAGTTGAGTTAAAAGTGTCCACCAAAATTCATTTATTCGTTGATATTACTTACTTTAACCAAAAATCAAACTGTCTTAATTTTAAGATTTTTACTCTTTAAAATTTAGACAGTTTTGACTCATATATTTCTATAATCTTTTTGCTAACAATTTTGTATTTTTAAAACAATAATGTTTTTTATTTCTTCAGTAGAATAGGTTTGTGTCTTTTGGGTTATTCTTTTTGTTCTGCAATGCATATTAATCTCATGGCAATTCTCCTCAAAATTTGAATGCAGTTTCTTCAATATACAGTTACTCTTAAGGTTATTCAAATGCTATCTTATTTAAATTATTTTATCAACATTTTATGTATTCTCTACTGTAGAATAAGTGGATATATAGCAAAAAGTTGTTTTCAAATAAAATAACTCTATATTGAAAACAACTTTTTCTGACTCAAATGAACCTAAATTATTTTAAAATTATTTATCCTTCTTTTTAGTTAATATTACAGTTGCCCAAACATAAGGGACTTCAACAGGAACATCTTCACTGTCATATCCCAAATCTTTCATCACAGTTTTTTTCTCTTCCTTAATTATTTGAATTTTTTCTACTTCGTAATCAGGATAACATTTAAGTAATTCTGTTAAAGCTTCATCATACTCTTTAGTAATTGTTCCTGTAATTGTTTCTGCAAATCTTGGTTCATTATGTTCATAAATTCTCATATACTTTCCTCCTATTAGAGGTTCATTAAGTCTATACAAATTATACTACATTTAATTATACTTTTCAAGCAAAGTAGCTCTTTTGTATGAGTTTTTTTGACTGGGGAATCCCCTAGATTTCAATATTTTTAAGCTCCAAGTTATAATTTGATTCAAAT
>CALXAE010000002.1 GCA_944386205.1 uncultured Clostridia bacterium
TGGTCGAGTGAAGGATGAATATATGTGGTTGATAGTTTATTCATATAGCAATATATGTTAGATTTGAAAGTTATTTATATTTGTTTTAACAGCGATTATTATTAGCTTTATAGATTAATGGCAGATAATTTTGTTTATTATCTGCCATTAAATTTTATATAATTTTTTTAAATATCTAAATTCTTTACATATTTTGCATTTTGTTGTATAAATTCTCTTCTTGGTTCAACTTCATCTCCCATTAATAATGTAAAGATTTCATCTGCTTTTATAGCATCTTCCATTGTAACTTTTATAAGAATTCTAGTTTCTGGGTTCATTGTTGTATCCCATAATTGTTCTGGATTCATTTCTCCTAAACCTTTATATCTTTGTAAAGATAATGAATCTCTTGTAATTCCCTTTTCCTCTAATTCTTTATATGCTTTTTCTAAATCATCTTCTGCATAACAATATCTATCTTCCATTCCTTTTTTAGACAATTTATATAATGGTGGTTGTGCCAAATATACATTTCCATTTTCTATTAATGGTCTCATATATCTAAAGAAAAATGTTAATAATAAAGTTCTAATATGTGAACCATCAACATCGGCATCTGCCATGATAATTACTTTTCCATATCTTATTTTTGTAACATCAAACTCTGCACCAATTCCTGCTCCAATAGCAACAATAACTGGATTTAATTTATCATTTCCATAAATTTTATCTGCTCTTGCTTTTTCTACATTTAACATTTTTCCCCATAGAGGTAATATTGCTTGGAACTTTCTGTCTCTTCCTTGTTTTGCACTTCCCCCTGCTGAGTCTCCCTCAACAATATATACTTCACATTCATCTGCATTTTTGCTACTGCAATCTGCCAATTTTCCTGGTAAAGTTGAAGTTTCTAAATTGCTTTTCTTTCTTACTAATTCCCTAGCTTTTCTTGCTGCTTCCCTTGCTCTTGATGCACTTATACATTTTTCTAGTATTGCTTTAGCAACTGTTGGATTTTCTTCTAAGAAAGTAGCAAGTGCTTCATTAACCATACTTTGAACTACACCTGTAACTTCACTGTTCCCTAGTTTTGTTTTGGTTTGTCCTTCAAATTGTGGTTCTTTTACTTTTACAGATACAACTGCTGTAATACCTTCTCTAATATCTTCTCCCTGTAAATTACTATCCTTTTCTTTTAGAATGTTATGTGCTCTTGCATAATCATTCATGACTTTTGTTAATGCTCTTTTAAATCCTTCTAAATGTGTTCCACCTTCAATAGTATTAATATTATTGACAAATGTATATATATTTTCAGAATAACTTGATGTATATTGGATTGCAATTTCTACTGGTACCTCTCCATCTTTTTCAATATATATTGGTGTTTTATGTAACTTTTCTTTATTTTTATTTAAATATTCTACAAAAGATACTAAACCACCTTCATAACAAAATTCTGATTTTTTTGGTGTTTCTTCTCTTTGATCTTCAATTGTGATTTTTAATCCTTTTGTTAAAAAGGCAATTTCTCTAAAACGTTTTTCCAATACTTCAAAATCATAATCTAAACTTTCAAAAATCGTATCATCTGCTAAAAATCTTACTTTTGTTCCTGTTCCTTCTGCATCTCCTATTCTTTCTAGTTTTTTAACAGTTTTTCCTTTTTCAAAAGACATTTGATAAAGTCCACCATCTCTTTTAATTGTAACTTCTGCCCAAGTAGATAACGCATTTACTACAGAAGCACCTACACCATGTAGTCCTCCTGATACTTTATATCCGCTATCTCCACCAAATTTTCCTCCAGCATGTAAAACTGTATATACAGTTTCTGCTGTTGATATATGTGTCTTTGGATGGATTTCTACTGGTATTCCTCTACCATTATCTGTTACAGAAATAACATTTCCTTCTTCTATAATAACATTAATTTCTGTACAATATCCTGCTAATGCTTCATCAACACCATTATCTACAATTTCATATACTAAGTGATGAAGTCCTCTAATAGATGTACTACCTATATACATACCTGGTCTTTTTCTTACGGCTTCAAGCCCTTCCAATACTTGTATTTGTTCTGCACCATATTTATGATTATATTTTTCCATTTGTCTTTCCTCCTAAAACTCTTGATTTTCTTTTCTAACATTTCCGTCTTTAACATTATATATTAAAATATTTTTATTTTCAAGTTTTATTTTATCTGTACATGTAATAATGACTTGTATATTTTCAATTTTTTCTAATAAATGTTTTCTTCTTTTTTCATCTAATTCTGACATAAAATCATCTAATAATAGTATTGGATATTCTCCAATTTCGTCATAGATAATTTCTAATTCCGCCATTTTTAAAGATAAGATTGCTGTTCTGTGTTGTCCTTGAGACCCATATGTACTTAAATCTTTATCATTTATTGTTATATAAAAATCATCTCTATGAATTCCCTTTGTTGTATATCCTTTTATAATATCTAATTTTCTTCTTTCTTTTAATAATTGTCTATATTTTTCTTTACTTTCACAATCTGTATGATATTCTATTTTTATTTCTTCTTTATTATCTGTAATTTCTTGATGAATTTTTGTTATTTTTTCCTGAATTTTTTCTATAAATGTTTTTCTATATCCACAAATTATTTCTGCATATTCTATTAATTTTTCATCCCAAATATCTAGCATTTCTTCTGGTTTATGTTCTTCTCTTATTTGTCTTAAATAATGATTTCTTTCTTCAATGGTTTTTAAATATAAATTTAAATTATACATATAATTTGGTTTTAATTGACTAATCATAATATCTAAAAATCGTCTTCTATTTTGCGGACCACCTTTTAAAATATGAATATCATCTGGTGTAAAAATTACTACATTAATATTACCTAATAATTCACTTAATTTTTTTAATTTAATTCCATTTAAATAAATATTTTTTTTATTTGCTATATCTATTTTTATTTTTCCACATCTATCAGACTTTTCATAAAAAATTTCTATACTTGCATTTTCTTTTCCAAGTTGAATCATTTCTATATCTTTTTTCGCTCGAAAAGATTTTCCCATACTACATAAAAAAATGCTTTCAATAATATTTGTTTTTCCTTGTGCATTTTCTCCATAAAAAACATTTATATGATTATTTAATTCTATATTTTCTTTTTCATAATTCCTAAAATTAATTAAATTGATCTTACTTATCCACATATTCTTCTCCATTTGTGTAAAACTTTTTTATCTTTTTTATTCTATTTTTTTCTAATTTTTCTGATTTTTTTCATTATTTTTTAACATTAAATTATATTATTAAAAAATAAAATCGTCTTATTTTTGATTTTCACGCGTTGTTTTTTTTCAAAAAATTAATTTTTAATTTTAATTTTTTTATTTTTTATATATAAAATTATATTATTAAAAAATAAAATTAGCTTATTTTTGATTTTCGTGTGTTGTTTTTTTCTATTTTTTTATATTTTTTCTTTTTTCAATTTTTTTAATAATTGTTCATAATTATTTTTTTTATAATATTTTATTAGATTATTTATTTATTATTTATTTTTTTTTTATTTTTTAATTAATTAATTATTTATTTATTTTTTTTATTAATTATTTTTCTAAATTAAATAAAAATAATTTATTAATTTTTATTTAATTTATTTTTTTTATATTTTATTTTTTATATTATTTTTAAAAAATTTTTATTTTATTTTTTTTAATTTTTTTATTTTTTTAATATATTTTTATTTTCTTTTTTTCTAATTTATTCTTTTTTTTTCGATTTTATTCTATTTTTTTCATTTTTCATTTTTTATATTTTATTACATTTTATTATATTCTTTTGTTTTCTTTTTTTTTCTAATTTATTCTATTTTTTTTAATTTTTTTCTAATTTATTTAAATTTGCTTTTATTGTATTTTTATTATATTTTGAATGTTTATATCTTATTTTTTTGTTTGTTATCCACAATTCGTTAATAATCTGTGAATAATACAATATTATTTTTTATAATAATTGCAAATTCCTATAATTTAAAAGAAAGGTAGAATTTCTTCCACCTTGTCAAAATTGTAAATATTTTTCAATCTTAATCCTCTTTTAGTCTAATTGGTAAAATCATATAAACATAATCATTATTTTCCACTGATTTTATTAAACATGGAGAAATACTACTTCCAAATTCTATATATACTTCTTCATCATCAATCGCTTTCAAACTATCTAAAAAATACTTTGGATTAAAACCAACTTCAAGGTTTTTTCCCTCTGTTGAAACATATAATTCTTCTTTTGCATCTCCTGTTTGATTTGTACATAAAATCGTTACTTTTCCGATATCTACCTGTACTTTTACAGGATATTTTTTTTCTTTTTCTACTGATGAAGAAGAAATTAAACTAATTCTTTCAAAACTATCTTGTATATTGTTTTTATTTACTCTTATTCTTGTTTCCCAAGTATTTGGAATAACGTTTTTATAGTTTAAGAATTCTCCATCTAAAATTCTTGTAACAATTTTACAATTATCCATTTCAAATAAAGCCTGGTTCTTAGAAACCCCTATTTTTATTGGTTCAAATGAATCTGTAATTATTTTATTTAATTCAATTAATGTTTTTCCTGGTATAACTGCACTAAAATCATTGCTTTGTTTTGTTAAAAAAATTGTTCTTAATGCTAATCTAAAACCATCTACAGCGACTAAACTTAATTTATTATTTTGAATCTCAAATAAACATCCTGTAAATATCGGTCTACTTTCTTCAGTACTTGCTGCAAAAATTGTTCTTCTAATCATATTTTTTAATACATTTTGATCTATTTCTATAGAATTTTCTACTTCTATTTTAGGTAATTCTGGGAATTCTTCTGGATTCATAGTTGCTAATTTATATAAAGAACCTTCACATTCTATTTCTAGTAAATTATTTGTATTTACTGATATTTTTATTTCTGTATCAGGTAATTTTCTAATAATTTCACTAAACATGATTGCATTTACAACTGTACTTCCCTGTTCTTCTACTTCACATTCCATTACATATTCTATTCCTATTTCTAAATCATAGGTTGTTAATTTTATTTCATTATCATTTGTTTGAATAAAAATTCCTTCTAGTATAGGCATTGTTGTTTTAGAAGCTACACCTTTTACTACGGAATTTAAGGCTTTAATCATTTTGTCTTTATAACAAATTATCTTCATGGCCATTTCCTCCTTATAATTAATATAATATTTTTAGTAGTAATAGTATTAGGGGCTGTGGAAACTGTGGAAAACTATGTTGATAGTTACAATCCCTAGCAAAATTACTGTTTATAATTCAGTGGAAAACTTTAAATTTTATCCACATCGTTTTGTTACAATTGTGTAAAACTAAGTTATAAACACTTTTTAAACAGGTTATTAACAGTAAGGCTGTGGATAGTCTTTTAAGCTATTCCGTAAGAATAGAAAGAATATCTTTTTGGGAACAAATTTTCTGTCAAACACAAATTTTAAAAATGTGTTTACAAAGTGCAATTTTATTATTGTTTTCCATTTATGATAATGTTTTTCACACTATCCACAATTAACTTAGTATTACTTTTTTCTTTTACTTCTTTTTCTATTTTTTTACAAGCATGCATAACTGTTGAATGATCTCTTCCCCCAAAGTCAACGCCAATCTGTGGAAAAGACATATTAGCTACTTCTCTGCACAAATACATTGCAATTTGCCTTGGAAAAGCAATATCGTTTGAACGTTTATTTCCAGCTAAATCATCTTTATCAATACTAAAATATTTAGCAACAGTTTCTTTAATAAAATCACAAGAAATTACTTTTTCACTTTCATATTTGAATTCATTAATGATATTTTCTGCTAATTCTATAGTTATTGGACTATGAATTAAAGAGGCTCTTGCTACAATTTTATTAAATACTCCTTCTAATTCTCTAATGTTAGAATCAATTTTATTAGCTATATCAGATAAAATAAAATCGTCAATTAAAATATTTTCATCTTGTGCTTTTTTTCTTAAAATAGCTAAACGCGTTTCATAATCTGGGCAAGAAATGTCTGCAAGTAATCCCCATTCAAACCTAGACTTTAACCTATCTTCTAAGAATTGAATGTCTCTAGGAGGTTTATCACTAGAGATAATAATTTGTCTACCGTCTTCATATAGAGAATTAAATGTGTGGAAAAATTCTTCCTGAATACGTTCTTTACCTGCTATAAATTGAATATCATCTATTAGAAGGACATCAATACTTCTGTATTTATTTCTAAATACTTCGTTTTTATTGTCTTTAATAGCATTTACTAATTGATTAGTAAATTTTTCTGATGTAACATATAACACATTAGTATTGGCACTATTTTCTAAAATACGATTTCCAATTGCATGCATTAAGTGAGTTTTTCCTAGTCCAACTCCTCCATATAAAAATAATGGATTATACGCCTTTCCTGGTTCATTCCCTACTGCAAGAGCTGCTGCATGTGCAAAACGATTACTGTTTCCAACAACAAAGGTTTCAAAGGTATATTTTGGATTTAAAGTAGATTTATTTGTTTCTACTTCAGCTGAGTTTGAATTTTTATTATCTTTAATAACCAATTCATCACCTTTGGTGTTTTGATCCTCTTTAGATAGGTCTATAACAGAAAATGTCCAATCTTTATTAGTTATATATCGTAAAGTATTAAAAATTAAACTTCTGTATTTATTTTCTATAAAATCTTTTTGAAATTCTGAAATGGTTGTAAAAACAATATTATCACCATCAATACTTCTTATGTCTAAAGGTAAAATCCAAGTATCATAAGATATTTTTGTAACTTCTGGTTTTAGTAGTTCTTTTATTTTTGCAACTAATTCTTCTTTATCGATTGCCATTTTATCATCCCTTCTTAAAAAGTTATCCACAAAGTTATCCACAATTGTTGATAATATTGTAATAATTCTGTAAAGAAATATGTTTTTTATGCGAACAAAAATTTAAGTATTTTCAACAAAAAATGAATATTTTTTGTACATTCCATATAATAACAAAATTATATAAAATAAGTCAATACAATTGTGGAAAAAATTTTTTTATTGTGGAAAACATCTTAAAAAACTGTGGAAAACTATAGTTTTTTTACAAAAATATTACAAAAAAATTTATATAATATTAAGTTAAAGGTTAAATTTTTCTAAACAATAAAAAATAAAACACAGAAATGAAAAAATATGGAAAAGCCCTTGACAACGCAAGTAAACTTAATGTATAATCGATATGCTAACTTTTTTGCAAATATTTTCCGTTTAGGAATTTATATATATAAAAACAATAGGAGGTGCGAGTAGATGAAAAGAACATATCAACCAAAAAACAGACAAGAAAAGAAAGAACACGGATTTATGAAAAGAATGAAAACAAGATCAGGACAAAATATATTAAAGGCAAGAAGAGCAAAAGGTAGAAAAAAATTAAGTGCTTAGTTTAATATATTAAAGTTATTTTTGTAGTAAAGGAAAAGGCAATTTTCCTATACCATGAAAAAGGCCGCAATCGCGAGCCTTTTTCGGTAAATAGAAATGTTTTTTTCATTTTTTTAGGCTTTTCTTGACGATAGAAAAGGGGTTAAGAATGAAATATACAAAAATGTTAAAGAAAAATTACGAATTTAGAAATGTTTTAAACAGAGGAAAACCATATTTTGGAAAATATATAGTGGTTTTTATAAAAAAAAATAATAAGCACGAAAACTTTTTAGGAATTGCTATTAGTTCAAAATTAGGAAAAGCAGTTAAAAGAAACTATGTTAAAAGAATTATTAGAGAAAATTATAAAAATATAGAAAATCAAATAAAAATAGGCTATGACATGGTTTTTTTATGGAAAAAGCAGAAAGATATTAGACAAGCTTGTTATTCATATGTGGAAAAAGATATCCAAAAAATTTTTAAAGAAGCAGAAATGTTTTTAGAGGAATAGAATGAAAAAAATTATATTAAAATTCATCAATTTTTATCAAAAACATATCTCTTATTGGTTAGAAGAGAAAGGCGTAAGATGTAAATACTATCCTACATGTTCAGAATATGCAAAGCAAGCAATTGAAAAATATGGCATATTTAAGGGTGGTTTGTTAGCGATAAAGAGAATATTGAGGTGTAATCCTTTCTCAAAAGGTGGATATGATCCATTAAAGTGAAACTAGGAGGAACGCAAATGTTTCAATTTTTTGCAAATATTTTTGGCTACTTGTTATCGTTTATGTATGGTATTATAAACAATTATGGGTTAGCCATTATACTTTTTACAGTTATCATGAAGATAATATTTATTCCATTTTCTGTTAAACAGCAAAAAACTTTGAAAAAATCGGCAAAACTTCAGGAAAAAATGAAAATTATTCAGTTTAAGTATAAAAATAATCCTGAAAAGATGAATCAAGAAGTAATGGAATTATATAAAACTGAAAAAATGAGTCCATTTAGTGGATGCTTAACTGCAATTATACAAATTATTCTTTTATTTTCAATTTTTTATTTGGTAAGATCACCATTAACATATATGCAAAAAATACCAACAGAAAATATTAATCAATATGTATCACAATTACAGGAAAGTGGCAGAGCCGTAAGCACAGCTTATCCAGAAATAGATATTATAAGAGAATATGAATTTTTAAAAGAACAAAACCCAGATGATAAATATATTGATAGGGCAAATCTAGAAATGAATTTCTTAGGGTTAGATTTAAGTAAAGTACCACAACAGCATTTAACAGATATTACAGTATATATTATCCCTGTATTATATATCCTTTCATCATTTGTATCAATTAGATTGTCAACTTCAATGCAAGAAAAGACGCAGAAAGAAGCAAAAGATGGTGTTATACTTGAAGAAACAACTGGAAAAGAATTAGTTCCAGAAGAAAAGAATGAAATGGATGCTATAATGCAAACTAATAAGATGATGTCATGGTTTATGCCATTAATGTCTTTATCAGTTGCTATTATTGCACCATTAGGACTAGCTTTATATTGGTTAACAAATAATATTTTGATGATCTTAGAAAGATTAATTTTAAATAAAGTGATAAAATCTGAGGAGGAGTAGCAAGATGGATAAAACGATTATTTCTGAAGGAAGAACTACAAAAGAAGCCATCGAAAATGGCTTAAAACAATTGAGAGTTCCTAGAGATAAAGTAGAAATAAAAGTATTAGAGAATGAAGAAAAAAGAAGTTTTTTCAGTATTTTGGCACCAAGAGTAGTTAAAGTAGAAATGAAGTTAAAAGAAGAAAAGGCAGAAAAAAAAGAAATTAAACCTAGAAAAATAATAGAATTGACTGAGGAAGAGTTAAATAAAGCAGAAGAAAATGTAAAAAACTTTATAGAAGAATTATTACCACAATTACCAGAAGAAACAACATATAACATAAAAAGAGACGAAACAGGCTTAATAGTAGAATTATCTAATAAAAATCTAGGATTTTTAATAGGGTATAGGGGAGAGACATTGTATGCTTTCCAAAACATTTTATCAGCAATTGCAGGAAGAGAAATTGATAAAAAAGTAAGAGTAATCTTAGATATCGAAGGCTATAAAGAGAAAAGAGAAAAAACATTAGAAGAACTTGCAGAAAAGGTTGCAAAAACAGTAATTAGAACAAGAAAACCAATAAAATTAGAACCAATGCAAGCATATGAAAGAAAAATTATACATAGCAAATTACAACAAAATGATAAAGTACAAACAGAAAGTATAGGAGAAGAACCTAATAGAAGAATTGTAATTTCATTAAAAAAATCAAGGTAATACAAAAAAATTAATAAAATTTGAGGTCAAAGGTCAAATTTTACAGCAAATGCATGTAATATGACTTTTGACCTCATTTTTTTATTATATGAAATTGTATTTTCTAGAATATAAAAACAAAAATATTTTAAAAATTGACATAATATGATATAATAATTTAGAATAAAAAAGAGAGGTGTATTTTTATGAGTACAATTGCATCCATTTCTACGGCTCCACGGAATTGGAGGAATTGGAATTATCCGCATGAGTGGAGAAAACTGTTTTGAGATTTTAAATAAAATTTTTGTGCCTAAAAAACAAGAAGCCCTTGAAGATATAAAGGGATATCGTATGAAATATGGGCATATTGTGGAAAAAGATACTATTATTGATGAGGTATTAGTTTCGTATTTTAAGGCACCTAAAAGCTATACAGCTGAAAATATGTGTGAAATTAACTCACATGGAGGAAATATTATTGTTAAAAAAATATTAGAATTATGCCTAAAAAATGGTGCAATTCTAGCTGAACCGGGTGAGTTTACCAAAAGAGCTTTTTTGAATGGAAGAATTGATCTGACACAAGCAGAGTCTGTTATTGATGTAATTAATGCCAAAAGTGAAAAGGAAGCGCAAGCTAGCATTAAACAACTAGAAGGAGGCTTATCAGAAGAACTTTTAAGAATCAAGCAAGAAATTTTGGATGTAATGGTTAATATTGAAGTGTCTATTGATTATCCAGAATATGATGTAGAAGATGTGACAAATCAAGAAATCTTAAATATGTTAGATAGTGTAGGAACAAAACTTACTAAATTAGAAAAAAGCTTTGATAATGGAAAACTAATAAAAGAAGGCATAAAAACGGCTATTATAGGAAAACCCAATGCAGGGAAGTCATCACTTTTAAATCGTATTTTGAAAGAAGATAGAGCTATTGTAACAGAGTTTGAGGGGACAACAAGAGATACAATAGAAGAATTTGTGAATATTAATGGAATACCTTTAAAACTAATTGATACAGCAGGAATTAGAAATGCAAAGGACGAAGTAGAAAAAATAGGAATTCACAAATCTAAAGAAATTGCTAAAGAAGCTGATTTAATTATTGCGATTTTTGATGCATCAAAGAAATTGTCTAAAGAAGATAAAGAAATTTTAGAAATTATAAAAGGAAAAAAATCCATTATTTTATTAAATAAAATTGATTTAACAACAGAAATTCAAAAAAATGATCCTATTTTTAAAGAATTAACAGATAGTGTAATAGAAATTTCTGCTTTAAATAATGTTGGGATTGAAAAATTATATGATGAAATCACAAAATTGTTTGAATTAAATGAGATTCAATTAGACAATGAACTTGTGATTACTAATATTAGACATAAAAAATTAATTAGTAAGGCAATTGAAAGTGTAAAAAAAGCAAAACATACATTGGAAGAAAATATGCCAATTGATATTGTAGCAGTGTATATTAAAGATATTTTAGAAGATATAGGAACTATTACAGGAGAATTTGTCACAGAAGATATTATTAACGAAATTTTTTCAAAGTTCTGTTTAGGAAAATAAGAAGTAAAATTGCTTTGAAAATCAAAAATAAGACAAAAACAATCAAAAATAGTATAATTTATAAAATAAAAGTAAAAATACGATTAAAACGGATTTTGAAAGCAAATAACACTAGGTGATAAAATACTTATAGACAATATTCTAAAAAACATAAAAAAGAACAAATATTAAAAAAATAGTAAAAAAGAAACAGAAAAGTTTAAAAAATTTACTCTAAAATAAAGGTAAACAAGGGGCGAACAAAAATCGAGCAACTTAAGCAAAATAGCAAACTTCAGCAAACTGTTTCATAAAAAGCAGGTATTATGTATACCTTGTTCGCCAAACAAAAGACCGCCTATTTAGCACTATTCAAAAGTTCAATTTACTAAAAAGTAAAAATTAAAAAATAAAATGAACAAAACATAACTTTCTGTTTCACAGGGAATGAAAAAATAAATCTTTTTTTACTATTTTAGATAAAGAGAGGAGAAAAAAATGGAATATAATGCAGGAGAATATGATATAGCAGTTGTAGGGGCAGGACATGCGGGATGTGAGGCAGGACTTGCTGCTGCAAGATTAGGAATGAAAACATTAATATTTTCTATTAGTTTAGAAGCCATTGCCAATATGCCATGCAATCCACATATTGGAGGAAGTTCTAAGGGCCATCTTGTAAGAGAAATAGATGCCTTAGGTGGAGAAATGGGAAAGAATATTGATAAGTCAATGATACAAATCAAAATGTTAAACACTTCTAAGGGACCAGCAGTACATTCGCTAAGAGCACAAGCAGATAGAAAACGCTATCAAGCAGAAATGAAGCATACACTGGAGAAACAAGAAAACCTAGAAGTAAAACAAGGGGAGATAGTAGATATCCTCATTGACAACGGAAAAGTAAAAGCAATTAAGACAGATGTGGGAGCAGTGTATCATGTAAAAGCTGTTATTTTGGCAACAGGGACATATTTAAAAGGAAAAATTTTTATAGGAGAATTTTCAAAAGAAAGTGGACCTGATGGGGTAGCAGCAGCTAACCAACTATCAGACGTTTTAAAAAAATCAGGAATTCCTTTAGTAAGATTTAAAACAGGAACACCAGCAAGAATTAACAGAAGAAGTATTGATTTTAGTAAAATGGAAGTACAAAAAGGAGATCAAGGAATTGAAGCATTCTCATTCGAGGATGAACCAAAAGAATTTGAACAAGTAGATTGTTATTTAACTTACACAAATGAAAAAACTCACAAAATTATAAGAGATAATCTACATAGATCACCATTATATGCAGGAAAAATAGAAGGAACAGGACCTAGATATTGTCCTTCTATCGAAGATAAGGTAGTTAGATTTAGTGATAAACCAAGACATCAAGCATTTGTAGAGCCTGTTGGTTTAGATACAGAAGAAATGTACATACAAGGAATGAGCTCATCTTTACCAGAAGATGTACAAATTGCTCTTTATAGAACAATACCAGGTTTAGAACATGCAGAATTTACAAGACCAGCATATGCCATTGAATATGATTGTATAGATCCTTCTAATTTAAAGTTATCATTAGAATATAAGGGAATAGATGGATTGTTTATGGCAGGACAAATAAATGGAACATCTGGCTATGAAGAAGCAGCTGCACAGGGATTAATTGCAGGAATTAATGCAACACAAAAAATAAAGGGGAAAGAACCGTTAATTTTAGATAGATCACAAGCATATATTGGAGTTTTAATTGATGATATTGCTACAAAAGGAACTAATGAACCATATAGAATGATGACCTCAAGGGCAGAATATAGGCTACTTTTAAGGCAAGACAATGCTGACTTACGTTTAACAGAAATAGGGCATGAAATAGGATTAATATCAGATGAAAGATATGAAAAATTTCTAAATAAAAAAGAAAATATCGAGAAAGAAAAAGAAAGATTAAAAAAATGTATTGTAAAACCAACAGAAAAAGTAAATAAATTTCTCGTAGAACAGGGAACTTCAGCATTGACAACTGGTACAAAAATGTCTGAACTATTAAAAAGACCAGAAATAACATATGAAAAACTTGCACAAATTGATGAAAATAGACCAAATCTTTCTAAACAAGAACAAGAAGAAGTAGAAATACAAGTAAAATATGAAGGATATATAAAATTACAAGAAGAACAAGTAGAAAAATTTAAAAAATTAGAAGAAAAAATATTACCAGAAGATATTGATTATGAAAAAATTAAAGGAATTAGTTTAGAAGGACGACAAAAATTAAATAAATTTAAACCACACTCTATTGGACAAGCTTCAAGAATATCAGGAGTTTCACCAGCTGATGTGTCTGTGCTTTTAATTTATTTGCAACAATTAAAAACAAAATAGAAATTATTAAAGGAAAGGAGAAATTTGGTCAATTGGGGACGTGCCAAAATGGACAATTTTTGTTCAAAAGGGACAGACCTTATTGTCTGATTATATATAATTCTTTTAGGGTCTGTCCCTTTTGAACAAAAATTGTCCATTTTGGCACGTCCCCAATTGACTAAGAAAAAGAAATGGAACGAAAAACGTTTTTTGATTTAATGATAGAATATGGAAAAGAAATTAATATTACGTTTACAGAGGAACAATTGCAACAATTCTATCAATATATGCAATTATTAATTGAGTGGAATGAAAAAATCAATTTAACTGCAATTGTGGAACCAAAAGAAATTATATTGAAACATTTTATAGATTCTTTAACGATTTTAAAATATATTAATAAAGAACAAACATTAATTGATATTGGAACAGGAGCAGGTTTTCCTGGTATTCCAATAAAAATTATGAGACAAGATATAGAGATTACTTTATTAGATTCTCTAAATAAAAGAATTAACTTTTTAGAAGAAGTAATCCAACAATTAAACTTGAAAAAGATACATGCAGTTCATGCTAGAATTGAAGAATATGGGAAAAATCGTAAATATAGAGAAAGTTATGATATAGCAACTTCAAGAGCCGTAGCAAACTTAACCACACTATCAGAATATATGTTACCAATGGTTAAGGTAGGTGGAATTAGTATTTGCATGAAAGGATCAGAAATAGAAGAAGAATTTTTAAAAAGTCAAAAGGCAATAGATATATTAGGAGGAAATATTCAAAAAGTAGATACATTTACACTTCCAAAAAGTGATAATAAGAGAAATGTTATTATTGTAGAAAAGAAAAAGTCAACACCTTCAAAATTCCCTAGAAAGCCTGGTACACCTTCAAAAGAGCCACTTTATAATTAAAGAAAAAATGGAAGAAAAAAAGTCAAAAAAATTATAGATTTTTATTGACTTTTTTTTTATATTTATATATGATTATAGTAGAACACAAATAAACAAAAGAGTAAATGTTAACTAAAAATGGAGGCGAAGAGTTTTGGGAAAAATAATATCAGTTGCAAACCAAAAAGGTGGTGTTGGAAAGACAACAACAACAGTAAATTTAAGTACTATATTGGCAAAGAAAGGTAAAAAAGTGTTGTTAATAGATGCTGACCCACAAGGAAATGCTACAAGTGGGTTAGGAGTGGAAAAGGAAGTAGAATTTTCTACTTATGACATATTAGTAAATGACACAGAATTAAAAGATGCATTTCAAAAAACAGTCATCAAAAATTTAATATTATGTCCTTCAAATATGAATTTGGCTGGGGCAGAAGTAGAATTAGTGTCAATGATGTCAAGAGAGCAAAGATTAAAAGAAAAATTAGAAAATGTAAAAGATACATTTGACTATATTTTTATTGATTGTCCACCATCTTTGGGATTAATTACATTAAATGCTTTTACAGCTTCAGACAGTGTTTTAATACCTGTACAGTGCGAATATTTTGCATTAGAAGGATTAGGGCAATTGTTAAATACTGTAAATTTAGTAAAAAAACATTTAAATAAAGCAATTATGATAGAAGGAGCTTTATTAACCATGTATGACATTAGAACAAACCTATCTAATCAAGTTGTAAAAGAAGTAAAAAAATATTTTAATGACAAAGTCTATAAAACAGTTATACCAAGAAATGTAAGACTAAGTGAGGCACCAAGTTATGGTATGCCAATCACAGAATATGACCCAAAATCTAAAGGGGCAAAGGCATATATGAAATTTGCAAAAGAATTTCTAAAGATCAATGAAGAAGAGAAAAAAGCAAAACACATGATGTAAAAAGGAGGAATCACAATGGCAAAAATGTCAGGATTAGGAAAAGGATTAGATGCACTATTTGGACCAGCGCCAGAAGAAGAACAAATGCAAGAAAATGATACATTAAAAAATTTAAAAATAACAGAGGTTGAGCCTAATAGAGATCAACCAAGGAAAAACTTCGATCAAGAAGCACTAGAAGAATTAGCAGATTCTATTAAAGAATATGGTTTAATACAACCAATTGTTGTTACAAAAAAAGATGGATATTATGGAATTGTAGCAGGAGAAAGAAGATGGAGAGCATCTAAAATAGCAGGTCTTACAGAAATTCCAGCAATTATAAGAGAAGACAATGAAAGAATTAATTCAGAAATTTCACTAATTGAAAATATGCAAAGAGAAGACTTAAATCCTTATGAAAAAGCAGTAGGAGTTAGAACATTAATCGATAATTATGGATTATCACAAGAAGAAGTAGCTAAAAAATTAGGAAAAGGAAGAAGTACTATCGCTAATATTGTTAGAATTTTAAATTTAGAACCACGAGTATTAGAAATGGCAAAAGAGGGTAAATTATCAGAAGGACACTGTAAAGCATTATTGGCAATTACAGATCCAGAAAAACAGTATAAGACAGCAATTCAGATGCTAGAAAGAGGTGCTACTGTAAGACAAGTTGAAAAAAAAGCAAGAGTAAAAGAAACGAAAGAAGAATTAGATAGAAATCATATCTTATACAAAAGTATAGAAGACAATTTTCAAAGTTTCTTTGGTTCTAAAGTTAGATTAGACCCGGGAAAAAGAAGAGGAAAGATTATAATAGAATATACATCTAATGATGATTTAGAGAGAATATTAGGGTTAATCAAATAAGATAGAAAATTGAAAAAAGTAATTTTTTTTAATTAGATTAGAACCTTTAGAAAGGAATGATGTAAGTAATGGAAATGTTCATAGATTTTTTAAAAACAGATAATTTTTTAATAGTAATATCTGTAGTTTTATGTATACTAGTAATAGCCTTTATTGTTTTACTAGTAAAATTGTTTTCAATAAACAAAAAATATAAAACTTTTATAAATAAATTAGGAAATGGAAATAATATAGAAGAAGACCTAGAAAACTATATGTATAGAGTGGAAAGAGTAGAAAAACAAAATGCGGAGATTAGAGAAATTATTAATTCCATTGATGCAAACATGGCAAATTGCATACAAAAAATCGGAATTGTTAGATATAATGCTTTTAAAGATACTGGAAGCGATTTGAGTTTTGCACTTGCAATGTTAGATGAAAAAAATAATGGAGTTGTACTAAATGGAATTTACTCAAGAGAAATGTCAAATATTTATGCAAAACCTGTAGAAAATGGAAAATCAACATATACAATTTCAGAAGAAGAGCAACAAGCAATTCAAAAAGCAATGGAAAATCAAAATATATATAGGATAAAGGAATAATGAAAGAAATAATTAGCAAAATAAAAGAAAAAGATGATATCATTATCTTTTTGATGGTATTATGCATTTCTGTTGGTATTACACTTAATATGTCGATTGTAGCAACAGATGAAATATGGAATCTTCAAAGTATATATAAAATGTATAATGGATATGAAATATATAAAGAATTTAATGTTATTATTACACCATTATTTTTTTGGTGTGCAGAATTCATATTTCATTTATTTGGAGCAAATTTAGTAATCTTTAGATTAAGTCATTGTGTGTTAATGACAATTTATTATTTACTTATATATGAACTACTTAAAAAATTGGAAATACCAAAATCAATTTCTCTACTTGTAAATTTGGGATTTATCTCTTTAGGATTTACTGGACTTATTAGTTTTCCACTAATAAGAACAGGATTTAATTACAACCAAATGGCTATGCTATTTGTTATCTTGGGAATATATCTTTTAACTAATAAACGATTTCAAAAAAATTATATATTGCAAGCTATCCTTACAGTTCTTGCATTTTTAACAAAGCAAACAGTAGGAATATATTATATTATTGCAAATATCATATATTTGATAGTTTCTAATAATTCTAAAGAAGAAAAAATAAAAAAAGGAATACAGTATATCATATTTATAATTTTAGGAATATTTTTATTTCTACTAATTCTATTTTGTAATGATATTTTATATAATTTTTTTGATTATACGTTTGGTGGTATATTAGAATTTGCAGATAAAAATGTAGCTTTTGAATTTAAAAGCTTAGCATACTTGGTAGCAATTACAATATTAAATATAGTAGCAAGTGTATTAGTAATAAAAAAGAAATGTTTTACAAATGAGCAAGAAGAAAATATAAAACGATTATTAATTTTTTCAATAGTTTTTGCATTTGTAGCATATCCTATTTTTAACCAATTTCATGTTATATTAGTAATGAGCTTTAGTGTGATAAATTTAGTGTATATAATATACAATTTATTTAAAGATTTTAAAGAAAAAATATGTAAAATTGCAATTGTAATTAATTGTATATGTATTATAGGATTAATTGCTTATTCAGGATATAATCTTTTAGAATGGAAAAATACGATAGAAAGCGAAGAATATCCATATTCATGGGAAGATCCATTTTTTGGAGGGATTATAACAAAAGAAGAATATGAGAAAAATGAAACAGTTATTCAATATATAAAAGAAAATGAGAAAAATGTTATTATCCTTTCAGATAAAGCAGCATTATATATGGTACCTCTAAAAAGAAATAATGGAGACTTTGATTTACCACTTAAAGGGAATTTTGGAAGCCAAGGAGAAGATGGACTAATAGAAAAAATTAACAATATGGAAAATACACAATTTTTAATTTATAATGGAGATGAAGAAAGAGTATATCAAGAAGTAGAAAAATCAATAGAATATGTAAAAAATACTATGGAATATGTTGGGAAAATAGATTGTTTTGATATTTATGAATAGTAAAATAGCAAAATGCAAAAAATATATAAATTTCTATTGACAAATGTTCTTAAAAATGCTAAGATAAATACTGTCGCTGGACATTTGTCTTCGATATGGAGAGGTGGTCGAGTTGGTTTATGGCACCAGTCTTGAAAATTGGCGTGCGTTTGTAGCGTACCGTGGGTTCGAATCCCACCCTCTCCGCCAAAAAATAGAAGTTAGATAAGATAAAACTATCTAACTTTTATTAAAATATATATGGAGATGTACCCAAGTGGTGAAGGGGACTGTTTGCTAAACAGTTAGGTCCCGAAAGGGGCGCGGAGGTTCGAACCCTCTCATCTCCGCCAAAAATGATATAAAGTATAAATAGCTTTATATCATTTTTTATGCTAAAAAAATTTTTCAACATAAGAGTATAAAAATATGGTTGAAAAGTGACAAAAAATGAAGTATAATAATATTAAGAGCAATTATTTTGAAATAGGGGGAGGGAGGAATATGAAGAAAAATCAATTATTTATAAAAATTTTAATAATATTTATATTTATAACATTATGTTGCAATTTTTCGATAGTAAAAGCAGAAGCACTTGAGGCTCTAGCAGTCATAGAATCATTTAGAGAAAATGTACAAGATACTTCAAGTGCAGAAGATATAAACGCTTGGGTTGATTCTTTAAACTTAAATTTAGAAGATGCACAAGCAACTTTAGAGCAAATGGAAGCATATTATGGTAATATGAATCCTACGTCTTTTCCTGAAGAAGAGTATACAGAAGTGGAAAAAATTATGGAGGGATTGCAAAGTAAAATTCGTGAGTTATCTGGTGCAGAACAAGAAGGCAACTTAGATGAAGATGAGATGATGGACTGGTCTTTTGATCAAATCAGAGAGTGGCTAGATCAAAATGATCCAAATGAAGCAGGAATATCAGATGAGTTAAAAGAAAAATGGATTGAGACAATTGAGAATGTAGATGATTCTGAACTTACCGATGAGGGTAAAGCCATGTATATAGACAGGGTAAATGGTGATTATAGAGAAGATGAAGCTATAGATATTATAGATGAAACACATGGTACATCAGAATCACCAATATATAAATATCCAGAAAAGACAAGTTCAAATGATAGTGCAGAACAAGGATTGGATGACTTAGTAACACAAGGAAACCGTTTTCTATCAAATGGACAACTAAATCTTAATGAGGATGTTCTTCAAAACTTTTCAGGTACAATGTTTAATATTTTATTAGCAATTGGTGTTGTAGTAGCTGTTATAATAGGAGCAATTATTGGCTTGAAATTAATGACATCTTCTGTAGATGAACAGGCAGAAGCTAAAAAATTATTAGTTCCATATGTTGTAGGATGTGTTGTGGTATTTGGAGCATTTGGTATTTGGAAAATAGTTGTTACTATATTGCAAGGAATTTGAGGTGATGAACATGAAAAAAATATTTTTAATCACAATAATAGGAATAATACTGATTATGCTTCCATATAATGTTGCTTTTGCTGAGGCTAGTGGAGATAGTGGTGGTAGTTCTGGAGGAGGTTTATCACAAGATTTGGGGTTAGGAAATCTGGATGAATATAGAGGAAATAATCCAAATTCAAGTGTATTAGAAAGTGCAGCTAATAATATTTTAGGAATTATTCAAACTATAGGAGTAATTGCATCAGTGGTTATGCTTATGGCAATAGGAATAAAATATATGGTAGGTAGTGTAGAAGAAAGAGCAAATTATAAACAAACGTTAAAACCATATATAATCGGAGCATTTATACTATTTACAGGAAGTTTATTACCAAATTTGATATACCAATTTGCACAAAATATATAAAAAATGTTGAAAAAAAATTTTATGTATGCTATAATTTAATTTAGATAGGTATTAATATTTTTTAGGGATAAAAGGAGGAAGAAATATGAATAAGATTGTAGTAAAAATACTAAGCATGATTTTAATAACAATGGCAATCATATCTATAGCAGTAAGTTGTTTTGCATTAACACCAGATGATATATCAGGTTCAGATAATGTAACAGGAACAACACAAATAACAGAACTAGGAAATGATATAGTAGGAATTTTCCAAGTAGTAGGTATTGTATTATCAGTTGTTATCATCATTGTCCTAGGTATTAAATATATGCTAGGAAGTGCAGAAGAAAAATCAGAATACAAAAAATCAATGCTTCCATACGTAGTTGGTGCAGCATTAATTTTCGCAGGTTCAATCTTTGCAAATGTTATTTACCAATTCTTCAATGGAATGAATTCATAAGAAATACATAAACAAAAAACAGAAATTAGCTCATCTAATTTCTGTTTTTCTATTACATAAATATTACAATTATATTAAAAATATATTATTTTATACTTTTTTATGCAAAAATGTTACAATTTTTGCGTTTTTTTGTTATAATAAAATATAAGTAAAAGTGTTTTTTAGAAGGGAGAATCATATGGGACCATATAATTTACCACGAAATGTAAAAGGGGAAGGAAGAATCTTGTTTGTATTTTCAGTAAAAGCTTTAATATTTACGTTTGCAGGAGTACTGATAGGAGTATTATTTTATTTAATATTTAACTTTATAGGAATGCAAATGGTTGGAATTGTGTTCGTTGGTATTTTTGGTTTGATCGGTTTTGTTATAGGGACTTTTAAGGTACCAGAATCAACAGCATTTGAAATTACTAAAAAAACAGGCGGAGAAAATATAGATGAGGTTATAAAAAGATATATAGACTTTAAATTACAAAAAAATAAAATATATATTTATCAAGATGAAAAAAGGAATGTAGAGGGGGAAACAAAAGATGAATAATATGGATTCAAATGCATTATCAGGAATATTATCAATTGTATTAGGTGTTGCTTTTGTCATTTTAATTATTTTAATAGTTGTATTAATTATTTTGAAATTCCGAGACAGTAAACAAAAAAAAGATGTGAACCAAAAAAATGATATGATAGGTAATGATAAAAATAATGGCATAGATAAAAATAAGACAACAGGAGAATATAAACAATATAATAAACAATCTATTTTTGACTTTATGGAATTTGATAAGATTGAAGACAATATGATTGTTCAAAAAAATGGAAGAAAATTCTTGATGGTTATAGAATGCCAAGGAATTAATTATGACTTGATGTCAAGAGTTGAAAAAGTAGGGGTAGAAGAAGGTTTCCAACAATTCTTAAATACATTAAGACACCCTATACAAATTTATATCCAAACAAGAACAATTAATTTAGAAGAAAGTATATCTACATATAAGGTCAAGATAAAAGAGATTGAAGATAAATATAATCAAATGTTATTTAGATATAATCAAATGAGAGAGTCAAATGCGTATACTCCAGCAGACTTAGATGAATATTGGTTTGAATTAACAAAACAAAGAAATCTTTTAGAATATGGAAAAGATATTGTAAGCAATACAGAAAAAATGAGTTTAAATAGAAATATTTTGAACAAAAAATATTTTATTATAATTTCATATTTTGCAGAAGAAAATACAGAAAAATATGATAAAGATGAAATAAGAAATATAGCATTTTCAGATTTATATACAAATGCTCAAGCTATTATTAGAACATTATCTTCATGTTCTGTAAGTGGGAAAATATTAACTTCAAAAGAACTAGTGGATTTATTATATGTAGCATATAACAGAGATGATTCAGAAGTATTTGGAATTGACAAGGCGATGATGGCAGGATATGAAGACTTATATTCAACATCAGTAGATGTATATGAGAAGAAAGTAAGAGCATTAGATGAACTAATACATGATAGAGCAATTGATTTAGCAAATGAAACTATAGAGAAAGTAAAGTCAAGACCAGAAAGAATTGCTAAAGAAAAAGAAGATAACTTAGATGAATTAATCAGAAAAATGGCAGAACTTGTTATAAAAGAAAACCAATCGCATGTTGGACAAGATATTGCTGAGGAAGCAATTAAAGAAATTGAAAATGATGAAGGAGGAAACGCAAATGAGAAAGTCCAAAAGAAAACTACAAGAACAAGAAATGCAAAGACAGTTAATGAATAGTGAAGAACCTGGAATTTTAAAAAAGCGTACAATTAAAGAAATCATAGCTCCTGCTGGTATAGATGCTTCTAAGATTGATCATTTGGAAATCATATCAAATGTAACGAGATATGCAAGAAGCTTTTTCGTTTCAACATTACCTCGTATGTGTAGTTTCCCAGATTTGTTTAGGGATTTATACTTTTTCGGAGATATCAATACATCTATATATATTACACCAGTTCCAGAATCAAGATCACAAAATGAGTTAAATAAAGTTATTAATGAGTTGGAGACAGAAAGGCTTGTTGCCGCAGATAGAGGAAACATTAATAGGGAAAGTACATTAACCCAAAAAAGATTTGAAGCAGAACAATTGAGAGATGAAATTGCAGCGGGATATAATAAAATGTATGAAGCATCTATTATATCTACATTATTTACATATAATTTGGAAGACTTAGACAGATTAACAAAAATGTTGGCAACAGAGGTTTCAAAATCATTAGTAGGTATTAAAAGTGCTTGGGCGATCCAAGAAAAAGCTTTTAAATCAAATTTACCATTAATGGATGATAAAATTAAAAAGGTGCATTCTTTTGACAGTCGATCAATGGGAACGGTATTTCCTTTTACAACTTCAGAAGTAGGGCATTCGACTGGGGTACCATTAGGATTTAATAAGCAAACAGGAACACCAATTTTGTTTGATAATTTCCACCCATCATTAACTAATTATAATATGGTTATATTTGCTAAATCTGGTGCTGGTAAATCTGTTACAATGAAAACATTGATTTCTAGATCTTCAGTTTTAATGGGAATAGAAAGCTTAGCACTAGATGCAGAGGGAGAGTACAAAGTTGTTGCAGAAAGTTTAGGTGGCATTAATGTTGTATTAAGTCCAAGCTCAAAAACAGTTATCAACTTATTTGATATTGAGCCAGAAAATATAAAAGATGAAATTACAGGTAGAGAAAGAACTGTATTAAATGTAGAAAACAAAGTAGAAGACGTTACACAAGCATTATTAACTATGGCAAGAGGAAGTACAAGAAGTCAAGAAGTAAATGAGGTAACAAAACAGGTTATTGCTGAAGCAGTATCAGAAGAATATGCTAGTTTGGGAATAACAAGTAATCCAATGAGTATTTATAAATCAGGAGAAAGTTTCCAAAAAGGAGATAAATTATATAAAGACAAAAAAGAAATGCCAACAATAGGTAGTTGGTATAAAAGAATAGAAAAAAAGGCACAAGAAAATAAAAATGTGGATTATCAATATCATTATAGCTATCTATTAAAAGTTATGAGACAATATATTAGAGAGTATAATGGTCAAATGGCTTATTTTGATGGTCAATCTACATTTGAATTATTAGATGGAGCACCATTTATTAATTTAGATATTTCTCAACTAGAAGAAAGATTTGCAAGACCACTTGCACAACAAATATTACTTTCATGGATATGGGAGAAATATGTTAAGAAAAATAGTGAAGATAGAAAAAGAGCAAGACAAAAGAGAGTTTTAGTTGATGAGGCATGGATGTTATTACCATATCCTGAAGCCGTAGACTTTTTAAATACAATGGCAAGACGTGCTAGAAAAAGAAATGTTTCTTTAGCAATTATATCTCAAAGATTTCAAGATTTTTATGAAAAACCAGAAGCACAAGCAGTATTAACATCATCAGATACAAAATTGTTTTTAGCACAAGATAAATCTGAAATTGAACAACTAAAACAAGTATTCAAATTAAGTGAAGGAGAAGCAAACTTTTTAGTTACATGTTTAAAAGGAGAAGGCCTTTTGAAGGTAGGTGGAGATACTGCCATTTTACAAATCACACCGACTGCTAAGGAATTTGAATTTGTGGAAACAAACTTAAATAAATTAGCAAAGATGAGGAGAAGAACAGGCTAACAAATAGGAGGAGAAAATGAAGAATCATACAAAATTCAATATCATACAAAAGATGGTAATAGCCTTAGTAATTGTAGTGATACTTTTTACTTGTATAATTCCTAAAAATGTATATGCTGATGCGGGTGATATTGCTGGAGGTTTATTAAAAGAAGTTGTACAATTATTTGCATCTTTAGGGGATGTAATTATGGGAGCTTTAAATAAGTTTATGCTAGGATCTGATGAATTCTTCTCTGCTATGCTGGCGCAAGATGATGTAAACCTAGAAGAAGGTTCGGGGTCATGGCTAGTAGATGGTATACAAGATGAAGAGGTAGATGTTGTTGTACCGGCAGATTATATGGATGAAAGAACATTCTTATTAGATGCTTCTACATATCAAATTCCAAATATGTTATATTCTCCAGAAAATATTTTTGCAGATAATATAGCAGCTTTTGATATTAATTTCTTAAGCCCTAACACATATACTTCTATTATTGATGGGGATGCGGATGCAACAAATGCAGCAGACTCAGCAGCAGGAGGAGAATTGCAAAGTACAATTGCTTCGTGGTATAGATCTTTTAGGAATATTGCGGTAGTTGGATTATTATCTGTATTAGTATATTTGGGAATTAGAATTTTAATAAGTTCAACTGCAGCAGATAAAGCTAAATATAAAGAATCTCTTCGAGATTGGTTTGTAGCATTATGTTTAGTTTTTGTTATACACTTCATTATGGCAGGAATTTTATTATTAACAGACAATATTAATGCTTTATTTTCTGCTACAATTGATGATGGTATTATTGTTCAAGCAACACATAGTGATGAAGGATCAAATGCAGGTTCAACATTTAAATTTAGAACTAATTTAGTAGGATTAGCTAGATTTAGAGCACAAGCAGACCGATGGCAAGATGCAACAGCATATACCATTATCTATTTAGCATTAGTTATTTATACTTGTATGTTTACATTTATGTACTTTAAGAGGTTTTTGTGGATGGCGTTTTTCACTATGATAGCACCATTAGTAGCATTAACCTATCCAATTGATAAAGCAGGAGATGGACATGCACAAGCTTTTAATTTATGGTTTAAAGAATATACTATGAATGCTATTATACAACCTGTACACTTAATCTTATATTCTGTATTTGTATCATCTGCAATTGATTTGGCAACAAATAACCCGATTTATGCTATTGTTGCAATTGCATTCTTGATACCAGCAGAGAAATTCATTAAAAAGATGTTTAGACTTGATCAATCTCAAACAGAAGGAGACTTTGGATCATTTGCAGGTGGAGCGGTTGCTATGAAAGCTTGGGATCAATTAGGCAAATTGGGCAAAGGCCGGAAGTTCAAATGCAAAAAAGAACAGTAGTGGCGGAAATAGTGATGGAGATCAAGATGATGGTAAAATAGTTTTTGCCAAAAGAGATGATACTGATAAATTAAATGCATTTAATAGTGACGGTGCTAATACAAGACCATTGATGGCTGGAAGTAATGATGAAGATCAGCAAGATCAGACAAGAACACTAAGTGAACAAGATCAACAAGAACGTGAAAGACTGCTACAACAGAGAGACAATGCATCACATGCTTTGGATGATGAAAATATGACTGATGAGGAGAGAGAAGAACAGCAACGATATATAGATAGCCTAGATGATGAGATGAGAAGAAGAGGGTATCCTGAATATAGCCAAGAAGAACAAGATGAAAGAGAACGTCAATATCTAGAAGGACAAAGAAGTCAGTGGGAACAATATAGAGATGATCCATATACAGATGAAGCTGGTAGACAAGAAGCCGAACAAAATATAACTGCTATTAACGATAGAATGGCACAAAGAGGATTATTAAATCAAAATGAAGAGGATCAAAACAGTACAGGAGATGGTGAAAATAATTCAGAAGGAACACCAACTCAAACACCACCAGAAACTCCACCAGCAGTTTCTAATAATGGTAAACCACCATTAAGAAAAGCAGGTGTTGGAAAATTTGCTTTAAGAGGAGCAAAAACATTAGGAAAAGGAGCACTAAAAGCAGGAGGATTTGCAGGAAAAGGACTTCTAAGAGCTGTAGGAGCAATTGGAGGAGCAACAGTTGGATTAGCAGCAGGATTAACTACTGGTGATATGTCTAAAACATTTACATATGCAGCAGCAGGGGCAGTTACAGGAAATTTGATTGGTAAAAATGCTGGTAATATGGCTGGTAGAGCTGCAAGAGGAGTTATGGACTTACCAAAACAAGGACAAAGAGCTATGAATGCAGTAGATAACATAGTAGATACATGGAATAGAGATACTCGTGGAGAACAGTATGCAAGAGATCAGAGAATAGATAGACAAAATCAAGAATCAAGAAGAAGACTTCTAAAAAATGAAGACCAAATAGAAAAAGCACAAGAATGGATAGCAAAAAATGCGAGACCAGAGGACAATATAGATGTTAATGATGTATTAAATGCAAAAGCAGATCTATATGAAGCAGGAATTACTGATGAAAAATTCATGGATGATGTAATGAAAACAGAATTTAAAAACACTGGTTCATTATCTGGAAGTGATCACCAACAATATGTAGATACAGCAGGTTTCATTAAGAAAAATAATTATAGTGAAGATAATATTGCTGATGAAGATAAGCTTAGAAGAATGGAACAAAGAGTGCAAAGAATGGTATCTGGTGATGATGCACAATTAAGAGTTATGCAAATGACTTCACAAATGTTAGGAGCAGACGATCTATATGAAGCAAGTAGAAGACAAGGAAGAACATTGATCGGACGACCACAAAATACAAGAGGAAGCAATCAGCAAACAAACAACCAACAAAATGGAGGTTCTGGAGGAGGTAGTCAGCAAAGAACAACTAGACCAAGAAATAATCCACCAAGTGGAGACTCAGGTGTAGAAAATTCACCAAGTCCTAGAAGAGGCAGACCTCCAAGAAATAACCCACCAAGTGGAGGTTCTGGAGGTAGTCAACCAAGAACACCAGGACCAAGAAATAATCCACCAAGTGGAAATTCAAGTACAGGAAATTCAACAAGATCTAGAAGAGGAAGACCATCAAGAAATAATTCAACAACTCCAACGAATCCAACAAATGAATAATAAGATAAAAACTTTAGGAGGGATATATGCATAAATTATTGAGATTTTATAGCCAAAATCGACTAAAAGTGTGGGCAACAATTTTAGGAATTGTATTTGTAATTCTAATAATACAGGTGTTGAATTCCATTTCAAGAAATCAAATGGCAGAGCAAAATCAAAATATTATAGAACAAGAAACAACATTATCTAATGTTGTTTCTTATGATAATCAGAGTGAGACGATTTTATCGGATGAAAATGTGCCAGAACAATATAGAGATGATTTTGGGAATTTAATAGAACAATTTTTTACATATTGTACTAATCATGAACCACGAAGAGCATACAATTTGTTAGCTCAAGAAACAATAGATGTATTATATCCAACAGAGGAAATATTTGAAAGATCATACTGTGCAGAGAAATTTGATGGAGATAAGGATTTTTCGTTTCAATCTTGGATAAAATCAGGTGATTTATATATTTATCAAGTAAAAATTTTTGATAATATGTTAGCAACAGGAATTTCAAATGATACATATTATGAGGATTATGTAACTATTACTCCAGAGAATGGAGAATATAAATTAAATATTAATGGTTTAGTGGGTGTAAAAAATATTAATCAAAATTATAATAATGACCAATTAGATATTACTATAAGAGAATCACAAGCATTTATGAATTATGAAATTTATTCTTTTGAAATAAAAAATAAAACTGATAAAACTATTTTATTAGATTCAAGAGAAAAAACAGACACAACATATGTTACAGATGATTTAAATAATCAATATAGTTCTCTTTTATACGAAAATAGTGAAGAAGATTTAATCATTGCACCAGGAGAAACGAAAACGATTTCAATAAGATTTAGTGATGTATATAGAGAAGGAATCGTGATAACACAAATAACATTTGGAGATATTATATTAGACTATAAAGCATACGAAAATGGAGAAGATCCACAAAGGATAACATTTGAAATGGAAATTTAAATGTACGAAAAGAGGTGATATAATGGATGCATTTAAAGGAATAAAAAATACAGTAAAAAAAATAGGTAAATTGATGATTGGACTCCCAATATTCATAAAATTAATTGCATTATTAACCCTTTTGATGATGGCTAGTACATTTGTGAGCTGGATTAATGAAGTTTTCTTTGGTGGAAATACAGCTACTAGAGTATATGAACAACTAGAAATTGAAGATGTAACAGAATTAATACAAATCAAAGGAAACGGTGAGACAGGATATTATTTGGATTTTGTCGATGATATTGATACAAGATTAGAAGATTTAGTTGAAACTTTAAATACGAATGGTTCATATCATGATGTACCAGATGATGTAGACTTTTTAAAAAAATTGATCCAAGCAGAAGTTGTAACAAAATTTCCAGACTTAGGAGGAGAAATACCATCAGGGGAAAGTGGATTTCAAGGTGTAATTGATATAAAAAGAGTAACACCCAATAAAAATGTTGGAGAAATGACAAATACTGGACAAGGCGAAACCAGTGTTTTAGAGTCTGAAAGCTCTTATACAGATATAGTTTTAACACCAAGAGAAGAAGAAATTCAAAGTTGGGCAGAAGGAAAACAATTAGTTTTATATAATAATGCATATGTATATGAAGAAGAAAATAATTTATGGGTAAGACGAGAAAATGACGATTCTACTTATGTAATTATTGATAAAGACAATGAAGTTGTATATACAGGAAATTACGAAAGAGTAGAAGATAGATTAAATGATACTGTATCATTTTATGTAGAAGTAAGAAGTGGAGATATTACAGGATATATCAGATCAAGTGAAATTAATATACGTTCAAGTAATGGAGGAGAAGAAAGTACAACAGAAGAAACATCGAGTAGAACAAATGTAGAAATTAGTTCAAGAGCAAGAGATTCAAATGGAAGAGAAATTGTTGGTGAAGAAAGTCAAGAATTTGTTGTTGCGATTGCAGCAGGTCATAACAATACAGATGATCGAGGAGTAGCATCAGGAAACTTAGTAGAAGAAAATTTAACCATACAAGTAGCAGAAAGAGTGCAAGAATTAATAGAAGATACATATTCTAATGTAACAGTTGTACAAACAGGAAGTACATCTAGTAATCCAGGTGGGATAAAAGCAGAAGATAGAACTGGGCTTGCAAGAGATGCTGATCCAGATTTGTGTATACAAATTCATTTTAATGCAAGTGATAATGCAGATGCAAATGGAGTAGAAGTTATCTATAAAGAAGGAGATGGATATTCTCAGCAATTAGCAGAAATCTTATCAGATAGTATATCTTCAGCAATGGGATTAAGCAATAGAGAAGCAGGGATAGATACTGACAAATTAGGAACACAATTAAATATTATAGAGAATTCAGCTGCTAGTGGTTTTCCATCAGTTGTTACAGAAGGTGGATTTTTAACTGGAAGTACAGATGCTGGAGTAATAGGAAACGATGGTATTGAAAATTATGCACAAGGTATTGTAAATGGGATAGTAACATATTTAGAATCTAGTCATGCAGGATATAGTGCAACATTAACAGGAACTAGTACTGTTACAGATAGTATTGAATCTCGAGTTGTTAATATGAAATATGTAACACAAGAAGAATTTGAAACACTAAAAACAAGTGGAAATGTTCAAGAAGCAACTAAATATTTTACTTTAAATAGTGAGAATAAATTGGTTTCATTAACATGGTCACAAAATGAAGATGGAAATATTGAGATAAAAGAAAATTCACCAATGGATTTTAGAACAGCTTTACAAAATTATCATATGCCATTTGAATATTTATTATTTTACTACATAGATACTGGTTATGAAGATTTTTCATTAGAATTAGCAGATATTGTATTAGATAGTGAAATTGTTATTGCACTTCAAGATAATATAGTGACAACAGAAACAGTAACAGATAAAGAAATAAAAGTAGAAACATCTTCAAATGAAGGAAATGCACGAGGAGTTGCACATGATTGGGAAGTAGATAGTTCTCAACATACAGAGACAATTACAGAAAATTGTAGTACAAAAACAGATATTACCTATATAGAAACTTGGTGTGTAAAGAGTTATAAAGAGAATAGTTACAGCGAAAGAGTTTTAAATATGGGAGATCAGGAAGAAATTATTGTAAATGTACCAGGTCAAGTTATCTATACACCTGGAGGCCGTACATTGAGTGAAGAAATAACAGTTGTAAATAGAGAAAGAAGAGATACAGGTTTAGATGACGAAGATGGCAATGATATAATGTATACATATACACGAAAAGAGAGAACAGCAACAACAATTAATACTCTTAGAAATACATATGATACTGGCGGAGATATGCAAGTAGAAGGAATAACTAATAAATATGTAGATTTATATGTAGAAAAAGATATGAATCAAAGAATGCAAGAATATTGGTTCTTTGGTCTGGTAGAAAATAATGAAAATACGGTAAATTTATTAGATTTAACTAAGTATTTAATGTTCTTAGCTTCACATACAAATTATGGAGTAACAGAGTTTGGATTTGAAGAGAATTTTGGAAATACTTTTTCTTCTGTATCAGGAATTTATGGAGATACAATACAAGAGAAAGTTTGGTGGGCATTAATAGATGCAGGCTATAGTAAAGAAGCAACTGCTGGTGTGTTAGGAAATATTCAAGCAGAGTCTAGTTTTGATCCTGAAGTTATAGAAGGTGGATCAGGAATTGGTTTTGGTTTATGTCAATGGTCTTTTGGAAGAAGAACACAACTAGAGGCATATGCAACGTCTAAAGGTGTAAATCCAGGAGATGTTAATACTCAGATAGAATTCTTATTAGGAGAACTAACACCTGGTGGAGGTGCAGATGGGTATGCTAGTTATCAATTAATGAATTATCATGGATATTCACCAGATGATTGGATAAATGCAACAACTCCTGAAGATGCAGCAATAGCTTTTTGTTGGACGTTCGAGAGACCTGGTACTGCTAGAATGGAAGTAAGAACAGAAGCCGCAAGAAATTATTATGAACAATTTAAAGATGCGGAAAGAAGTAGTGTTACTGGAACACAATATTATCAAGGAGACTATGCTCATGTACCTTATGGTAGTTCAACATTAGCTGCTTGTGGATGTGGACCTACATGTTTTGCAATGGTTGCAAGTGATTATACAGGAACACAAATTACACCAGAAGATGCAGTGGCATGGTGCGGAAATGCATATTATGTATCAGGAGCAGGAACATCATGGTCATATTTTGCAGCTGCAGCGAACCATTTTAACTTACCTTGCGTAGTAAAGGATTTAGGTAAAGATATAAATGCGGCAGTTTCAGAATTACAAAAAGGAAATTTAGTAATATCTTCTCAATCAGCAGGATTATTCACACAAGGAGGACATTTTATATTATTATCATCAATAGATTCTAATGGTGGAATAAAAGTAAGAGATCCAAACAGAAGTAATGCTGTCGATAGAGGATATAATGACAGAATATTTACTCAAGCGGAAATAGACCAGAGTGCACGTAATTATTGGTCTTTTGCAAGAAATTAATTATAAGAAAGGATATTCTAATGGATAAAAAGATTTTAATTGTAATTTTTGTAATAATTGTCATTATAGTAATAATCATATGTAGCATAGTATATTTAAGAGTTAAAGGAAATGAACCTATAGATATAGAATATATCAGTGAATCAGGCGCAGAATATGATAGAAGCCAATTAAATAATTTTGATTTTCAATTAACAAATATACCACAAGAATTGGAAGAAAATATAGATTTAGAAGAGTTAAATATGCAAGTTAAAGAATATTTATATGAAAAAGGCCTAATTACTGCAAATACTGGAGAGATAGAAGAATATAATAATAATGGTCAAACGATAGAGTTAATAATAAAACTAAATGATGAAGAAAACTCTGAAATTAAACTTACTATTAAAGCAAATTAAAAATACGTGTATTCAAGATTTTTCAAGGAGGATTGTAATGGATTTAAAGAAAAAAATTGAAATATTAATGGTGATATTAGTAATTTTAATATTAATATTAATTGCGGTTTTTTGGTATGTTAATAATCAAACAACTGAAAATAAAGAAAATACAAATACCTTACAGATAGAGTTTGAAGATGTATCAAGTGACGTAGAAAAAATAGAGAGAGCAGAATATAATATTGTTAGTAATGCAGTAACAACATATATTCAAACATTAGATATGAACAATTCGAGATATTTTGGACAAGATGAATCAGGCAATTTGATAGATATCGTATCAGAAGATGAAAAAATGCAATTTATATTAAATTTATTAAGTAGTGATTATATTTCACAAAATAATATTACTACACAGAATTTACAAGAATTTGTTGAAACAAAAGAGGAACAACTGATTTTTGTACCAATAAAAATGAAAAAGTTAGCTGATGAAAATATAAGCACATTTGTTACTTATGGAATAGTAGAAAACTTAAATTATGAACTAAATGATGAAATAACATTAATTGTAAATATAGATTTTAATAACAGAACATTTTCTATAGAACCAACTACACAAAATTATGATGAGATTACTAATATTGATCAAAATATGACAAGTATAGAGCAAAATGATAATAACCAATACAGTATTCCAACTCTTAATAACGAAAATATTGTTAGAGATCATATAAATCAATATAAACGATTAGTATTAGCAGTACCAGAAGTGATTTATGAAAAATTTGATGAAACCTACAGAAATGAAAGATTTGGTAGTTTAGAAAACTTTCAAAACTATATTTCAAAAAATGCAGATGAAATAAAAAGCATATCTTTAGATGAATATTTAGTAAATACATATGAAGGTTATACACAATATATAGGAAGAGATAAATATGATAATGTCTATATTTTTAATGAAAATTCTGTATTAGATTTTACTATACAATTAGATACTTATACTATATTAACAGATAATTTTAAAACAACATATGATGAAGGCAATGACATGCAAAAAGTAAGAATGAATATTGATAGATGGGTAGAAATGATAAATAATAGAGATTATCATACAGCTTATAAATATTTAGATGAAACATTTAGAAATAATAATTTTGCCTCAGAAGAAGCATTTGAGCAATATATGAGAGAGAACTTTCCACTACATTATAAATTACAAGTAGGAAATTTTGAGGAAACAAATCAGACATATACACAATATATTGTTTTAACAGATATTACAGAAGAATCAGATGAGCGAATTGAAAATACAATTATTATGCAATTAAAAGATGATTATGATTTTGTTATGTCTTTTTCAGTACAATAATATGATAAAAAAATTTGATTTAGTATATATTTTGTAAGTATATACTAAATCAATTTTTTTTTCGACAAATCTTATATGTTTCTTGCTAGAGTTTAAATTAATGCAACAAATGTTATAGAGTAGAGAGGTCTAACAGAGCTAGATTTGTTAAACAGTTCGACAATACCTTGAAGGAAAGCATTATTATTGTAAAAATCAATAAAGAAGTTTCTAACAAAAGGTATTTGCCATATGAGTACTAAAATAAAAATAAATATTATCAATGCAATAAAATCTTTAACATATTCTTTAAAAGTTTTTTTATAACGAATTTTATAGCCTCTATTTTTCAAATCCTGTATATATGCATCATGATAAGCTTTTTCTCTTGCATTTTGTAACTGTTGTTGATAATATAAATTTTCTTCTTGCCTTCTTAATTCATCTTCGTAATTTCCTATATTATTGGTTTCTTGAGAATATGTAGAATTTGGTTGTTGAAAATAAGAATAGTCGTTTGGGGTATATTGTGTATTAGAATTACGATTTGAAGTATCATTCGTATGTTTTAATTGTTCCTTTAAAATTTGATTTTGTTCATACAAATTATTATAGTCATCTTCAGAAATTGTATGAGATTCTATCGTTTGGTCGTAGATAGATTTTTTTTCAGGATTTGATAGAGTCTCATAAGCCTCATTAATCTTTTTTAATGTTTCTTCGGCTTCTTTTTTATGAGCATCATCTTGCAAATCTGGATGATATTTTTTGGCTAAAGTTTTATAGGCTTTTTCTATTATTTCTGGTGATGCATTTTTATCAATCTCTAATATTTCATAATAATTTTTATCCATAATTATAATCCTTTCTCGTAAATAATACCACAAAAAAAATAAGTTATCAATAAAAATTCTAAATAATATTGTAATTAGTAAATATTTATTGTACAATAAAACCACCTTCATAAAGGAGGTGATTTTGATATGAAGGATTTGATTAAATTAGTAAAACTCCTAATACTTCTAGAGATTATACAATACATAAAAAAGGAGAAAAAATAGAGGAAGCTGCAACTTCCTCTATTTTTTATTTGATTTTACATGAAAGATTTGATTAAACTTTCGTTCTATGTATAGTATACAACAATTTAGAAAATATGTCAAATTTTACTTGCTAATTTTTTGAGTTTCTTTGATTTCTTTTGTCTGTTCTATTGATTCAGTCTTATTTTCTTTCTCAATTGCTGCCTTTCTAGCTTGTTTTGCTTTTAAATTATCTTTAGCAACAGTCATCAATAATTTAATTCTATTTGCTTGGTTTGTTTCACTAGCACCTGGGTCATAATCTACAGGTGAAATATTGGCATCTGGATATTTTTCTCTTATGGTTTTAATAACACCTTTACCAACAACATGATTTGGTAAGCAAGCAAATGGTTGAACACAAATAATATTTGGAATATCATGTTCTATGTATTCTATCATTTCAGCTGTTAAGAACCAACCTTCTCCTGTTTGATTTCCAATCGATAAAACATCTTTTACTTTATCTTCTAAGTGCCAAATATCACATGGTGGTAAATAGCCTTTTTTAGAATTTGCTAAAGCAATTTTCATATCTTTTTCTAATATATCAATTAATTTGATAGCAGCTTTCATTATTTTTGAAGATGTTTTATTTGTATTTAATAATCTGTTAAATGTAATTTTATGTGTAGCCATGAATTTAACAAATCCCATAAAGTCAGGTAAAATAACTTCTGCTCCTTCTTTTTCTAGTAAATCTGCAACATGGTTATTTCCAAATGGATGATATTTGATAAGAACTTCTCCAACAATACCAACCTTAGGTTTTTCTACAGATGTATCTAATTCTATTTTTTCAAAGTCATTTACAATATCATAAATACTTTGTTTAAATTCCTTATTTGATGATTTTTGAAGTAATTTTTTACATTTTTCCATCCATTCATCAAATAATTTTTGTGTTTCACCTTTATTTTTTTCGTAAGCTCTATTTTTTGTAAGCATTTTTTGTAACAAATCACCATATAAAACGGTTCTTAACAGACGGTCAATTAGTGGTACAGTGATTTTAAATCCAGGCATTTTTTCCATACCAACAATATTAAATGAAATAACTGGTATATTTTTAAATCCTGCGTCTTTTAAAGCTTTTCTAATAAAACCTATATAGTTTGTTGCACGACATCCTCCACCTGTTTGTGACATAATTAAAGCAGTTCTGTTTAGATCATATTTGCCAGATTGCAAAGCTTCAATCATTTGTCCTGTTACTAGGATAGATGGATAACAAGCATCATTGTTAACATATTTTAATCCAGTTTCAACTGTTTTTTGTGTACATTCTCTTAATAATTCTACCTTATATCCGCTAGATTGTACAGCAGCTTCTAGTAATTCAAAATGAATTGGTGCCATTTGTGGTACTAAAATGGTATAATCTTTTTTCATATCTTTTGTAAAGATTTTTTTATGTTGTTCATAATCTCCTGTACCATTATTTTCTTTTTTCTCCTTTTCACGTTTATTCATACTAGCAAGCAATGAACGGATACGAATTCTAACAGCACCCAAGTTATTAACTTCATCAATTTTAATTAGTGTATACATTTTATCATAACTAGATAAAATTTCTTCTACTTGGTCTGTTGTAACGGCATCAACACCACATCCAAAAGAATTTAATTGAACTAACTCTAGGAAATCATGTTTCCCAACGAAATCTGCTGCGGCGTAAAGCCTTGCGTGATATACCCATTGGTCAACAACTCTAATTGGTCTTTTTACTTCTGTTTGGTTTGAAATACTGTCTTCTGTTAAAACACATAATCCTAAAGAGGTGATTAATGTATCAATACCATGATTAATTTCTGGGTCAACATGATATGGACGACCAGCTAATACAATTCCTTTTAAATGATTTTCTTCTATGTATTTTACGGTTTCTGCACCTTTTCTACGAATATCTTCTTTACATTTTTGATATTCTTGTTCTGCTTTTTCAGCAGCTTCATTTAATTCTTCTTTTGTGAAGTTATATTGCTTAAATTCATCTAATTCCAACATTCTATTTACTAAGTTTTTCTTATCAAAAGGTAGAAATGGATTTAAGAATTTTACACTAGGGTCTTTTAATCCTTCTACATTATTTTTTAATACTTCAGAATAAGAAATAACAATTGGGCAGTTATAATGGTTATCTGCTTTTTCATATTCTTTTCTTGAATATGGCATACAAGGATAGAAGATAGTTTTAATTCCTTGTTCTAATAAACTTTCAATATGTCCATGAGAAAGTTTTGCAGGATAACATACAGATTCTGAAGGCATTGATTCCATACCTTTTTCATATGTTTTTCTAGTACTTTTTTCAGAGATAATAACTCTAAATCCTAAACTTGTAAGGAATGTAAACCAGAAAGGATAATCCTCATACATATTTAAAACTCTAGGGATTCCAATGGTTCCTCTTGTTGCATATTGTTCTTCCAATGGTGTATAGCCAAAAATTCTTTCATATTTGTATTGTACTAGGTTTGGTAAGTTTTTAGATTTTGTAACAACACCAGCACCTTTTTCACAACGGTTACCTGTAACATGGATTTGTCCATTACTAAATTTATTAATCGTTAATTTACAATGGTTTTCACAGTTATTACAATGTGTATGTGTAATTTTAATTTTTAAATTATCTAATTCATCTGTTTTTAAGATTGTAGATGTATATTCCATATCTAAATTTGCTTCATATTGTTCTTTTGAAAGTAAAGCCATTCCGTAAGCACCCATTAATCCTGCGATATTTGGTCTTACAACATTTTTACCAACAATCAATTCAAAAGCTCTAAGGACAGCGTCATTATAGAAAGTACCACCTTGAACAACAATGTGTTTTCCTAAAGTTTCTACATCTCTTACTTTCATAACTTTTTGGATAGCATTTCTAATAACAGAATAAGATAACCCACTAGAAATATCTCCAACAGAATATCCTTCTTTTTGTGCTTGTTTGATTTTTGAGTTCATAAATACAGTACATCTTGAACCTAAGTCAACAGGTCTTCTTGATTTAATAGCTTCTTTTACAAATTCTGAAATTTCTAGATTTAAGCTTTTAGCAAAAGTTTCTATAAAAGAACCACAACCAGAAGAACAAGCTTCATTTAACATGATATTATCAATAGAACCATTTTTAATTCTAATATATTTCATATCTTGCCCACCAATATCCACAATACTGGTTACATCTGGTTCAAAGGTTTTGGCAGCTGTATAATGGGCAATGGTTTCAATTTCATTTAAATCTACATTTAAAGCAGTTTGAATTAATTTTTCTCCATAACCTGTAACACCACTATATCTTAAAACAGCTTTTTCAGGTAATACTTTATATAATTTCCTTAACATATCCATAACACTTTGTAATGGATTTCCCTCATTACTACCATATAGAGAATATAATAGATTACCATCTTTATCAATTAATACAAGTTTTGTGGTTGTAGAACCTGCATCAATTCCTAAGAAACAATCTCCCTCATAATCTTCTAATGGTTTTGAAGGAACAGTTGCTTTATTATGTCTTTCCTTAAAAGCTTCATATTCAGCTTCATCTTTAAACAATGGGTCTAAAGGCTCAGTTGTTGTATCATGTGAATTTTTGAAATTTTCTATTTTCTTTTCCAACTCATTAGGTGTAATCACTTCTGTATTAAAAGAATCTAAAGCAGCACCTTTTGCAACCAATAAGTGGGCTTCATCTGGTATAATGATTTGGTCGTCTGTCAAATGTAGTGTTTCAATAAAACGTTTTCTTAATTCTGGTAAATAGCTTAAAGGTCCACCTAAAAAGGCAATATTTCCTCTAATTGGTCTACCACAAGCCAATCCACTAATTGTTTGGTTAACAACTGCTTGGAAAATAGAAGCAGCGATATCCTCTTTTGCGGCACCTTCATTAATTAAAGGTTGTATATCTGTTTTCGCAAAAACACCACAACGAGAAGCAATTGGATAAATGGTTTGATATCCTTTCGCTAATTCATTTAAACCTGCTGTATCTGTATGTAATAGAGAAGCCATTTGGTCTAAAAAGGCACCAGTACCACCAGCACAAGTACCATTCATTCTTTGTTCAATTGAATTATCAAAATAGATAATCTTGGCATCTTCTCCACCTAACTCGATAACAACATCTGTTTTTGGAAAATATTTCTCAATGACTCTTTTACAAGAAACCACTTCTTGAATAAAGTCAACCCCTAAAAATTTAGCAGCAGACATTGCACCAGAGCCAGTTAAAGCAACAGTAAAAGAAGCAGAAGGATATTTTACTAATAATTCTTCTAACACATCACAAACTGTCTTTTTTGCATCTGAAAAATGTCTACGATAATCTGAATATATAGTATTTTTATTGTTATCCATAACAATAATTTTAACTGTTGTAGATCCAACATCTAATCCAACATGTAATATTTCATTCATGACAAAAACTCCTTTTTTGTATATAAATTTTTCATTATTATCCACCCTAATTGTATACGGAAAAGCCACTTTTGTCAAATGGAAAATGTTGTAAAAGTTGCCAAAATCATCGCCGTCCACTTTGGCAACTTTTTTTAAGTTCTAAAACGGACAAACAAATAATAAAATAGGTAATAAATAAAAAAATTAACATGAAAGAAAGGAATGAAACCAGCATGAATAAAAAAATCGTAATTATTTTTACAGTGTTATTACTTATCATTTTAATAGGGGGCTATTTTATTATTAACTATTTTAAAAGTCAGGAAGAAGAAACTGTTATAGAAGAGTATACACCAGAAGAAGAAATTACAGAAGAACAAAGTAGACAAACAATTGTGAGTTTGTACTTTTTAGAAAAAGAAACAAATGAATTGGCTCCAGAGGCAAGGTTAGTGGATATTAAAGAAATTATGAATACACCATATGATAAATTGGTTAATATGCTAATTGAAGGACCTAAAAATGAAAAATATACAAAATTAATTCCAGATAATACAAAATTAAATCAAACATATTTAGAAAAGGATATGCTTTACTTGGATTTTTCTAGCGAATTTTTAAATTATGACAAAGAAGCAACAAATATGAAAGAAAATATTATTAATAGTTTAGTAAAAACGTTAACACAGCTAACAGAAGTAAATTCTATAAAAATTTTAATTGATGGAGAAGAAAATGCAGAATTTAATGAAATTTACAAATTAGAAAATAATTAAAAAAATAAAAATTAAATTATATAAAATAAAAATTATTTTAATATTTTATATAATTTAATATATTTAATAAATCGATGAAAATTGTTTAAAAAATATTCAACTTCATTCAAAGATTTAATGGTATTATCTTTACAACGTTTAAAATTAAATTTCTTTTTATGAGGTGGGCATTTTCCACCTCTATTTTCTATATTTTTAATTATTTTTTTATCCATACTAATCTTCACCTTTATTATTTAATATAATTTTTTAATTCTTATTATAAAATATTCGATATTTCGAAGAAAGGTGAAGGTTTTTATAAAGTTATAATGTATCTAAACAAAATACACTATATAAAGGAATGCATTTTATATTATTTTCAAATCCAAAATTTTTGCTCGATATTCGAATAGAATATGGTATTAATCCACATTGAATTAAACTGCTACATACATAATTTTCTGTTAAGGCACCTTTAAAATTATTTAAATTGTCATTTTCAACGATAACAATATTGGGTGGTATTCCAAATTTGTTACATATCTAGTAACTTTTTTGACATTTTTCGTTCCATTTTATGTACCTACTACACATTTATTGTAACATAAATTAAAAATAAAGTCGATCAAAATAGATTAAAGCTTTTATACATTTATAATGAAAAAATAAAAAATACATGATATAATAATAAAGTAATTGAATTCGAGAAAAAATACTTTGAAAAGGAATATATTATAAAATGGAAGAAAATATAAATTTAAAAGAAAATGAAAGAATTGATGATTTAGAATATAAAGGATTAAAAATAATTCAAAATAAAGAAGAATTTTGTTTTGGAATTGACAGTATCTTACTTTCAGATTTTGCAAAACAGATAAAAAAAGGTGCAAAAGTATTAGATTTAGGAACAGGAACAGGGATTATTGCCACTTTATTATGCGGAAAAACAGAATTGTCTGAGATTATTGGAATAGAAGTTCAAGAAGAAGTAGCAGAAATGGCAAATAGAAGTATTGAATTAAATCATTTGGAAGACAAATTTAAAATTATACAAGATAATATCACGAATTTAAATATGCATTTTGAGAAAAATACTTTTGATGCCATTGTGACAAATCCACCATATAAAAAAGAAGCAACAGGTGTACAAAATGATGATACGAAAAAATTAATTTCTAGACATGAAATTAAAGCCAGTTTAGAGGATTTTATTAAAAGTTCAAAAGATATGTTAAAGGACAAAGGTGAATTTTATGTAGTTTATAGACCAGAAAGATTAGTAGATTTACTATCTACTATGAGAAAATATAAAATAGAACCTAAGAAAATACGATTTGTTTATTCTAATATTCACTCTGTATCAAAATTGGTTTTAGTGCAAGGTATAAAAAATGCTAGGCCATTTTTAAAGTTAGAACCTAATTTATATATTTATGATGAAAATGGAAATTATACAGAGGAAATTCTAAAAATTTATAATAAAAAATAAATGAAAGGAAATAAAAATGAAAAAAATAAATCAAAAAGAAACAGGAACATTATATATTGTAGCAACACCAATTGGAAATTTGGAAGATATTACATTAAGAGCAATCAATGTCTTAAAAAATGTAGATTTAATTGCTGCAGAAGACACAAGACATACCTTAAAATTATTAAATCATTTAGAAATTTCAAAACCATTAATCAGTTATCATAGACATAATGAAGATGTCAAAACAGATATATTAATCAAAGAATTAAAACAAGGAAAGCAAATTGCACTTGTTTCTGATGCTGGTACACCTGGAATTTGTGACCCAGGAGAAGAGGTAATTAAAAAATGTATAGAAGAGGAAATTAAAATTGTTCCTATTCCAGGGGCTTGTGCAATGATTAATGCATTAATCTGTTCAGGATTAGATACAAAAGAATTTTTATTCATGGGATTTTTGCCATTAAATAAAAAAAATAGGAAAGAAAAATTAAAAGAAATAAAAAATGAAACAAAGACGATTATTTTATATGAAGCTCCACATAAATTAGAGGCGACATTAAAAGATTTAAAAGAAATATTAGAAAACAGAAAAATTGTACTGGCAAGGGAATTAACCAAAATTCATGAAGAATATATTCGAGAAAATTTAGATGTTTTAATGGAAAAAGCAAAAGATATAAAAGGCGAGATGGTTTTAATTGTAGAGGGGGCCAAGAAAAAGGAAGATAACCATTTAATGGACTTATCTTTAGAGGAACATTATGCATATTATGAGAAACAAGGACTTTCTAAAAAAGATATTATTAAACAAATTGCAAAAGATAGAAATGTAAATAAAAATGAAATTTATCAAAAATTTATTTAGAAAAAAATGTGTGTTCACTAATTTCTACTTTGTGATGTGAAATAAAAAAGTTTTATATTGTTTATTAATAATAAGCAAGCAAGTAAATGCAAAGGCTTTTACTTGCTTGGTTTTAATTTACTTATATTTTTTGAACAATCTTCACAAATTAATTTATCATTATAACTAATTAAATTTTCAGTATTTCCACAAAAAATACAATTTGGTTCATATTTTTTCAAGATAATTGATGAACCATCGACATATATTTCAATAGGATCTTTTTCAGCAATATTAAATTGATTTCTTATTTCGATAGGAATAACAACTCTTCCTAGTTCATCTACTTTTCTAATAATTCCAGTTGATTTCACAGTATATCCCCCCTTAAAAAGTTATATTACAACCCTATATACATTGTTACTATATCACAAATACATTACTAGGTCAATCAAAAAGTAATAAAAAGTTGAGATTTGAATAAAATTATTTAGGTGATAAACGATGTTAAATTTCATTTGGCCAATTTTTATAATTCTATCATTTTCCTATGCCATTTTTTCAGGAAATCTTCAAAACTTAAATTCAGGCATATTTGAAAGTACGGAAAGTGCTGTAAACCTAAGTATAACAATGCTAGGAACAATGTGCTTATGGAGCGGAATTATTAATGTGGCAACAAATACAAAAATAATAAATATAATTAACAAATTATTGAAGCCAGTAATCAAATTTCTTTTTCCAGAGATAAAACATAATACAAAAGCACAAAATGAAATTTCTATGAATATGGTAGCAAATATCTTAGGATTAGGAAATGCAGCAACCCCACTAGGATTAAAAGCAATGGAAACTTTGCAGGAAGAAAATGAACACAAAGAAACTTTGAGCAATTCTATGATTATGCTAATTGTATTAAATACAGCTTCTATTCAAATTATTCCAACAACAATTATTGCTATCAGAAGTTCTCTAGGTTCTGAAAATCCGACTGCCATTATCGTTCCAGTGTGGATTGCTACAATATGTGCAGGAATAGCTGGTATTAGTATAACAAAATTACTCATTAAATATTCTAAAAAAAGGAAGAATGTATGATAGATGTAATTAATTTTATTTCAAATTTAGCCATGCCTTTCATTATTTTAATTATTGTGTTTTATGGATTTTTAGAAAAAAAAGAAGTTTTTGATAAATTTCTTGAAGGTGCAAAAGATGGAATAAAAATCGTTGTTAATATTTTTCCAACATTAATTGGACTCTTTTTAGCAGTGGGAGCATTAAGAAATTCAGGAATTATTGATATAGCGATTCGATTAATTGAGCCAATATTACATTTTGTTAATTTCCCGAGTGAAATTATGCCATTAGCTATTTTAAGACCAATTTCAGGAAGTAGTTCCATTGCGATTGCCACAGATATTATGAAAAATTTTGGGGTAGATAGTCAAATTGGTATAATGGCTTCTGTGATTATGGGGGCAACAGAAACGACTTTATATACAATAGCGGTATATTCTTCGAGTGTAAAAATTAAGAAAACAAGATTTGTTTTGATTGCATCATTAACAGCAGATATTGTTGGAATTATTGCAAGTGTAGTGATTTGTCGTTTTTTGTCGTAAAGTTTTTCTTGACAATATTTTACAAATATTGTATAATTATGAAAACGAAGGCAATAAGGAATGAAGCAATATGGTATTAAAAATTATAATATTTATTTCAATATTTTTTATCATTAGAAGAATAATTGTAAAAGTTTTATTTATAAAATTATTAAATTCTAAAACAAATCCAGAAAAATAAAGAAATATAAAAAATTAAAATGTTTTTAAATTTGTAGAGGAAATAACAACTCCCCCATAATTAGTATTTAAAAAATTTTTGCCCCTATATTTATATTTTAAATATTTTTTCTATGTTATTTTCTCTACAATAAAATAAATATTTATCTATGATACGTTTCACCATAAGATATCTTAAATCCTCTAAAAATTTGCTCTAATAAAAAGACACGAATTAATTGATGAGGAAAAGTCATTTTAGAAAAGCATATCTTCTGGTGAGATTTTTTTAATATATCAGAAGAAAGCCCTAAAGAGCCACCAATCACAAATGTAATATGACTGGTTTCTAAAGATAGATTTTCAATTGTTTTAGAAAATTCTTCAGAAGTAAGTTCTTTACCAGTTAAATCTAAACAAATAATATATGAATCTTTTTTTATATGACTTAAAATAGCATTTGATTCTTTGTTTTTGATTTCTAAAGAAAGGCTTTCATTTAATTTATCAGGAATTTTTTCATCTGGTAATTCAACAATATTTAATTTACAATATTTACTTAATCTTTTAGAATATTCACTTATTGCATCTTTTAAATAAGTTTCTTTTATTTTTCCAATACAAACGACATCAATTGTTAGCATTTTATGATTTCCTTTCTGAATGGTTTGAGGAGAGATGATTTGGGGACGGAGAGAAAATCATCATTGAATGAAAATTATCTTAAATAAAAAATTTTTAATGCAATGATGATTTTCTCTCCGTCCCCAAATCATCTCTCCTCAAATCATTCTCTTTAAATAGTAATCAATTTACTATGTGTGTCTCTTCCTGCAACAGACAACATTAAAGCATTTTCATTATAGTTATTTGCCATTAATTCTTCAACAACTGTTTTATAGGCAAGTTCTGGGAAATTACTTTCTTTACTTAAATGACCAAGCATAGCATTTTTAAGTCCTGATTTTAATAAGAAAGAAATAGTTTTTCCAGCAATTTCATTTGACAAATGTCCTGTTGGTCCAGCAATTCTTGTTTTTAAAGAAAATGGATAAGGTGAACATTTTAATACTTCTGGGTCATAGTTAGATTCTAACATGACGAAAACACTTTCTTCCAAGTTTTTTAAAATGTCATTTGTCATATGACCAATATCTGTTGCAATACTAATTTTTTTATCATCATTTAATATGGTAAATCCACAAGGATTTGCTGCATCATGTGGTATAGAGAATGGATTAATATCCAAATCTCCAATAGAAAATTTTTCTGCAACTTTAAATTTTTTGATATTTTTATCTGCGATTTTATCTCTTTGTTTTGGCATAGCGTCTAATGTTTCTTGATTGACAAATACAGGTAAATCAAATTTTTTAGAAAATGTACCTAATCCTTGAACATGGTCAGAATGTTCGTGTGTAATTAGTATGCCATCTATACAAGATGGATCTATATGTATGTCATTTAATGCTTTTTCTATTTTTTTACTACTAACACCTGCATCAATTAATAATTTTGTATTTTCTGTTTCAACAAATAAACTATTTCCGCTACTTCCACTATATAAACTACAAAAATTTAGCATATGGTATCTTCTCTTTCCTTTGTTTATTCTGTAACTCTTTCGATTTTTGCACCTATTTTTCTGAATTTTTCTTCTATATTTTCATATCCTCTATCAATATGTTCTAGGTTGTAAATTTCAGTTTCTCCTTCAGCTGCTGTACCAGCAATAACTAAGGCAGCTCCAGCTCTCAAATCAGAAGAATAAACAGGCGCACCATATAATTTTTTTACACCTTCAAAAAAGGCTGTTTTTCCATGTGCTGTAATTTTAGCTCCCATTTTGTTCAATTCTTCTGTATATTGAAATCTAGAATCCCAAATACTTTCGTTAATTGTACTTGTCCCATTTGCAAGTGATAAAACAACACCCATTTGAGGTTGTAAATCAGTAGGGAAACCAGGATAAGGCAATGTTTTTATTGTTGCACGATTTGGTCTTTTGGTACACCAAACACGAATACTATCTCCATTGTCTTCTACATTCCCACCAATTTCTATTATTTTAGCAGTTATAGATTCTAAATGTTTTGTTATACAATTTTTTATCAATAAATCTCCTCTTGTTGCAACAGCAGCAAGCATAAATGTACCGGCTTCTATTTGATCTGGAACAACAGAATATGTAGCATTTCCTTTTAGTTTTTCAACACCATTGATTTTAATAACATCAGTTCCGGCACCTCTGATGTCTGCTCCCATTGTATTTAAAAAGTTTGCAACATCAACAATGTGAGGTTCTTTGGCAGCATTATCGATAATAGTAGTTCCCTTAGCTAAAACTGCTGAAAGCATAACATTAATAGTAGCTCCTACTGAAACAATATCCATATAGATAGGGCAACCTTTTAATTTTTTTGCTTTTGCATAAATTTTTCCTTTTTCTACAGTAACATTGGCACCTAATAATTCAAAACCTTTAATATGTTGATCAATTGGTCTAGCACCTAATTTGCATCCACCAGGCATACCAACTTCAATTTCTCCTTTTCTACTAAGCATAGCACCAATCATATAATATGAAGCTCTAAATTTACTAGTTAAATCTAAAGGTGCTTTTGTTGTTGTTATATTAGAAGTATCAATTGTAATACTATGTTCATTATTCCATGTAATTTTAGCCCCTAATTTTTCTAATATAGTACAATATATTTTTATATCACTTATATTTGGTAAATTTTCAATAGTACATACACCATCGATTAAAAGGGTAGCAGGTAGTATAGCCACAGCTGCATTTTTTGCTCCACTAATTGTTACTTCTCCTTTTAAAGGAGTAGGTCCTTTTACAACTAATTTTTCCAATTTATATTCCCTCCATTATAGTATTATAGTCTAAATCTCTTAAACTTCAAAGCAAAATAGAGTGTATATCATCACACTCTATTATCGTATCAAATATATCACAAAGTAAATGATATTGCAAGATTAAGTTTCTTATTTCTTGGCAGTAATTAAACCAGTATTATTTAAAATTTCTAATATTTTAAATTTTAATTGAAAACCAAAATTACTATCATTATCAGAAACAATTGAAAATTCTTCATCTGTTAAAGTATTTTGCAAATCTTCTTTAGATTCTTCAGGCACAATACCAGAAGAAGCATCTACAAAACATAGAGGTGGAAACATAACACACCACCAATTTTGTCCTTTAGCTTCTCCAATTTCTACTCTTAAGGCATCATAAGTTCCTGCTGGAAGAGAGATATCTCCATAATGTTTTGTTGGAAACTCAAAATTTCCAATGCGGATATTTACAGAATAGTCAAATCCTTCTTCTTGAATTGTATTTAAGGCGATTTCTTTAAAATCTTCAAGATGTTCAGAAGCAATTGAAATGGCTTCTTCCTTAGATGTACAATTTGCACATAAATCATTCATATATGATAATAAAGCATCTCTAACAGTATATTTTAAATCTTGATCAATTTCAGAATCACTATTTGCAATAACATGTAATCTGAAAACAGAATCTGCTATATCTGTAGATATATCATTTGCGTAGGAAATCGCACATAAAGTTGTATAGACAAAAAATAGAAAAGTTAAAATAATTACCATTTTTACCTTGGAATGATTGATTATTTTTAAAAATTTTTTCATAAGTTACCTCCAATAAACTTTTTTAGTAAAATATTCTTTAAAATAAGTATTAACAAAAAATGAAAAATTATACATTGTCGAAAAAAAACGATGATTTTATTTGAAATATTATTGACATATTTGTAATGAAATGGTAAAATTTACCAGTAAACAAGATGAAGAAATTAACAATTCCGTAGGTAGATATGAATTTGAAAGGAATGTTTTGTAATGAAAAATTTAACTAAAGAAAAAATGTGTGCATTTTATGCAAGTGATTATCATTTTGAAATGATAAGTTTACCTTATATAAGTAGAAGCATAGATGAAAATAAAGAAGTTGTGATTTTAACAGAAAATAATTTAGAAGAAACCGTAAATACACTCATATCAAGGATGAATCTAAAAACAGATAAACAAAAGAAAATATTAGCATTAGACTGGAAAGACAATGATTTAGAGAAATTCAAAGAAATTAGTAAAGGCAGCAAAGAAAATAAAGAAATGGTTATTTTTATTAAAGGAAAAGAAAATTATATAGATAATGTTAATAAAAATATAGAAAAGTGGGTAAAAGATAGTGAGCAAATAAAAACAATTGATTGTTATGAGTTTTTTGAAGTAGAAAATCAAATTGATTCTATTGCAGAAAAATACGACAAAATTCTAGGAACATCAAGAGAATAAAAATCTTATTTTTTAGTAATTGACTTAAATAAATTTATGGTGTAATATAGGTGTGATTATAAAAAATAAGAAAGGATGAATTTTATGGACATAAGATTAGATGAAGTAGAAGCTACACTAAAGAAATATGGTCAAGAACATCTATTAAATCATTATGATACATTAGATGATAAAAAGAAAGAAGAATTATTAAAAGAAATTCAGGAAATTGATTTTGAACTTGTAAATGAATTATATAATAATACAAAAGAGAAAAAAATAAATAATAGTGATAAAATTACACCAATTAGTTATTTAGACAAATTTAAATTAAATGACAAATATAAATATTATGAAGCAATCGGAAAAAAAGCAATTAAAGAAGGAAAATTAGCTGCTGTTACAATGGCTGGAGGACAAGGAACAAGATTGGGTCATAATGGTCCTAAAGGAACTTATGACATTGGATTAGATTCTCATAAATCTTTATTTGAATTATTATCAGATAATTTAAAAGAAGAAGGAAAGAAATATGATGTCATTATTCCTTGGTTTATTATGACAAGTAGAGAAAATAATAAAGATACAGTCGAATTTTTTGAAAAACATAAATATTTTGGATATCAAAAAAATAAAAATATCTTTTTCTTTGAACAAGGCGAACTTCCAATGATAGATACAGAAGGAAAAATCCTAATTGGAGAAGATGGCTTAATAAAATTAGCAGCTGACGGACATGGCGGAATTTATGAGTCTTTAGTAAAAACAAAAATGACCAATAAAATGAGAGAATTAGGTGTAGAGTGGGTATTTATTGGTGGTGTAGATAATTGCCTAGTAAAAATGGTAGATCCTGTTCTTATGGGAATTGCGATTGATAAAAAAGTAACAGTTGCATGCAAATCTGTTGTAAAAGCAAATCCACATGAAAAAGTAGGTGTATTTTGCAAAAGAAATGGAAAACCAAATGTTATAGAATATTCTGAAATTACAGACGAAATGGCAGAAGCAACAGATGAAAATGGAGAATTGCTATATGGAGAATCACATATATTGTGTAACTTATTTAGTATTGATGCGATTGAAAGAATGGGGGCAGAACCTTTACCATATCATGTAGCTTACAAAAAAGCAAAATATATTGATAAAGATGGAAATTTAGTAGTACCAGATTCTCCAAATGCTTATAAATTTGAAGCATTCTTGTTTGATGCTTTTGGAGAAGTAGATGATATGGCAGTGTTGAGAGTAAAAAGAGAAGAAGAATTTGCACCTGTTAAAAACAGTGATGAGAAGGGTGTGGATTGCCCTAAGACTGCAAGAGAATTATACAAGAAATTTTATAATTTAGATTAAAAAACATAGTTAAATATTTTTCAAAGTAATTCAAAGGTTGTATTATCATATTTAATTCAAAAAATATGATAATATAACCTTTGTATTTTTGAATGAATATTAAATAAAAAAATATACCTTGAGAAATTTTTTACAAATGACTTTTATTATAATGTAATTTATGATAACATAGCAGATGATAAATAAAAAATAAATCGTAAGAAGGAGGTTCTATAATGAATTACTTAGAAGAATACAAAAAATGGTGTGAAAGCCCAGAATTTGATGAAGAGACTAAAAAAGAATTATTAGAAATAAAAGGGAATGAAAAGGAAATAGAAGATAGATTCTACAAAGAATTAGAATTTGGAACAGCAGGTTTAAGAGGAATTATTGGTGCTGGAACAAATAGAATGAACAAATATACTGTTGGAAAGGCAACACAAGGATTAGCAAATTATATTTTAGAACAAGGAACAGAAAGTAAAGGAGTAGCCATTAGTTATGACTCTAGAAGAATGTCTAAAGAATTTAGTATGCAAACAGCATTAATCTTATGTGCTAATGGAATAAAAACATATTTGTTTGAAAGTTTAAGACCAGTTCCAGAATTATCATTTGCAGTAAGACAATTAAAATGTACAGCAGGAATTATGATAACAGCAAGCCATAATCCACCAAAATATAATGGATATAAAGTATATTGGGATGATGGTGCACAAATCGTAGCACCAAGAGATAAAGACATTATTGCGAAAGTAAGAGCGGTAGAAAATTTTTCAGAAATAAAAACAATTTCAGAAGAAGAAGCTAAAAGCAAGGGATTGCTAAATTTTGTTAGAAAAGAAATGGATGATAAATATATTGCAACTTTAAAATCTTGTATTTTAAATCCAGAGATTGTAAAAGAACAAGGTAAAAAATTAAAAGTAGTATATACACCATTACATGGTACTGGAAATATGGTAGCAGAAAGATTATTAAAAGAAATTGGAATTGGAAATTTATATGTAGTACCAGAACAAAAAGAACCAGACGGTAATTTCCCAACAGTAGATTATCCAAATCCAGAAGATCCAAAAGCATTTAAACTAGCTTTAGAACTAGCTAAAAAAGTTGATGCAGATGTTGTCTTAGCAACAGATCCTGATGCAGACAGATTAGGTATTTTTGCAAAAGACAGTAAAACAGGAGAATATAAAAACTATACAGGAAATATGTCAGCATTATTAATTGCAGAATATAGAATATCTCAAATGCAAGAAAAAGGAATTTTGCCAGCAAATGGAATGTTTATCACAACAGTAGTATCTTCTGAATTGGCAAAAGCAATTGCAAAAAATTACAACTTAGAATGTATAGAAGTTTTAACAGGATTTAAAAACATTGGAGCAGTAATGAGAAAAGCAGAAGAAAATGGAGACAAAACATATGTCTTTGGATTTGAAGAAAGCTATGGTTGCTTAATTGGAGACTATGCAAGAGATAAAGATGGCATTGGTGCTGTTATGGCTTTATGTGAGGCAGCATGCTATTATCAATCAAAAGGAAAAACTTTATGGGATGCCATGATGGATATCTATGAAAAATATGGATATTACAAAGAAACACAAGTGTCAATTGTTAGAGAGGGTGCAGAAGGTGCAGAAGAAATAAAACAAATGATGACAAATACAAGAAATAAAGAAATAGAAAAAATTCGAGCTCATAAACTATTGAAATTCAACGATATATCAAAAGACATCGTAAAAAATATGCAGACAGGAGAAATTACCAAAACAGGACTTCCAAAATCAAATGTTTTATATTATGAGCTAGAAGATAACAACTGGTGCTGTATCAGACCTTCTGGAACAGAACCAAAGATAAAGCTATATATGGGAGTAAAAGGCAAAACAGAAGAAGAGGCTAGCACAAAACTAGAAAAATTAAAAGAAGATATGTTAGAAGTTATTCAATAATTGTCCAATTGGGGACGTTTCTTTTTGAGACATTTTTATGTAAAGTTCTGCTTGATAATAAAAATAATAGAAACTTTACTCTTGTATTTATATTAAAAAAAAACAAACTTTACATAAAAATGTCTCAAAAAGAAACGTCCCCAATTGGACATTCATTTAATCTTCCAATCTTCCAAATTCCTTTGAATAGCACCAAATAAATTAGCCCTTATCATAGGAATATTTTTTGACAATGTATAAATCAAATTCTTCATATCTTCTCTTTTAGAAGTTCCATCCATAGGACAAACTTTTGGCATAACAGAAATATTATTCTTTTTAACAAATCGTTTAATTTCTTTTTCTGGGGTATAGACAAGTGGTCTAATTAAAGTAATTTTAGTTCTATCCATATAGCTTTTTGGCGAAAAAGTACCAATATTTCCAGTATATAATAAATTCAACAAAAAAGTTTCTAAAACATCATCTTGATTATGTCCAAGAGCAATCTTATTGCAACCTTGTTCGATAGCAATAGAGTTAATAACCCCTCTACGTAAATTAGCACATAAAGAGCAGGGATTTTTTTCTTTTCTAATATCAAAAACAATTTCTTTTGCATGACTATTATCTATAAATAATGGAACGTCTACTTCATCACAAATGCTTTTTAAAAAGTTGATATCAAAAAATTCAAAGCCAGGATTAACACTAACTGCTATGATATCAAACTTTTTTGGATAAAAAATTTGCAAATTTTTAAATGCTTTTAACATTGTGATAGAGTCTTTTCCTCCAGAAAGGCAGACAGCGATTTTGTCTCCTTCTTCTATCATGTGATATTCTTCTATTGCTTTTCGCATATGACTTAATATTCTTTGCATAGTTTGTCTCCTTCTAAATTTATAAATATATGAGTTTATTATTCTAATAGTATTATATCAAATCTTGTCAAGATAAATAGAAATGTATAGTGATTGAATGTGCAATGTTTTCAAAGATTTGTACTCTCAACTGCAAGAATGGAAGCAGGATTCATATGAGTTAAATAATCTGGGGAAAAAATAGAAATAAAATTTTAAAAAAATATAGAAAAACAAAAGCACTAAGTAT
>CALXAE010000003.1 GCA_944386205.1 uncultured Clostridia bacterium
TTAAATTCAGAATTTTCAAATAGTTTTGTTACATCTTGAATAATCAATGGATTTCTTAAATCTGGTTTATCAATTCCGTATTTTTCCATGGCTTCTCTATATGGAATTCTAACAAAAGGTCCTTTATCTACTTTCCAATCTGTAAATTTTTCAAATGTATATGGTACAACTTCTTCAATAACTTTAAAAACATCATCTTGTGTTGCAAAACTCATTTCAAAATCCAATTGATAAAATTCTCCTGGCGCTCTATCTGCTCTTGGGTCTTCGTCTCTAAAACATGGTGCTATTTGATAATATTTGTTAAATCCACTAACCATTAGCAATTGTTTAAATTGTTGTGGTGCTTGTGGAAGTGCATAAAATTCTCCTGGATTTAATCTACTTGGAACTAAGTAATCTCTTGCACCTTCTGGAGAAGAATTTGCTAAAATTGGTGTTTGAATTTCTGTGAACCCAAGTTCATCCATTTTATCTCTAATTGTTTTTAAAATTTTAGAACGTAATAAAATATTATTGTGTAATTTTTCGTTTCTTAAATCTAAAAATCTATATTCTAATCTTAGGTCTTCTCTTACTTCTTGGTCTGTATTGATTTCAAATGGAAGCACATTTTTACATTTTCCTAATACTTCTATTTTTTGTGCAACCACTTCTATATCTCCTGTTTTCATATGTGGATTTTTACTTGTTCTTTCCACAACTTCTCCCTCTATGTGGATACAACTTTCTGTATTTAATTCTTTTACAAATTTCTTTAATTCTTCATCATTTACAACAATTTGTGTAATTCCAAATTCATCTCTTAAATCAATAAAGGTCATTCCACCTAAGTCTCTTATTTTTTGAATCCATCCTGCAAGTTCAACATGTTCTTTTACATTTTTTATTGTTAGTTCTCCACAAGTTTTTGTTCTATACATTTTTATCTCATTCCCTTCTTTTACACGAATCCAGTTGAAAAATTGTTAGAATAATTGTTTTACAACTTTTTCCTATTTTTCGTCTTACTTATATTACCATAATTTTCGCTATTTTTCAATGGTTATCTATAAGAAAGTAGTAACTATTTTAAACTTCTATTTAGATTAAAGCAACATTCTGGTATAGGAAAAAGGAAGCCAACAAATTGTCAGCTTCCTTGTGAGGTTAAACCAGTTTCAGCTTGTTTTTTCTTTTTGGTTACTGCTTCTATAATATTACAAATCGATTGAATATGCTCTTGCATAATTTCTATCTGATTTGCATATTCAGGATAATGCATTAACCCATACCTACACATTGGCTCCATATAATTTTTAGTTTCCCCTATGTAGGCAATCATATCTTCCTCACTTGCACTCGCTAAAAAAGTACAAGTATGGACACGGTTTGAAAGTTTCTCTAAGAGGGCACTCACGTTTTTCTCAATTCCCTCATAGTACTCCGCCAATGGCTTATTTTTGTTAGAGACTAATTTTACGACATCAATCACTTTTCGATCAATACCATAATTTCTAATCAATTCCTCACCATTTTCAGGTAAATAACATTTTTGAGGAATTTCATGGAGAAGTGCTGCTGCACATGCGCAATCATCCCGAATCCCAAGTGTCAGCAGATATGAACACACTCTGAGCGGATGAATCACAAACGGATCTCCACTCGTTCTTTTCTGCCCCTGATGAAATTTCAGAGCTACAAACAATGCTTTATATGTGTTGGGCATTTCATTTGCACATGCGCCTTTGATATAATACACTGTTTTCATATACTCTTCAGTTTCATCTGTGATAACTTCTTGCATTCCTAAAATAGATGCAAAAGCTTCTATGCTTGAAACAATTATGTTTTCCAGAATTGTTATTGCATCTAAAAATTCTGGATACATAACTTTGCCTTTTGAACACAATGGATAATAGTACTTAATTGTTTCTAATATATATTTCTTCTTTCTTCCTTCATCAAATACTTCCATCGTGCTACAATTGTTTGCCCGGTCAGCAAGCTTAATCAATGTTGCTTTCCAGTTTTTTTGGATATTCCCGAAATATCTTTCTGGATCATAAACTGGACTCCAGAGCCATTTCTTGATTTTAGGCGGTTTGGTTAGTATCCATACGATCTTCCAAACTTCTTCATCAAGATTATAGATTTCTACAAGTTCTCTTCCTCTATTAGGAAGTTGGCACTCTTCTATAACATCATGCAGTATTGCAACAGCATACATGATATCACATTCATGCCGAATTTCAGATGCATCTTTTTCCGGATACCAGTCTTGTAAGCATTTTTCCAGGTTCAAACGAATTAAACTTTTGCATACCATGAGTGGATGAATGATATATGGTTCTCCTCCATCTCGATATTGTCCATCATGGTATCTGACAGCCAAAGCAAGTGCAATTAATGTATTCCGCAATTTATACATCTTTGCATATCCTTTGATAAACTGATACTCTTTCTGCCATCTTTCTATTTTTCTACTGGTTTTCATTTTTTCAACCTCCCTTTTTTAAGATAGGGTTTCCAAGTTCCGATAATATTATATACCATTTTCCAGATTATGTCAATCTCCTTATCTTTGTTCTAGACTTTCTCTTATTTCTCTATCTTCTCTATACACTTTATGATAAGCCTCTTCTAATTCTCTTCTTCTAAAAGCAAAGTAATCTCTATATTTTTCTTTATATTTATCTGGTATTTCAAAATTTGTTTCTTTTTGGGCATCTAAGAAAGCTTGCTCTATATCTAATCTTTTAGTTAATTCTTCTACATATTTTTTAAACCATTCTTCATTTTCATATTGTCTCATAAAAGCATCTAATGAAACTGTACTTCCATCATCTGTTTTTCTTATGTGAGTCCCTCTTTTTCCTATTTCACAGCAACAATCTAAATCATATATCGGTGCTATTCTAGCTGTTTTATCAAATTCATCTACTAGAAGTGCCCAATTATGGTTATTTTCATCTACTTGTTTAACAAATCGATTAAAAAAAGATTGCTTTATAAATTCTCTTCTAATTTGCTCTCTATTAGCATTTGTATAACCATTTAGCTCTAAATATCGCATTATATTATCTACCAACTGATTGATATTTAACTCGTTAATATCTGCTCCATTTTCTGCTAAAATATCTTCACCATGAATCAATTCTTCATCTTTGTCTTTAAAATCTTTCGTCACAATATATGTTTGTTCATATCCTTTTGTTTTCTTCTTAGTATCTTTTTTAGCTAGATAATAAATTGCTGATGATATTTGAAATTGTTTTGCAATCTGTGGTAATAAAATATTATTATATAGAGATTTATAATAGTTTTCTAATGATAAATTTCTATAAATGTCTCCAAATGGTCTTTTGATTAATACCATTGTTTTTCCATCACTTAATAATCTCCATCCCATACAATTAGTATATTGACTAACATCCTTATTAGATTTCAAAAATTTATTTTGTTCTAATCTAATATATCCATCTTCTGTCCAATTAAAATAATTTTCTTGTCCAGATATATATTCGTCTATTTCGTTTTTTTGTAAATATTTTTCATATTCTGCTTTATCTAAAAAAAACATATCTTTCACCTCTCTTTTATTTAATCATATTTTTTTTCATATTACAATAATTCATATTTTTATTGCAGTTTTTTTTATTTAATGGTATGATAGTTTTGATAGGAGTGGATGTAAATGAAACAACCAGAATTTGATTTTTATGATAAAACTAGTTTAAAATCATATAACTTGGATAAAAGTATGAGATATCAATTAAATATGTTAGATACATTAGATGTTTTTACAAGAAAACATTCTGAAAACGTAGCAGCTTTAACATGTAGACTTTGTGAATATTTACATTGTAACAAGGGATTTACAGAATATTGTACAATTTGTGCTTATCTACATGATATTGGAAAATTATTCATACCACCATCAGTTCTCCAAAAACCTGCCAAACTAACTGATGAGGAATTTGAAGTTATGAAAAAGCATACAACTTTAGGTTATGAAATGTGTATGAAAGATTTAAAATTAAGACCTTATGCTGCTGGTCCTTTATATCATCATGAAGCTTTAAATGGAACCGGTTATCCTCAAGGACTAACCAAAAAAGATATTCCTTATGAAGGGCAAATCATCAGAGTTGCTGATGAATATGATGCAATTGTAAGTAAAAGACAATATAAATCTCATGTTGGTATATCTGATACATTAAAAATTTTAATAGATGAAACAAAACCTTCTGTTACACCTGATTACTCTGGAACATTAAACCAACTTGCAGAAGAAGCAAAGTTAGGAAAAAGTAATCCTGTAATTGTTCGTACTTTATTTAAAGTTGTTATTGACGATATTGGCTATGAAATCACTTGTACACAAGGATATTTAGATACTCTAACACAAGATATCAAACGTTTGAAACAAATGCAAAAATATAAGGAAAAAATGGAAAAAGCAAAAACGGAAAAAAATAGAAATTATTATTCAGAGGGTATTCGAGTATTAGCAAAACAAGGAGAAACTGCTGAAAATTTAGAACAAGTATATCAAGAGTATATTGAGGCCTATAACACCAGAAAAGCTATTGTTGATAATTTATATAAAGAAATTAAAATTATAAAAAAATTACATGTTTAAAAAGCTTTGCTTGTAATAGCAAAGCTTTTTATTCTTCTAGCCCAAAACTAACACCTAATGCATTATTAACTTGATTAATTATCTTTTCATCATCTATATGCCCTATCTTTTCTTTTAATCTACTTTTATCAATCGTTCTTATTTGTTCTGTTAAAACAACAGAATTATTTTTTAGTCCACAACTTTCTGAGTCAATTTCTATATGTGTTGGTAATTTATTTTTTCCTGTTTGTGAAGTAATCGCTGCTGCAATAACAGTAGGGCTATATTTATTTCCTAAATCATTTTGTATGATGAGTACTGGTCTAATTCCTCCTTGTTCAGAACCTACTACTGGGCTTAAATCTGCATAAAACATATCTCCTCTTTTTATTATCATTTTTTTCACTTCCAATATTGTTATATTATCAAGTATGTGTTTTATTTTAAATATTAGTTATGCAAAGCCTCATTATTGAAACTTTACTTCTCTATATAATATGTAAATTGACGTTTTTTTGCTATTATCTTTTATTTCCATTTTTATGGGATTTCCTGTATCTTTACTAATATATAATGTTCTATATTTTGTATATGGATTGTCTGCATTTTCCACATTTAAAATAATTTCGCCATTTTTTTCTTCATATTCTTGTTTTCCATTTTGTTTATACAATTCTATAAATGTACTTAAATCCATGCAATTATCTGTTACGTAGGCATAGTCATTATATATTTTTGTTAGATTTAATTTACTATTTTCAAGTTTTAATTCATTTTCGTTTTTGATAATTTTTATACCTTGTATATTTTCAGGTTCTAAAATTTCTTGTTCTGACGTTTCTTCCTGTATGTATGTTTGTTTTATAACATATCTATTGGTATTTTTATTACTATTAACTTCTACTTCAATCACAGTTTCATATGAACTAATATTTAAAATATTTTCAATAATTTCTTGACTACTACTATTATTTCCAATTTTTATTTTTTTACTCTTATTGATATAAAAAAAAGCAAATAAAATTAGAAGCAATAAAAAAATACTACATATACAAATGATTTTTAAATTTTTTTTCTTATTCAAAAAAAGCCTCCTAATACAATTGTTGATACATTGTATTCTAAAGGCTTTTAAAATATGCTTCTATTTTATTTACTAATTCTGTTTTGGTTTCTATTTGATTTATCGAATTTCTAAATTCACTTGAATTTTTTAAATTTTTTGTATACCATGCAATATGTTTTCTAAGTTCTTTAACTGCAATTTCTCCCTTTTCTTCTACTGCCAAATCAATTTGTTTTTTGATTACTTCTAATTTTTCAGCATTTGATGGTTCTTCCATTTGTTTACCAATTTCCAAATATTCAATAATTTCTTTAAATATCCAAGGTCTTCCAAAGGTTCCTCTTCCTATCATAATCCCATCTACGCCAGTATATTGAAACATCTCTTCAGCAGATTTTCCGTCTACTACATCTCCATTTCCAATAACAGGAATGTTTACGCTTTCTTTTACTTTTTTTATAATATCCCAATCTGCTTTTCCTGTATAAAATTCACTTCTTGTTCTTCCATGAACTGTGATAGCCGAAATACCTACTTTTTCTGCTATCTTAGCAACTTCAACAGCTACGATATTTTCTTTGTCCCAGCCTTTTCTGATTTTTAAAGTTACTGGCACTTGAGAATTCTTAATTACTGCTTTCATGATATTTTCTGCTTTTTCCAAATCTAGCAAAAGCTTGCTACCATCTCCATTTTTAACCACTTTAGGTGCTGGACATCCCATATTAATATCCACAATATCTGCTATCTTGCTCACATGACTTGTAGCATATGCCATACTTTCTTCATCACTACCAAAAATTTGCATACTAATTGGTCTTTTTTCTCCATCAGTATTTAGCAAGCGTTTTGTCTTTTCATCATTATGAAACATTGCTCTGGCACTCGCCATTTCTGTACAAACCATCCCTGCACCATAATCTTTACATACAATTCGAAAAGGCTTATTTGTAACCCCTGCCATTGGTGCTAATATTAAATTATTTTCTAACTCTACATCTCCAATTTTTAGTTTTTTAATAAACCCCATTTTCTCTCCTTCTTATGAATTGTAGTATTATGACAAATCTCGCTTCTTTAAATAATCTTTTCCTATTATTGTACAAAGATAGTTTTTTGCCTCTTACCACTAATATTTAGCAAGATTCCAATAAATATAAAGTTGGTAATTAGAGAACTTCCCCCATAACTAACAAATGGAAGTGGCACACCAGTTATTGGTAACAATCCCATAACCATTCCAATATTTTCTAAAACGTGGAATAAAAACACACCTGTAATTCCCATAGCTATCAAAGAACCTGCTTTATCTTTTGCTGTTTTGGCAATATAGATACATTTGGTTATTAAATAGACATATAACAAAATGATACCACCTGCTACAATAAAGCCCATTTCCTCTCCGATAACAGAATAGATAAAGTCAGTGGTTTTTGGATATAAAAATCCTAATTGTGTTTGGTTTCCTTTTAATAAGCCCATTCCTGTTAATCCACCAGAACCAATCGCAATTTTTGACTGGATAATATTATATCCTGCCCCTCTTGGGTCTGACTCTGGATTTAAAAATACATCTATTCTAGATTTAGCATGTTCTGGTAAAACAAAATTATATAATAATGGAACTGCAATCACAATTAATAAAATCGTTCCTATAATGTATTTTTTGTCTAAGCCTGCTGAAAATAGCATAAGTGCCATTGCTACTATATATGCCAATGCTGTTCCATAATCTGGTTGCATAACAATTAATAACACTGGTAATCCAACAACTGCTAATGCTATTAGTAATCTCGTTACTCTATTAATTTCATCTTGTCCTTTACGCTGTATTTTGATAATCGTATATGTTAAAAATAATATAACAAATATTTTATCAAATTCTCCTGGCTGAAATGAAAATCCAGCAATATTAAACCAACTTGATGCTCCATTAATAGGAGATGTAAATAATACACCTATTAATAATACAATAAAGATACCATATAATACCGGAGATGCCTTCAATAATAAGTTATAATCTATAAACATTACAACTACCATTGCAATAATACTCACAACAAACCATATAATTTGTTTAGTAAATTCTTCATATTCTGTTTCTTGTGTGGCAGAAAATAATGCAACTATTCCGATAACACATAGAATAATTGCAGTAATTAAAATTCCCCACTCCATATTTTTTAATTCTCTTTTTCTCATTAAATCACTCTTTTTCTATTATTTTGTATAATAAACTTTTTAGTTTTTATATACTTATAGTAAAAATAAATACAACATAGTGTCTTAAAAAAAGCCACTTTAAGTTTCGTACTATTTTTGATTTAATTTTTCTTTTGTTCTGCAATTTTTTCTTTTTTATTTTCTTCTGTTTTATTTTCTTTTCGATTTATATCTTGTTTCTCGTCTTCATTTTCTATCTTTTCTTTATCTGTATTTGCTTCCTCTTGCTTTTCATCATTTTGATCTTGTGTTTCTACTTTATTTTCTTCTACTTTTTTTCCTTTTTCATCATTTTCTTGTTTGTCTTCATTATTATTTTTGTTTTGCTCTGTATTTTTTGTTCGTTGTTCTCTACTTTTTTGCTTATCTTCTTGTTGTATTCCTTTTTGGCTTTCTTTTTTATTATCTTGCTCTTTCTTGTTGTTTTCTTCTTTTTTGTTCACTTGTTTTTCCATTTTTCTTGCTTCATTTTTAATATTTAAAATGGGAATATTGGCATATAAAGCTGGAGCGCCATTTGTACCATCTTCATTTTCTTTATTAGTTAGTCTTACATCTATTGCCCCTTCATCTATATCAATATATTTTTTGATTACCTCTATAATTTCTTGCTTCATTAATTCCAAGAAATCTGCTGATACATTTGCTCTATCTTGCATAAGAACTAAATGTAATCTTTCTTTTGCAGCTTCTTTTGAATTTGGTGCAACTTTTTCTTCTTTTTTTCTTAATTTATTAAAGAATTTCATTATGCTTTCAAACATTATTCGTTTTCCCTCCAACTTTTGTATTATTATGATTTTTTAAATAATCTTTTTAGCCTTGCAAAAAAGCCTTTTTCTCTACCTGGAATAGTTACTTCTATTTTTTCTCCTAGTACTCTTTTTGCAATTTCAATATATGCCTTTCCTGATGGTGCTCTTCTATTTTGAATAACTGGTTCTCCTTTATTTGTTTGTGTAATAATATATTCATCATCTGGTACAACACCAATTAAGTCAATAGATAATAAATCTACAATGTCGTCTACATCCATCATTTCGCCTTTTCTTACCATATTAGGTCTAATTCTATTTATAACCAATTCTGGATTTTTTATGTTTGATGACTCTAAAAGTCCAATAATTCTGTCCGCATCTCTGATAGCTGATATTTCTGCTGTTGTTACAACTATTGCTCTATCAGCTCCTGCAATCGCATTTTTAAAACCTTGCTCTATTCCTGCTGGACAATCTATTAATATGTAGTCAAATTCTTCTTTTAATTTGCCTACTAAATTTTTCATTTGTTCTTCATTTACTGCGCTTTTATCTCTTGTTTGAGCTGCTGGTAATAGGTACAATTCTTTAAATCGTTTATCTTTTATTAATGCTTGTCTTAATTTACATTTTTCTTCTACAACATCAACAATATCATATACAATTCTATTTTCTAATCCCATAACAACATCTAAGTTACGAAGTCCTATATCTGTATCAACTAATGCAACTTTTTTTCCTTCTAATGCTAAACTCGAACCCAAATTTGCTGTTGTTGTTGTTTTTCCTACTCCACCTTTTCCTGATGTTATAACTATTACTTCTCCCATAATTTTCCTCCTTAGGATTTAAAAACACATATTTTTTGATGTGTATATCATATAACGAAATCCATTAATTGTCAATGATATTTCTTGCTAAAATTACAAAAATATTGCTAAAATATTACAATTTGGTTACATATTTAGAAGTAACCTAAATGTTCTACGGAAACCGCTAACATTCCCTGTTTTTTTTGTTGAATTGAAAAATTACTTTTTTCTGTACAATTTTAAAAATCTAGTGGTGTCTTTTTATTTTCCCCACTAGATTTTCATACACTTTTTATCTTTATAATTAATATTAAAATTTTTACTGTATTTCATGTGGATTTTCTGATGTACCCTCTTGTTGCAATATGCTGATATTTGCATTTAATGAAACTACAGGGCGAACACCATTTTCATAGACTTGATTCTGACTATAAGAATGGAATAAGTTACAATAGTTCACCTTTCCATCCCATACGCTATGCAAACCAAAGTAAGCATAGCCGCCATTCGTTAAAGTTAATTGAGATGCCAACCAATAGTAAGCACTCGACGTTTCTGCAAACAACATATTATATGCTAATGTATTTGTATCCAAATACATTGAACCTATATAATCATAATAATTACTTGTTAATGTTACACTATTATTATCTCCTTCTGCCGATAATATTTTCCAAATACTTCCATCATAATATTCGAACACTTTATAAGTTGATGTTCCACTTACGTTATTACTTCCACTATATTCTATAAAATTTCCATTATTAATATATGTTACTTCATTACCATATGAATTTGTATTTGTCCCCCCTATTGATGGTTCATAACCTGTAATATTATTGACATCTTCTACCATAATACTTCTTGCTCCACTTGCTCCTTTTCCCTGACCATAAAGCTTACTTATTGTATCCAATTCACTTTGTCCATTTACATATCCAGCTCGTCCACTTAAATAATAATATGTTCTTCCGTTTTCTTCTTTTCCACCACTATCTGGACCTATAGGATCTTCTGCTACTAATAAAATTTCATTTGTATTTTCATCAACGCCCAATACTCTCCAACCATATTGATAACTTGCTAAATTAAATACTTGGTCATCTGTATGTCCAGTTTTGGTTGTTAGCGATGTATAGCTCATAGTATTTGCTCCATCTTGTGGATTATAATCTACATAATCTCCAATCTTAAATTGTGCTATTCCATTTGTAACAATTGTTTCTCCTGCCTCGTTTGTCTCTTCATGCCAATTTTGAATTTCTTTTAAGTCAATTGTTTCATTATCCCCCTCAGTATAGTCTGTATAATACATTTTTGTTGTATCGTTTTCTCTTACACGAATTCCCTCTACATAGAAAATGTTATGACTTGTTTCATTTATAATATAAATATCTGTCAAATCAGTTAAATTTGTATAGTTTCCGTCTTTATATTTTTCATAATCTTCTCCATAATTTAAGGTTAATCCTGATAAATACTCTAATTCAATAATTAAAAATTTTCCTGTATCATTTGCACCAATAATTCCTGCTGATTGTAAATTACTAATATCTGGATATTCTGTTTTGACTGGTATATCTCCATATTCTGCATAATAATCTGCAACTTTATCTCTTAAATTTGCAATATCATTTTGCATATTGGTCAAATTTCTAATATAGATATTATCTCTTGCCGAATAAATAATCATTCCTGTGATTGTCAAAATAATGATGACTGCTATAGATAGCGCAATCAATGTAACACCACTTTCTTTTTTTATCATTTGCATTTACCTCCAACCTTCTTTAGTATAGTTTACTATGAATTGATTTTATTTTCAATAGGAATTTTTAGATTTTTACAATCTGTTTGTTTCATTTCTTTATCGATTATCTCATATAAAACCTTTCTGTTTTTGTAAATTTTATCTTCTCTTAATTGTAATACCCATAGAAACATAATTACTAAAAATATCGCAATATTATTAATAAATAAAATACTAATACTCCCTGTAGCTGTTAATAATATTAATGCTATGTGGGATATATGGTATATGTATTCTTCTGCCTTATATTTTCCTTTCAATAAATATAATATGCCTTTTACTATTCTTCCACCATCTAACGGATAGATTGGTAATATATTAAACAAAATAAGAGTTAAATTTGAAAAAACCATAAGCATTTTATCATATGTACTAATATGTATATTTTTTATTAAACATAAAATAAGTATAATAATCCCATTTACTAGTGGACCTGCAAAAGCTACTATTATTTTTTTTAATTCCAGTAAATTTCCTTTTCTTATTTTTTTCATATAATCTTTTCTTTTTATATTAAAATCTATGGAAACACCAAAAGGATTAATTTCTAATTTATCTGGTTTCATCCCCAATAATAGTCCTGCTAGTAAATGCCCTAGTTCATGAATGATGGCAAATACCATTATCATCGCATACATCTTTATCTGATTAGTTATGAAAAATAAAAGCACAAACAAAAAAATTTTTAAATCTATTCTAAACTTCATAGTTTCTCCCTCTATAAATCTAATATCTTTTGTGGGTCTACGATCCTTTCTGATATGCGAATTTCAAAATGTAAATGTGGGCCTGTTGAATTTCCTGTCGAGCCGACTTCTGCAATCTCTTGTCCCTGTGTGACCATATCTCCTTCATTGACATATAAGGCATTACAATGTGCATAAATAATACTCACTTCTCCAATTTGAATTTTTATATGTTTTCCATAATCGCCTTCTTCAGAAACTAAAACAACTTGCCCTTCTGTTGCAGATTTTATTTTTGTGCCTGATACTGCTGCTATATCTGTTCCTGTGTGATTTTTGGGTACACTTCCTGTTGCCGTTTCTCTATATCCATAGACCGAACTAATTGTTCCTTCTACTGGTTTTATAAAACTAGTGGTATTTTTCACATTTATAATATCTTGTTCTTCTTGGGATAAATTTTGTTCTTCAGCTATTTCTGTTTCTTGTTCTGTCGTTTCTGTTGTTTCCTCTCCTACTGTTTCTCCCTCCTCTTCCACTGCTCCACCAATGCCATTAGCTGTTTCATTACTTTGGCTCTCATTTGTTCCATTGTTTTGCTCTTGATTTTCATTTTCTGTTTGACTTGAAAATAGTCCCATGAGATATTTTTTTGCATCTTCATATACTTTTGGGAAATCAATATCATAGGAAATAATTTCATTCACTTTATTGATAAAATCTTCTGAAAAAATATATTGATTATTTTGTATCGTATAAATAACAAAATATATGCAAATGCAAACGATTAGCTGAATAATCATCTTTTTTAATAATTTAACATCTTTTTTATCATTTTTTTCTTTTTGGTTTTTTTCTCTATTTACAACCGTCAATCCTTCATTTCTTTTTCGACGTTCATAGATTTCTTCTGCTCGTCTAATTCTTTCTTCTACTGTCATCGCTCTTTCCATAATAAAAACACCTCTTCCTTGGTTTCTTGTTACACTATATGTTTGGAAGAGGTGTTTTATGCCTATTTTATGAGTAATAATATAAATTGCAAAAACATAATTATACTTGCCATATAAGCATACTTCTTTAATTTTTTATTCACTTTTGAATTTCCTATAACTTCTTTTTCTGAATTTTCAACTTTTTCGATATACTCCATTACTAACATTTCAGCTTCTTTAATTGCATAGTCGCTATCTCCATTTTCTCTTTCTTGCTTTTTTTCACTATTTTTGTCTATTTTTTGGAACTTTTTTATCATTTTATTAGACTTAAAAACAACATATGCTTCTTTTACAATATTAGATGGCAAATCTTTTAAAATAACCATATTTTTTAAATCGATATCTTCCATCTGTACCTCCTTCATTCTTATGTATTTGTTTACAGTATTTCCAATTTTTTTCATTTTATACAATAACAATAGCAAGCTTTTTTATAATTCAAAAAAAAGCACATCGTAAAATATGATGTACTTTTTTCCTCTTACAATTCGCTTCGATTTCCTGTGGTAATATACTATTCTTCTAGGCTTTTCAAGACTTCTTCTAAAACTTTCTCTTGTTCTTCAAGCGAGAGTTCTTCATTCATAGCCTTATGAATCTTTTCTTGGATTTTTGCTGCCTCTTCAGGTGGCATTATCAAAAGTGCCGTACTTTCTGCCAGCCCTAGTTGATATGCATTCTCTGCATATTTTTGTCTGTCTGTTGGTGTATCCGAATTTTCACACCCACATAAGCTACAGCTCATTGCTACCATCATAATTCCTATTACCAACCGTTTCCTCATTTTGAAACCTCCTAATATTTTTTGTCTCTAGATTATATCAAACATACCTCCTTAATGCAAACATTTTGGATATTCATTTGACAAATCTTTATAATCTGTGTATAATAATTATAGGAAATGGAGAAACCACAAAGTGGTTGCCGAGAAGAATAAAATAACCATTCAACCCGTCAAAGCAGAATGGTTATTTTTTATTGCCTATGTAGTAAATACAAGATGATGATTACTAAGGCAAAATTTATGATAGTTACACCTACTAATCCAAAGATATGAATATTTCATTTATCGCTTTGGTTGCTGATTTTTTACTGTTTCTATGACTATTTTCATATAGTTTATAGCCTTACAGGCAGATTGTTTAATTTTATGTACTCTTACTCTCTTAATGTTTTCGAGCATATCCTATGCTGATTTTAATTCAAGGCGTAGCTTGTCAGCTATCATCGCTATAAATTCTGAGTTTGTAGGCTTTCCTTTTGCAGCTGAAATAGTATAACCAAAAATATTTTCAACAACTTCTTGTTGTCCTCTTCCCCATGCTACTTCAATTGCATGACGGATTGCTCTTTCTACGCGACTTGGCGTTGTATTAAACTTATGGGCTATTTGTGGGTACAAACTTTTGGTTATTTGATTGATGACATCAATATCATTTACCACCATCATAATGGCTTCTCTTAAATACTGATATCCTTTAATATGTGCAGGTACACCAACTTCATGAATAATGTTTGTTACCAATGCTTCTAAGTTTTCTTCTGTTTTAGTATTGTCTGAAGATATTTCTATGTATTGTGATTTTGTTTCTCTTGCAATGAAATTATTATTTCCATTTTGGGTTGCAGGTTTATAGAATTTAAACTCTCTTATTCTTTGTATTAATACCTCGATATCAAAAGGTTTTACGACATAATATTGTGCTCCTAATTCTATGGCTCTTTGTGTTATCTTATCTTGTCCAACTGCTGATAGCATGATACAAATTGGTTTTTTTGCTATTTTTATTTTATTAATATTTTCTAATACTCCTAATCCATCTAAATGTGGCATAATTACATCTAGTAAAATAACATCTGGTACTGTATTTGCTATAATATCTATAACTTCTGTGCCATCTTTGGCTGTTGCTATAACCTCCATATCATCTTGTGCATCAATGTATGATGCTAATGTTTGACTAAATTCTTGATTGTCATCTGCTATTAAGACTGTAATCTTTTCTTTCATAATTTTTCCTCCAATTAAATAAATTGTAAAAATTTTACAATTCAAATTATATGCTTGGTAGGAATAATTTGCAAGATAAATTGGTAATTTTTTCCATTTATTTTATAAAACTCTTATTTTTGTATACTTTTCTCTAAATATTTTTTAGATATCTCCTTGATATCCAATAAATATATATTTTTTAATGCATAATCTTGCAATAATTTTTCTTTTTTGTCTTCTTCTATCTCTATTTTACAAACAATTTCCTCTGTATAACTAGTATCTTTTATTTTTATCTCATTCATTTTACAATAATACTTAAATTTTTCAAATTGTTGATACTCAATTTTCACTTCATATTCTATTCCTTTAACCATTTCTAAATATTCGCTTTTCTCTAAGACTTCTTGTAAGCTATCTGAGTAAGCTCTTACTAATCCACCTGTTCCTAATAATATTCCTCCAAAATACCTCGTAACAACAATTACTATATTTACTAAATTGTTTTTTTGTAAAATATTTAACATTGGTCCTCCTGCTGTTCCAGAAGGTTCTCCATCATCGCTAAATCTTTCTACAATCGTTTCATCTTCTAATACACGGTAAGCAATACAGTTATGCCTTGCATCGAAATATTGCTTTTTTATTTTTTTAATTTCTTCTTCTGCTTGTTCTTTTGATGATACTTTTATTAAATTTGCAATAAATTTTGATTTTTTAACAACAATTTCTGTTTTCATATTTTCTTTTATAGTTAAATAACAATTCATTTTTTATTCCTCTTCTTTTCTGTCCAATTGGGGACGTTTCTTTTTGAGACATTATTATGTAAAGTTTGCCATTATAAAAAAATATAAATATAAGTGTAAAGTCATTATTATTTTTATTAATAAATAGAACTTTACATAATAATGTCTCAAAAAGAAACGTCCCCAATTGGACAAAACTACAAACCTGCCACATATCCAGTTGAATATGCTATCTGCAAATTAAATCCTCCTGTATAGCTATCTACGTCAATGATTTCTCCTGCAAAATATAATCCCTTTACTTTTTTAGATTCCATTGTTTTTGGATTTATTTCTTTGATATTAATTCCTCCACTTGTGATGATTGCTTCTTCGATTGGTCTAAATCCTTTTATAGTCATTTCAAAGTTTTTTATAATCTTAACAAGTTCTTCTCTTTCTTTTTTTGTGATTTCATTTACTTTTTTGTCTGGCTGTATGTTGCTTTTTCGTATGATAATTGGAATTAATTTTTGAGGTAATAATTTTTCTAAACTATTTTTAAATTGCTTATTTTTTACTTCTTCAAAGTCTCTCAAAATACGTGTATCTAATTTCTTTTCATCTAATGCTGGCTTTAAGTCTATTTTTAATATAATTTTTTTCTCTTTTAGTAATCTATCAATTTGTTTATATCTTACCAAATGTGCTGATGCACTTAAAATCGTTGGCCCTGAAACCCCAAAATGGGTAAATAGCATTTCTCCAAAGTCTTCATAAATTGTTTTATTTTTTTCTATGTCTAACAACTGTATTCCTACATTTCTTAAACTTAACCCTTGTAACTCCTTACATTCTTGCTTTTCAAATGTTTCTAATGGTACCAATGATGGCTTTATGGCTGTTACAGTATGTCCTAATTTTTCTGCCAATATATATCCATCTCCTGTTGAACCTGTTAATGGATAGCTTTTTCCTCCTGTTGCCAATATGACTTTGTCTGCTTGTAATATGCCATGATTGGTCTTTACACCTGTTACTTTTTTATCAATTATTTTTTTCGACTTTTCTTTTCCATTAATATTTTCTTTATTGCTTCCATCATTTGATTTTACCAATATTTCTGATACAGTTATATTATATCGCACTTCTATATTTAGTTCATTTATTCTTTTTGTAAAACATGCTAACACATCTATTGATTTATCTGTTACAGGGAATATTCGATTTCCTCTTTCTTCTTTAACATCTAGCCCTTGTTGTTTTAGGAAATAAATAATATCTTTATTTGTAAATTGTTGAAAAGCACTATGTAAAAATATACCATTTCCAGGGGTATTTTTTATAAATTCTTCCATATCAAGTGATGAAGTGATATTACATCTTCCTTTTCCTGTAATTAATAGCTTTTTTCCTAGTTGTCCATTTTTTTCCAATATGATAACTTCATTTCCATTTTCTTTTGCAGTAATTCCTGCCATCATACCAGCAGGGCCACCACCAATGACAATTACTTTACTCATATAAATTCCTTTCTGTGATGATTTGGGGACGGAGAAAAAATCATCATTCTAATTAAATTAATAAATTTATAGTATTACTTTAAGAAATGATGATTTTTTCTCCGTCCCCAAATCATCATTTTTTCATCTCTTCTATTGCTTTTAATATTCCATATTTTCCGTAATCATAAGTTAAACCACCTTGCATATATGCTATATATGGTTCTCTAATTGGTCCATCACAACTAAGTTCAATAGTTGAACCTTCTGTAAACGTTCCTGCTGCCATAATTACTTCATCTTCATATCCTCCCATTGGACTTGGCTCTGGAACTACTGAAGAATCAATTGGGGATCCTTTTTGAATTCCTTGACAGAATTTTATTAATTTTTCAGCTGTTCCTAGATGAATTGTTTGTACAATATCTGCTCTTTCTTCATTGTATTTTGGTTCTACTGTATATCCTAATTCTTCTAAAATAGCACTTGCAAATACTGCTGTTTTGACACTACTTGCTACTACTTGTGGTGCAAAAAATAGTCCTTTTAATAAATTGGTATTTTGATTTAAAGAAGGTCCTATTTCTTTTCCAATTCCTGGTGCTGTTAATCTTTCCGCACATAATTTAATCAAATACTCTTTTCCCACAATATATGCTCCACTTGTGGCAATACCAGCACCTAAATTTTTCATTAATGACCCTACTGCAATATCTGCTCCAACTTCAATTGGTTCTCTATCTTGCACAAATTCTCCATAACAGTTATCTACCATGATAATAACTTCTTTGTTGACTTCTCTTATAGCTTTTATTGCTCTTTCAATTTTTTCTATTGTCAAACTTTCTCTTGTAGAATATCCTCTTGACCTTTGAATTTCAACTAATTTAATATCTTGTTTTGCTAATCTTTCTTTTATTTTTTCAATATCAAAATCATTATTAACTAATTCAATTTGTTCATAATGAATTCCATAGGCTTTTAATGAACTTTCGCTTACTTCTTTTCCAATTCCAATGACAGTTTGTAGGGTATCATATGGTGCACCTGTTATACTAAGCATAGTATCATTTGGACGCAATAATCCTGATAGGGTAATTGCTAAAGCATGTGTTCCTGAGATAAATTGCGCTCTTACTAAACTATCTTCTGCTTTAAATATTTTGGCATAGATTTCTTCTATTTTGTTTCTTCCTACTTCATCTATTCCATATCCTGTTGAACTTGCTAAGTGCATTTCTTGTAAATTACATTCTTGAAATGCCTCAATTACTTTAATACTATTTTTACTACATATTTCTTCTATTTTTTTGAATTGTGGTTCTATCTTTTTTTCTATTTTTTTTGATAATTCTAATAATTCTTGATTCATCTTTTTCCCCCTATTTATTTGTAAACTTATTTTTCTGATATTTTTTCTTGTCTAATAATTCCTTAATCCTTAATTATTTATACTATAATAACATCTCTATTCCATTGCTATTCAGACTACATATATCCAATACATTATATACATTATTTTGCAGTACTGCATAAGCAATCAGTACCTCTATTTTACTATATTTTACATAATTTAGCAAGAATTTCTTTATTTTTTCACCTAATTGTGTTATAACGCCAAACATGTTACTACATTAACGGTTCTAGAATATATAGAATCACATGCCATAAGGAGGTTTTTTATGTATCTTTTAGCAGTAGTATTGGTGGGGATTATCGTATGTTTACTAGTAGAGGTGATCTCATTGGATGCAATAATCATCTCGATTAGCATTATTGTCGCAGCATGTATAATTAGTTCGACAATTAAAAAACAAATGAAGACACGGCAAAATAATGATAGTAAAGATGAAAATGATAATGAATGAAACTAGTAGCCTCCTTATGAGGCTATTTTTATTGTATAGAAAAATCGAAGATTTTGACTATACAACAAAAAAAACTAGAAGCTTTGATACTTCTAGTCCTTTTTAATAATTTTAAAAATTTATTATTTTTGTGCATATGGTAATAAAGCAATGTGTCTTGCTCTTTTAATAGCAATTGTAATATCTCTTTGATGTTTAGCACACATTCCAGTATTTCTTCTTGGTAAAATTTTACCTTTATCACTAATGAATTTTTTTAATTGTTCTGGATTTTTGTAATCTAAAACAAAGTTTTTATCGCTACATAAAACACATACTTTTTTTCTTTGTTTTCTGAATCTTGGATTGTAATCCTCATCATAGTTTTTATTATTTCTTTTATTTTGTTTTTTATCTGCCATTTTCTATTTTCCCCCCTAACAAATTAGAATGGTAGGTCATCACTTGAAGACATTTCAAAATCTGCTCCCATATTTCCCGGTGCTGTATTTCCAAATGTATTTTCAAAAGATGTACTATTTGTTTCTCCATCTCTTTTACTATCCGCAAAATATGCTTCCTCTGCTACAACTTCTGTAACATAGTGTTTTTGTCCTTGGTCATCATCCCAAGTTCTTGTTTGAATTCTTCCGATAACACCTACTTGTTGACCTTTCTTAAAGTATTTACTACAAAATTCTCCTAATTTACTCCATGCAACAATATTGATAAAATCTGCTTGTCTTTCTTCTCCTTGTCTTACAAATCTTCTATTAACTGCTAGACTAAATGAAGATACTAATGTATTATTTGTTTGTGTATATCTTGTTTCTGGGTCTCTTGTTAATCTTCCCATTAAAATTACTTTGTTCATCTCTTATCACCTTTCTTTACTTTAAATAAAGGCCCCATCTTTATTTAATTATTTTTCTACTTTTACAGTAATGAATTTTATAATATCATCTGTAATTCTGTAAACTCTTTCAAGTTCAGCTATTAATTCTGGTTTTGCTTCAAAGTTGAATAAAAGATATGTAGCTTCTTTGAATTTTTTAATATCATAAGCTAATCTTCTTTTTCCCATGTTTTCAACTGATTCCACTTTACCATTTTCATTGATTAATCCTGTGAATTTTTCTTCTAAAGCTTTTAAACCTGCTTCATCAACATTTGGACTAACAATGATAATACTTTCGTATTTGTTCATTATCATTCACCTCCCTATGGATTTATAACCTGCAATTCTTTGCAAGTAGAGACTAAAAATAGCCATGCTATTTTTAAAGCACAACTATTTTATCATATTTTTTTATAGATTTCAAGTGTATTTTTCATTTTTGTCTAATCAATTAATAAAACCTATTATTCTTTGTAAAAATCAAATGTTGGATTTTTTTTCTCTTTTTCTCTTTGTATCTCAAACCACTTTGGTGCCACAAAACAATATAAACCTATTAGTATTATACTATATACTACAATATACGCTCTAATCGATTGTGCATAATACTCTTCTCGATGTTCTTCCATATATTTTTGTAAATTTTCTCCTGCTTTCCTTAAAGTCTCTCTAACTTCTTCTAATTGCTTTCTTTCTCTTTCTGTCAAGGTTTCATCATATTGTATTGCCTGATTAGAAAATTGCATAGATAAGCCTTCTTCATATTCTGCAATTGATTTTACAACATCAATAACATTACATACAATCATTATTATCATAAATACAAGTGCAATCTTTTTTACAGTTTCCAAATCTAAATCTTTCCAAAAAATTTTTATTCCCACATATATAATAATAATATTTTTTACTAAATAGACTATATATGACAATAATTCAGTAATCTCTATCTGTGTAAATTGTTGTATCAGATTAATCACTATATTTAAAGCTAGGTCTAATACAATTAATTTGACAACCCCTATTACAATTTCTTTCATTTTTATTAATCCCCTTTTTATTTCTTACAGTTTTATTTTATACATATTTTTTTATATGTCAATTTTTTATTATTATTTTTTGCTTATATTAGTTACAATTCACAGATTAAATTAACTAAAAAGCTATATTGCTTCTAATTTTCTATAATTCTCCATACATAATTTTTTTGCTTCTGGTTTCATAAAGGTTAGTCTTTCAATTAATCTTTGATAATGTTCTTTAGAGTTTTCTAATACATCTTCTAATTTGTTTATTTTTTTATTTGCATGTGCATTATAGTATTGAATCCCCTCCTCTATTTGTTCTTTAGAAACTGTATAATGTCCAAAATAAATTAGATTAAACAAATCTTTCCATTCATTTTCATCAAAAGATACTTTTTCCATATATTGTTTAATAATGGAATAAGAACTATTTTCATACATTTTTTTAAGTATCATTTTTCTCGCTTTTATCACATCCAATAATTCTTTTGGTAGATTTTCTATATCTTCTAAAGTAATCACATTTTCTCTTAAATAATCCTGTATAACTCTGATTGCATAATATAATACAGTATTATTTTCTTCTAAGATTGAAGCTCCTGCATAATCTCTAATATGAATTGCCTTAGACCTAAGAACAGCTAATGGATTAACTTCACTAATAATTTGAGTTCTATAAAAATATCCTTTGTCCAATAAAGAATATGAGATCACGTTTGTATATATATTATTAATAATATCTTTATAAGAATCTGTATATAAGTTATTTAAACCATATAATTGTTCATTTCCCCAAGTTGCAATATTACCATTATAACTAATTAAATAATCTAATCCCCATTCATTATTTCTATTTTTCACTAACGATGGATTACTATATGAATTGTATTTCATATCATTATCAAAAAGTGTAATTAATTCTTCTAGATTTATATTTGGGTTGTTTAAATTCACTTTCAAATTAGAATGAAATATTTGTGCAATTCCTACACTAATTTTATATCCATCTGGAAAATGTAATGCATATCTATATAATCCAATCTTAAAAATTTCTTCATTATCTGATACATATTTTTTTCCTTCTGTTTTTATACAACCAGAATAATGTTCAATAACCTTATCAATAGAGTTGTCCCCTGTTAATGTATGTAATTGTAATTCAAAATTTTCTTTGTCTGAAAAAAAATTCTTGAATACATCAATAATATTAAAAATACAATCTATCCCAATTTTAGATATATGCCATTTATCCATACTTATTCTAAGTACAACTTTTGTTGGTGTTTTTCTTTGACATAATGCTTCATACATTTCACCAATCATATTTTTGCAAACTTTGTCATCTGCACCCCACATTCCACTAGTAACAATTACAATTCTATCTGTTTTTGCTCTTTTTATAGTTTCTTTTATATATTCAAATTTTTTAAAAGGTTCTCCTCCACCTAAAATAGATAAATATCCATTGTTTGAACTATTGATAAAAGTAATAAATTTTTCAAATCCTTCTCTCGAAAATTCATATTGCTCTCTTGGTAAATCAAATCCTTCATTGTCTGATCTAAAAAAGCAATGTGAACATTGAACGTCACAGAATTTTGTAAAAAATACAAAAGCCATTGTTTTGCCATTAAATGTTTTCAATTTATCTTCACGAATTTTGACCTTTGTAACAATTTCTTTAATATATTTATTAGGTTTATCAAAAATATTCATTTGTATAAATCCCTCCATAACTAAAATTTAATAATTTCACAAGTTTTAAAATGATAGCAAAATAAATTGCTATTTTTAGGAATCCCTTTAAAATAGCTACAAATTGCTGGAATCACACCAGCATGTGTTACTATTAGTACATCCTTTTTTTCATATATTTCTTTATACTCATCTAAAAAATTATAAACACGATTTAATAATTGTTGTACACTTTCAGCTTTATCATAATGGCAATCAAGAGAATAATTCCAAAATAAATTACAATCAAAATCTTCTTTTCTTAATCCTTCAAATTCTCCAAAATCTCTTTCTATAATTCTTGAATCTATAACAATAGGTGTTTTTTTGTTACTAATAATTTCTGCTGTTTTTTTAGCACGTATTAATGGTGATGAAATGATTTTATAAAATTTAGTTTGATTTAATAATTCTTTTGTTAGATTTGCCTCCTGAATTCCCAAATTGTTTAACGGAATATCTGCTCTTCCTTGAATTTTATTCTCTAAATTCCAATCTGTTTTACCATGTCTAATCACATATAACATAATTAAAACCTCATCTTAACAAATTACTTTTTTCTTTTGCGTGAAATACACTATCTATCACTTTTTTATCATTACTAGTGTCCCAATCTATGAAAGAAAAACCTTTTTGTGATAACATGTACTCTAAACAAAGTTCATTTATTCCTATACCTTTTAAATATTTTTCAAAAATTTCAATTTTTTCTTTATTTTCTTCTATACTTATAACTGTTTGCCTAAAACCTTCTATAACTTTATCTTTATACTCTATAGAAGGCACTCTTAATTCGTCTATATGATAATGTCTTGCCCATCCTTCACGAAAAGCACGTAAATAGATTACATTAGAATCTTTATTAAATTTTTCAATTTCCCTATGACTGCAATTCCATACTTGTTCTACACTATGACTATATTTAATTGAATTTATCCAATCTCTATTATCAAAAGAAATTCTACCTGTTATTACATCATGTCCATTTTCAAAAGGCTTTTTACAATACCAAACTTCTGAAAATCTATCAAGAAAATGCTCATCTAATCTTGTTTTAAATGTTTCTAAATCTTCCAATGAAGAAATACAAAAATTCGGAAGTTTATAATAATCATGAGAAGGAATAGAAGATACAATATACATTCCACTATCAGGATTAGTCTTCAATTCTTTTTCTATATCTTCTATAAGTCGGCTTACATGAAAGGCCTTATATCTATGTATTTCATTTTCTAAATCTTCTTGCTTTTTTAATCCAAACTCTACTAATGTCAGATGTTTTTTCCATTTATTTGGTATTTGTTCTATCAATTAACATTTCTCCTCTCAACAGATCTAGCTAGAAGCGTATAAGATTTGTTGTGTGAAAAATTGTGAAACAATTTTTCTATGCAATTTTGTTTTTATATACAACAAAATTAAACTTTTTTTATTTTAACACTTTTTCCATATTTTGCCAATAGTTTTTTTGAATTTTTTTATTTTTCCTTAAATTGATCATATTTATTCTCTTCTGTAATTCCATAATTGGAATTGGTAATAAAAAAATTGCTAATGTAATAAGCCATTGTGTTGAGTTCAAATTTACCACATCAAATATATTTGCTAAAGCAGGAATTACGACTACAATCGTCTGTACAAAAAGTCCTAAAATAAAGCTTCCTATCAAAAATTTATTCTCTAATATTCCAATTTTGAAAATTGATTTTTCACTTTTTATATTAAAGCTGTGGACAAGTTCTAATAAGCCCATACTAATAAATGCCATTGTTCTTCCAACTTCTACACCATAATATTTATTTCCAATACTAAAGGCAATTAATGTAAGCATTCCTAACATAATACCTTCTAATACAATTTTGCTCCACAACCCATCTGCAAATATGCCTTTTTTTGAATCTATTGGTTTTCTTTCCATGATGTCTTTTTCTGGTGGTTCTAATCCAAGGCTAATTGCAGGTAGCGAGTCTGTTACCAAATTAATCCAAAGCAATTGTATAGCCAATAATGGAGATTGAAGACCTAGTACTAATCCCATAAAGATGGTTACAATTTCTCCTATATTTGTGGCAATTAAAAAATGAATGGCTTTTCTGATATTATCATAAATATTTCTTCCCTGTTTTACTGCATCTACAATGGTTACAAAATTATCATCTACTAGAATCATATCTGCTGCATTTTTAGCAACATCTGTACCACCTTTTCCCATAGCAATTCCAATATCTGCATTTTTTAAAGCAGGGCTATCATTAACCCCATCTCCTGTCATAGCAACAACTGCCCCATTTTTTTGCCATGCTTTTACAATTCTTACTTTATGTTCTGGAGTTACCCTTGCAAATACTGTATAATTTTGAATTTCTTTTTCTAGTGTTTCTTGATTTAATCTATCCAATTCTTCCCCTGTAATAGCCTTGTCTTTTCTTGTATATATACCTATTTTTTCTGCGATTGCTTTTGCTGTTGCAATATGGTCTCCTGTTATCATAACTGTTTTGACACCTGCCTTTTTACAGGTTTCTACTGCTTCTTTGACACCTTCTCTTGGTGGGTCTATCATTCCAATTAGTCCTACAAATTTTAATTGATTTTCTACAGTTTCACTACTTATTTTATTGGGCAAACTTTCTATATCCTTATATGCTACACTGATAACTCTTAAAGCTTTATTTGCCATTTTTTCATTTTCTCTTAAAATTTTATCTTTCTGTATTCCTATACATCTATTTAATAAAACGTCTGGAGCCCCTTTGGTAATTACTCTATACTTTCCATTTTCTAATTTGTGAATCGTTGTCATCATTTTTCTGTTAGAATCAAATGGAATTTCGTTTACTCTTGGCATGGTTTGATATAACTTCATTTTGTCCAATTGATTCTTATATGCCACTTCCACCAATGCCATCTCTGTTGGCTCTCCTACAACTTCTACTTTTCCGTTATTATTTTCTATTTTGCTATCTGTGCACATAGTCGCAAGTTCCATTGCAAAATTTGGATTTTCTGCTTTAATTTCTACCACTTTCATCTTATTTTGTGTTAATGTTCCTGTTTTGTCAGAACAGATGACATTACTACTTCCTAATGTTTCCACTGCTGGTAATTTTCTAATAATACTATTTCGTTTTGCCATTTTTGTAACACCTAATGATAGCATAATCGTAACAATTGCTGGTAAGCCTTCTGGTATTGCTGCCACTGCTAATCCCACAGAAGTCATAAACATTTCCATTGGTGGTATTTTTTTGATAATACCTATTACAAAAATCACTAAACAAATGATTAAGCAAATAACCCCTAATATTTTCCCCACTTGATTTAATTTCTTTTGTATTGGTGTTTCTGGTGCTTCACTTTCAATAAGCATATTGGCAATTTTGCCTACCTTTGTGTCCATTCCAATTTCTGTGACCACTACTTTTGCATGTCCATTGACGGCAGTGCTTCCCATAAACACCATATTGACGATATCTCCTAGTGGTATACCTTTTTTGCAAATTACATTCCCATCTTTTTCTACTGCTTCTGTTTCTCCTGTCAAACTAGATTCTTCTACTTTTAAATTATAATTTTCTATAATTCTGCAATCTGCTGGCACACGATTTCCCGCTTCTAAGATAACAATATCTCCAACTGTTAAATTTTCTGAAGGAATTTCAATTTCTTTTCCATCTCTAATAACCTTAGACATCTGTGGTGTCATCTTTTTCAGACTTTCAATGGATTTTTCTGCCTTTGCCTCTTGCAAAACGCCCATAATGGCATTTAATACCACAATAGCTATGATAATAATAGAATCAATATAGTCATTTTCTCTCTGATACCACGATATTCCTGCTGACACAATAGATGCCATAATTAAAATGATAATCATGAAATCATTAAACTGCTTAAAAAATTTAATAACAATTCCTTCTTTTTTACCATTTTCCAGTTCATTTTTGCCATATTGATTTTGCCTTTTTAAAACTTCATCATTATTTAACCCTTTGCTAAAATCTGTATTTAGTTTTCTTTCAACTTCTTCTTTTCTAAGTGTTTCCCACATATTCTTCCTCTCCTTTGTGCTTTGAATGGACATTTATCTTGTCCTTTTTCTAAGTAATTGTATTCGCATAAATAATTTTTATGACTACTTTTTAGAAACACTATTTTTAACTTTATTCATATGTTATGCTAGGTCTCTTAACTCTTGGAAACCGTTGTGGGCAAAAATTATATTCTTTTCGTAAAATCTCTAATAACATTTTGTCAATGATTTTTAACATTTCATTAATTATTATTGGCTTTTGTAAAATAATATAGTAAAATAATATAGTAAACTAATAGTTAGATTTTAGACAAACTATTTATTGTAAGATTATTTTATGCTCTGAAGGAGGTTTATAATGTTATATCAGATGCGGCAATAAAAATGATGAAGCATATATAGCAAAATACGGAAAAGCTTATGGTGCAGTATTACTTTCCAATTGGTTACCTAAAATCAGTAGAACACGTCAACTATTTGTATTAGATAGCTATCAAGACTTCTTGAAAATAGAAGATCAACTTCCTGACATGTTTATTGTTAGAGCAGACGCTAAAGCAGGTGACCCACCAACATTAGGAGTCGAGGGAAACTTTGTCAGAAAAGACCAAGTGAAAGATTATATTACAAGAGTGAAACAAAGTAATCCTAATGGTGTTGTATTATGTTTAGATCAAGAAGAAGGAACTGGCGAAAAAGTAAGAACAGACGGTGCTTTTAATGTATACCTTCAAATAGGTCAAAAGATTTTTATTGATTACCTAGGTAAAGGGTTTGATGTAGGTGGCATAACGAAAGGCAGAGAAAATCATGAAACTTGGTCGTTTGATTGGGATGATGCTCTGTTTGTAACTCCATATAATATGGATCGATATAATCATACAATAACCACACAAGAACGATATTTAGATTCTGCCAGACGAAGATTACGACAACTGTTGGACTTAGGTTATAGTAGAGAATATATTCGAGGTAAAGTTCCTAAAATATATTCTCCAATGCCCAATTCCATAAAAGAAAGATTGCTAGATGATATTGTATTCCCTTTATACGAAAAAAAGATTAACTTAGAAAGAAATGGTTTAAAATCATTTGGTGTACAAGGAATGATTATAGATGGTCAATTATGTCCAATAGAATTTAATAGACCAGAAAGATTTACGACAAGAGATATATTAAATGCAGATCAAGAAAGATAGGAGGTAAAACTTATGGAAATCATTACAGGAATCATTATTGCAAAAGATAATAAAGTTCTTATGGTAAGGGAATCAAAAAAAGAATGCTATGGTAAATTAGCTTTTCCAGCAGGTCATGTAGAAGATGGAGAAAATATAATGGAAGCTGCCAAAAGAGAATTATTAGAAGAAACAGGTTATAAAGCAGAATTAGTAAAAGTATTTCCTATTATTAGTTTTTCAGGAAAACGCCCTATGATTATGATACATTTTTTAGGTAATAATGAAAAATTAATTCAAAAATATAATACAGATGAAATATTAGGAATAGAATGGATAGATCTAAACGACTTACATAATTTAGATTCGAGTCAATTCAGAAATTATGATGTATTTGAAACTATAATAAATAGTTTATTACATAATCAAATATACGAATTAGATTTATTAAAATGTTTAGAATCATAGGAGGTATTAAATATGCGAAATATAGATTTAAATGTATAAGCTGAAACAGAAGAAGAAAAAGCAATAGAATCATATTTGACACAATTACATACCAGTAGCGAAGTTAAATCTTTTATAGATAAAATGCAAAATTATGCCAAAAAACATAATATATTTAAGTATAAAGCAAGAATTAAAGATGTTAAATCAGCAATACGAACATATAGAATTAATCATAAATCCTTATCTGATGTATCAGATTATATGGGATTTACATTTATTGTGAATACAGAAGCTGAAGTACAACCTATTGTAGAATACTTACATACACAATTATCTAAAGTAAATGATATTGATTTCTTAGCAGAGGATTCCGTATACTCACCTTTAACTTGGATGAAATGGGTACCTCCTCTAACATATAACTTATTTGCAAAGGAAGAATTAATACCAAATATAGAACCTATACCTATCGAAATAAGAATATGTTCAAAAGAAGGCTTTGTTGCAGAACAATCAGCATATTATTCAGTACATAAAAATGATCATACTGGCTTAGAAATAAAGGTAAAACAAAATTTGAAAGATGTTACACAGCATCTAACTTATAAATTAGCTATTATAGCAAATAGAAATTTATCTGAGAATGAGATGAATCAAAAAATAAGAGAACTACATCAAATATTAAATTCACAGAGAGCATTTTTATTATCAAATTGGAAGTTAATAAAAGAAGCAATTATAGATTGTGGTATGCTTATATATAAAATCCAAAACGATAAATTTATTTCAACTGATGAATCAAATTTGTCTAAAGAAGAGATATTAAAAATTGAGGATGAAATTAAAAAAATCTTTTGGGATCATTTTGAAAAGGTCAATGAAGAAGATTATTTTTCAATGAATCCTGATGGCACATATAAAGTTGATTTAGGCAAATCATTTTTCGATACTTCTACATTTATGCAATCCATTTCTTACCAAAGTGTAAAATCAAGAGTATTAAATTAATGATTGATGTATATGAAAACTTTATATATAGCCAAGTTAAAAATTAATTTCTTATACAATAAAAAGGAGGACTCCTATATACACTGTTACCTTAAAATAGACAGTAAAAAGTAGGAAACCCTCTTTATTTTTTATTGATTCTTTAATTTCATAGATAACAATTTTGATATACCATTTTCCTCCATGGTAATTCCATAAACCGTATCTGCTGCTTCCATAGTACCTTTTCTATGGGTAATTACTAAGAATTGTGTATTTTTAGAAAATTTCTTTAAATATTCTGCATATCTGTATACATTTACATCATCTAATGCTGCTTCTATCTCGTCTAATACACAGAATGGTGCTGGATTAATTTTTAAAATCGCAAATAACAAAGCAATGGCTGTAAAGGCTTTTTCTCCACCAGATAATAACATCATATTTTGTAATTTCTTTCCTGGCGGTTGTACAGTTATTTCTATTCCACATTCTAAGATATTGTCTTTATCCTCCAATGTTAAACTTGCATTTCCTCCACCAAATAGTTCTTTAAATACTTCTGCAAAATTTTTATTAATTAGTTCAAATTTTTCTTTAAATTGTTCTTTCATAATACTTGTCATGTCTGAAATAATTTTTCTTAATTTTGCCATTGTACTTTCTAAATCCACTCTTTGTTCACACATGAAGTCATATCTATCTTTTAAGTTTTTGTATTCTTCTATGGAATCAACATTGACACTTCCTAATTCTCTAATTTCGTTTCGTAAATCTTTTACTTTTTTCTGTGTCAATTGTACATTATCTGGTTTTCGGTAATCTACAACATTGTTTGGTGTAAGTTCATATTCTTCCCACATTTTATTAATAATACTATTTATATCTTCTTCCAATTTGGTTTTCTTAACATCTATTTTTACAATCTGGGCTTTTAAATCTTCTATTACCTTAAACTTACTATTGATTTCTTCTTCTTGTTCTGCCAATTTCTCATTTTTCTGCGTTCTTTTTTCTTTTAACTCTTCAATTTTAGAACCACTATTTTTTACTTCTTCTTTGATTTTTTCAATCTTGTCTTTGATTTCTTCAATTGATTTTTCCAAATTAAAATTATCTTGTGTGATTTGCTCAATTTGTACTTTTTTATTTTCAATACTTTTATTGGTACTATTAATTTCAGAATCAATTCTTTCTTGTAGTTCCTCTATTGAACTTTCGCTTTCATCAAAAGAAGATACAGAAATTTTTAAATTTGTAATATCAAAATTCAAGTCATCTACATATTTTTGATTATCTTTATTTAGTTCTGCAAACTCTGTAATAAATTTCTTTAGCTTCTCATTTTCTTCATTAATCGCTTCTATTTGTTCTTGGAATTCTGTTTTATTTTTAGTGCTTTCCTCTTTTTGCTCATCTAATTTTTTGCTTTCTTCTTTTAATTTATTTAATCTTGTTTCAATTCGTCCAATATTGTCTTCAATGGCATTTATTTTTTCTTTTCCTGTTGCATAAGTAATTTCAATTTCCTGTAATTCTCTTTCAAAGCTAGAGGCTGTCTCTAAAACATTTTGAATAGATGTTTCATAATTCTCTTTTTCTTGTTCTAATTTTTGTATTTGTTCTTCCAACTTTTTAATTTCTTTTTGTAGTTTTTCTATTTCTCTTCCTCTACCTAAGATATTGACTGTCTTTTTCGCAACAGAACCACCTGTGATAGCCCCTGATGGATTAATCACATCTCCATCTACTGTAATTATTCTAAAGCTATATCCATTGTCTTTGGCAACTCTAATGGCTGTATCCATATCTTGTACAATCACAGTTCTTCCTAATAAATTTAGGATAATATTTTCATATTTTTTGCTATATTGAATTAAATCTGAAGCAATACCAATAATTCCGTTGTTTTTACCTTTGATTTTTTCAAGTTTCTTCCCTCTTACAGATGTAATTGGCAAGAAAGAAGCTCTACCTAAGTTATTTTTTCTTAAATGTTCTATTAATCTTTTGGCGTCTTCTTCATTTTCTGTTACAATATTTTGCAAGCTACTACCTAAACACATTTCAATGGCTGTTTGATATTCTTCTGGAACTTCTATAATATTTGCTAAAATACCATGCATACCTTTTTCTAATTCTTTTGTGGTTTCACAATCTTTTAGCAACGTTTTTACACTCTTAATATATCCCTCTTTTTCTTTTTCAGTTTCAATTAAGAATTTTAATTTTGATTCCTTAATTCGTTTTTCTCCTGAAAGCATATTGATTTTACTATCGAAATCTTTGATTTTTCTGTCTGCTTCTTCTTTTTCTTTGTTGACATCTTCTAAATCTGTCAAGATTTTATTTCGTTTACTTTCAATTTCATAAAATTCCTTGGCAATTTCTTCTTTTTTCATTCTAGTACTATCCAACTCAGAAACATTGCCTGTTATATCATTTTTGATTTGTGTTTGTCTTTTTTGATAGTTTTGATAATTAATATCTTGCTCACTAATACTTGTTTGTAACGCATACTTTTTATCTGTATTGTCTTCTACCGTCTTTTTATGTGCCTCTATTTCTAACTCTTTACTAGATAGTTTTTTTGTAATTTCTCCTAATTCGTTTTCTTTTTCTTCTAATTCTTTTGCAAATTTTTCTTTATTTTGTTTTAAGTTTTCCTTCTTTTCTTCTTTTTGCTTTTTCTCCTCTTCTAGTTCTTTTATCCTTGCAGATAACTCTTCAATCTCTTTCTCAAAACGCTCTTTATTTTGTTTATTATTTTCAATTCTTGTATTAGAAACATTGATATCTGAATTTAACATTTCGATTTCTTTTTTGCTTTCAAATCCTAAATTAGACATTTCTTCGATAGACTCTGTAATATTATCAATTTCTGATTTTAATTCTTCTTTTAATGCTTTAATTCTTTCTAATCTGCCTTCTTCATCATTACATTGATTCTTATAGATTTCTTCATCTTTTACAATATCTTCTAACTCTTTTTTATATTTTTCTATATTGTATAAAAATAATCCAATTTCTATATTTTTTAATTCTTCTCTTAAATTCAAGTACTTTTTAGCCTTTTCTGACTGTTCTTTTAATGGTTCTAAATTGGTTTCGATTTCAGCTAATATATCATTAATTCTTAGGAGATTTAATTTTGTATGCTCTAATTTTTTCTCACTTTCTTCTTTTCTCACTCTATATTTTACAATACCTGCTGCCTCTTCAAAAATATGTCTTCTATCCTCTGACTTATTACTTAAAATCTCATCAATTTTTCCTTGGCCAATAATAGAATAGCCATCTTTTCCAATACCTGTGTCCATAAAAAGTTCTAATACATCTTTCAATCTGCATGGTACTTTATTAATATAATATCCAGTTTCTCCACTTCTATATATCTTTCTTGTAACCGTAACTTCTGTATATTCAATAGGTAATGTTCCATCTGTATTATCAAACACCAAAGAAGCTTCTGCAAAACCTAACGATTTTCTATTTTGTGTACCTGCAAAGATGATATCTAACGATTTAGAACCTCTTAGAGATTTCATACTTTGCTCGCCTAATACCCATCTAATCGCATCTGATATATTACTTTTTCCAGAACCATTAGGTCCAATAACACTGGTAATCCCTGGCATAAATTCTAATACGGTTTTATCTGCAAATGACTTAAATCCTTGTAATTCCAATCTTTTTAAATACATGTATATCTCCTCTTTTATTAGATTTGTCAAATGGGATGGAAATGATGATTTGGGGACGGAGCAAAAATCATCATTGATGAAAATTAATTTATGATATATTTTTAAAAATTATAGAATGATGATTTTTGCTCCGTCCCCAAAATCATCACTCCATCCCTAAAATCGTCACTTACATATTTTTATCAATATTTGGCAATAATTGTTTCTTTCTTGAAACAACACCTGGTAAAAATGCTCTATTATTTTCTAATTTTACATCAAATGCTTTTTCTACAGCATCTGTTCTATCTCCTAAAGCTATAATTTCTGAGTTACTGTTTAAGATATCTGTTATTGCTAGTACAAAAAGTTTTAAACCTTTTTTCTCAATCTCGCTATTGATTGCACTTTCTAAATCTTTTTGTCTTTTTAATACTTCTTCAATATCAACCGTATTTACTTGTGCAATCACAAATTTATTTCCATCTTTATCAAGATTTTTAGCGTCTAAATTTACTAATTCTGCTTCTGAGAAATCTCCTAAGTCTGTTCCTGCTTTTAACATATCTAATCCATATTCTTCAATATTGATTTCTGCTATTTTTTCTAATTCTGCTAATGCTTTTTTATCATATTCTGTTGTTGTTGGAGATTTTAATAATAATGTATCTGATATGATAGCGCTTGCGATTAAGATAGCTTCTTCTTTGCTAATTTCATGTCCTAATCTTTTATATTCTTCAAACAAAATCGTACATGTACATCCATATGGTTTTGCTGTATAGTATAAAGGTTCTGATGTTTCAAAATTTGCTACTCTGTGATGGTCTGTTACTGATAAAATTTTCGCTTTTTCAATTCCTTCTACACTTTGATTAAATTCGTTATGGTCTACTAAACATACTTCTTGTCCTTCTTCTACTTTATCTATCATTTCTGGTGCTTCTAATTTTAAATAATCTAATACATATTGTGTTTCTTTATTAATTTTTCCTAATCTTTTTGCAACTGTGCAGTTCCATCCGTTTTTCTTATCTAATCTTTCGCTTACTAAACTTGCACATATTGAGTCTGTGTCTGGGTTTTTGTGTCCAAATATAAATACTTCTTTTTCCATTTTTCATTTCTCCTTCATTTCGATTTTTTTCTTTATTTCTCACTTATTATATTTTCATTTACGCAATTTGTCAATTAAAAAAATAGCAAAATATGCTAAAAGGGAAAAGACAAACCTTTTTATATAAGATTTGTCCTTTTTTGATATTAAATCATTTTTGCAGTTTCTTTCTTATTCTGCTTTATTTTCTTCTATATTTCTTAATATATTTTCTAATTCTTCTTTGTTAAATTCATATTTCTTATTACAGAAATGACAAACCAATTCTGCTTTTCCTTCTTTTTCTATAATATCTTGTAATTCTTCTTTTCCTATTGTAATTAAAGCATCTTGCATATGCTCTTTTGAACAATCACATTTAAACTCTGGCACAATATCATCTTCTAAAATCTCAACATTTTCATCTCCTGTTATTCTTTTGGCAATTTCTTCTAAGGTCAAATTTTGGTCTAGCATTTTTGACATTGCCCCTGCTTTAAAGATAGATTGCTCAACTGCCCCTATATCTTCTTCTGTTGCATCTGGCATTGGATTAATCAAATATCCTCCACTTGCTCTAACACCATTTTTATCTACTAGAACACCTAATGCCACTGCTGAATTCCTTTGCTCTGAATTTACAAAATAGTTTGCAAAGTCTTCTGCTATTTCTCCAGAGACTAATGGTGATATACCAATATATGGGTCTTTTAGTCCAATATCTTTTACTACATTAATATATCCCTCATATCCAACAGCACCACCAACATCTAATTTTCCATCTTCGTTTAATGGTAATTCTACTACTGGATTTGTTGCATAACCTTTTACAATTGGTTTATTATTTGCTGTTGCAACCATAACTCCTATTGGTCCATTTCCTTTTAATTGAACAGTTAACTTGTCCTTACTTTCTTTCATTTCTGTTGCCATAATGGCTGTAATTGTTAATAATCTACCAAATGCAGCAGTTACGACTGGACTCATATCATGTGTTTTTCTTGCCTCTTCTACCATATTTGTTGTATTAGCACATACAACAGATATTCTTCTTTCATGTGCTAAAAATTTAATTATTTTATCTGACATTATTGATCTTCCTTTCTCCTATAATATGTATGAAATTCTTAACTAAATCTTACATATTTTAATATATTTTTCATTAAATTTCAAGCAGTTGATTTCTATTCGTCATTCTTACAATTCCATTTGCTTCATTTCATTTTATATGATATACTGTATAATGAAAACTTTAAGATGGAGGTTATTATGAAATCACCAAAAATTAGTATTGTAGTACCTATATACAATGTAGAAAATTTTTTACCTTTTTGTTTAGATAGTATTATAAATCAGACATACAAAAATTTAGAAATTATTTTAGTTGATGATGGTTCTACTGATTCTTCCTTAGAAATTTGTAATAAATATGCTTCACATGATAAACGTATTCAAATTATTTCTCAAGAAAATCATGGTCTTTCTTACTCAAGAAACAGAGGAATAGAAGTTGCTACATCTGACTATATAAGTTTTATTGATGCAGATGATGTTATTGCTCCTGATTTCTGCGAATATTTATTACATTTACTAACTTCTAATAATGCTGATATTGCAGAATGTAAATTCATAAAAATTAATGAAACAGATTTACCAAGTTATACTTTCCCAGCTTCTTCTGATTCTACATTTTTAGTTTTAAATTCCATAGAAGCTTTAAATCGCATACATAATGACAATTTAGATATATGTGTTAATTCTGTTGTTGTATGGAATAAATTATACAAAATAAACCTTTTTAACGATATTCGATACCCTGTAGGAAAGATACATGAAGATGAATATACTACTTATAAATTGTTTCATAAAGCCAAAAAAATCATTTCTTCTAATAAACAATTATATGGTTATGTACAGCGTAAATCCAGTATTATGAATAAACCTTTTAGTTTAACTCGATTAGATGCACTTGAACCTTATGATAATTATTTAACTTTTTTTAAAAAATTAGAAGATACTTATCTGTTAAAAAAATGTGAACGAAGATATTTACGATTATTAGTCCTAATCTTAACCGAACTAGAATATTCTGATTTTAAAAATAAACCTTATGTACGAAATATTTTAAAAGAAAAATTTAATGAAATATATGTACCTGATGAAACAGAAGATTCTACTATAAAACCTGATAATATGTTACAAACTAAAACATACTATTACAACAAATTTCAAGAATTATTGAAAGGAAGTGAATAATAATGAATATTTATTTTGTTAGACATGGTCAAACTGATTGGAATATACAAAATCGCTTACAAGGTTCTTCTGATATTCCCTTAAATTCCACTGGAATTGAACAAGCACATATTTTAGCAGATAAATTACACTCTACGCATTTTGATTATATTATCTCTTCTCCTCTTAATAGAGCTCTTAATACTGCTAATATTATTAATCAGAATAGGAATATTCCTTTAGCTACTGATTCTTCTTTGTCAGAAAGAAGTTTCGGTTGTTTGGAAGGTGTAAAAGGAGATGAATATGATAAAAATCTATTTTGGGATTACGCAAAAGATTATCACTATAAAGATGTAGAATCTATTCAAGATTTTTTCAAGAGAATTCATACATATTTAGATTCCTTAATAAAAAAATATCCAGAAAAAACACTTTTAATAGTTTCTCATAATGGTGTTAATATAGCTACAAACTGTTACTTTAATGGTTTCCCTAATGATATGAATCTCTTAAATATTAAATTAGATAATTGTTCTTTTGAAAAATACGATACTTCTAAATTAATTTCTAAAACTGCAAAAAATTTTGAAAGATAAAATAAATACATTTAAAAAAATAAAAACATAACAATTGCCTTAAAATAAAGCATTATCTAGAAATGAGAAAAAGCGAGTATATTTATACTTGCTTTTTTTATATTTAATATTTAACATTTAATATCTGCTCTTTTTAATATTGCTCTCATTACCTCAGTAGACATTTTTTCTAATGCTTTCCAACTTTTTGAAACATTTTGTATTTTTCCAATTTTTACTTCTTCTATGGATACATTTAATTTTATCATGTCTAATAAAATTCCAATATCTACACCATAATCTTTTTCTAATTCTATCTTTTCAAATATAGATTTTTTTCCTGCTATCATTCCACTTAGAGGTTGTGTATATTTTTTTACATTAGGAAATAATAAATTTAGTAATGGTTTGGCCACTAACTCAGTAACTCTTCCCCCATCTCTATCAAATGTAGCTTTTACGAAATCTACATTTCTTTCTAGTATTGGTTCTGATAATTTATAAATCACATCATCTGCGTAATCTGAAATATCACCATCTAAAAATACTATGCATTCATTTCGCGCTTCTCTTATTCCGATTTCCATAGCATATCCTTTTCCCTGTTTATCGCAAAAAATAACTTTTGCTCCAGCTCTCTTGGCTACCTCTTCAGTTTTATCTGTACTCAAATTATTCACAACTATAATTTCACTAACATTTTTATTCTCTTTACATATATCTATAACTGTTTTTATATTTTTTTCTTCATTATATGCTGGTATAATTACACTTATCATAAAATTCCCTCTATTCTCATTTATATTTTTATTTTCTAATAATATTAAGAAGCTTTTATTGTGTACATAATTTGTATACTTAAGTCTTTTTATATATTTATACATTTTAACCTACTTTTAAATTATATCATTTTGATTAAATAAAGTCAATCTATTGTTTTTTTCAATTTTATATCTCAAAATAACTGTTTTTTTCTCTTTTTTCTTTCAATATAATTCAATTTTAGATGTAAC
>CALXAE010000004.1 GCA_944386205.1 uncultured Clostridia bacterium
CACTTGTTTGCCATGCAAAAAAATAATATAATAAATTTATAAAAAAGTACTTGACAAAAATTAGATAGTCAAGTTATCATTAGAAAAAAGTAGGTGATATAATGAAAAAGAAAACAATAATATTCATAATAATAGTTATTTTGCTGATTTTGCTAATACCAATACCTATGCACTTAAATGATGGAGGAACAGTTGAATATAAAGCCATACTTTATAAAATATCAAATGTGCATAGATTAACAGGAGATTTAGAAAAAGAATATGAAGACGGAACTATAATAGAAATATTAGGATTTGAAGTTTTTAATAATGTTAAATAAAAAGAGGCTTGGCCTCTTTTTGTTTAAGGTAAATGCTTAATATTTATATTACTCAATTTTTTTCTTCTTTATCATTTTTAGTCATTTTATAATAACCACAATATTTCTGGTAATCTTCATAAGTCCAATCTTTATCAGGAAGAACATAATTTGCAGTAGTATCATCTGATAAAGTATCATTTTCACCTGGTACATATTCTAATGTAATTGTTTCTGTATTTCCATTTGAAATATTATTTCCTTTACTTATTATTTTACAATAATATATCACATTTTTGTAATAGAATAAATAGTATTTAAAAATCACCTACACATTAAAAAAGCTTATTTTATGATTTTTTATTGAATTTTACATAAAATCATGATATAATTCTATTAATTATTTTGTTTATTTTTCGCGTTTTTTACGTGGAAAGACAAAATAAAATGTAAAATAAAGAAGGAGGTTTAATGATTTAGCAGGTGTTTTTTCAAAATTGAGAAAAGGAGGTTTTTCTAGTGTTAAAACTACTTGTACGGGACCTAGATATTTGTCGAGTCAGTAAGTTGCTGGTCAAAAATAAACTAAAAGCATCTATTACTGGTTCTGCAATTATCATTGATAGCGATGAGATTACCGATGAAGTGATTGATAACCTGTTTGAAAATGCTACTATCTTTTCGGCTCAAAACTATCACACTAGCGATGATGCTACAAGTATGGTTACTGAAATGAAGGTCGAGGAAAAAGACACTTCTGTTGATGTTCCATATCAAGTGGCAGAAACAACCGAAGTTACTGTTGAGACTGTAACAAGTGAAACAGTAACAGACACACCAGTTGCTGAAAATACTGTAACAGGTAAAGCAACAACAGAGTTTTCAACCGAAACTCCGAAATCTGCAAATAATTCAGATCAATCTGATGAAACAATAGATTCTGAATATTATGCAGAGAATAGTACCGATTTAGTTACACAAGAGGATGTTGAAGTTGTACAATCTGAATCATCCAGGAGTAAAATTCCCAAATCAGAAATGGTTTATAGGGGGGAAGTTTACCAATGGGGCGAAGTTCGTGATAAAGAAGATGGAGAGGGGAAAATTAAAGAATGTGTAATTATCATTCAAAATGACTACCAGATGTCTGCTTCTGATGACACAATTGCCCTATTCTGTACCTCTCATTATGATAAACGAACTCCAACTCAATTTTCCTTTGCATTAACCGAAGGAACTATGGTTGACTATAGTATGAACCGATTGGAATTATTTAACGGATGTACTATGTTTGTTGGTCATATTAAAGGCATTAGCCGGAGACAACTTGGCGAGTATTTGGGAACGATGACATATTCGTTTATGAATACATTACAGCCTACGATTGACTTCTGTCTTGGACTCAAAAGGTCTAGAACTGTTAACTGGGCTCAGTTGCAGATGCTTTCTACCATTAACATGGCAGATATGTTTGCAATTTCTGAATCTAGAATTAGCAATTCAGAAAAAGTAACTCAATTCTTAAAACTTTTCCACTTCGACATAACAAAAAATGGTATGGAATATGTCAAAAAATCCATCTTGGTTGCCTCGAGATTAGGAGATTATAGATTGGAAGATTTGGCCCAAATCATTGCAGAAAAAGAACAAGTCGAGGCTAGTGAAGTTCTTAGACTGATAGTAGCGAGAATTAAGGAAAATTTCCATTTCAAAAAATCTCCTGCTATTTCGTTCATAAGACTAGTTGACAAATTATTAAGGAAAGGATGATGATTTATGGATTTAAAGTTGAAAATTACTCAAAAGGAAGGCACTAGCATGTCGGGATTGATAAAGCAGATGTGTGGTTTAAAGTGTCGGATTAAGGTAGATATCGATGAAGGAGAATGCTCTATTGTGGGGATAGAAGATAACAGCGTCGAAAATGTAATAGACTCTATTGATGAGGCTTTTAACATTGTAGGTGTTGATATTGTTCCTACTGTTGAGGTTCCTGAACCTGAAGTACCTGTTGTTACAGAGGATTCCCTCGAAATTGCAAAAATCGAGTTCTCTAACAAATCAGTTGAAAACCGGGTTAATAAACTTATGAGAATTATTTATTGGGCGATGTATTACAATAATGCTAGTTCTCGCGATATTTGCCAGTATCTGATGTCTACTGGTGTAGAAATCGCTATGAAGTATAATACTCATGAGATAGTGAACTTCTCTATTGGAGATATTGTTAATTGCAATTTTGGTAATCACCTCAACGGCGAAATCTCTGGTGGACACGTACATGCCATTGTGTGCGATATTGATGATGAGGAGGGGACTTTCTATGCGGCGCCTATTACAAAGGAAAAACTGGAAGAAAATCCGCAGAAATATTTGAAGTTCAAGGCAAATCTGGATGTGGATTATACTGTGTCCAAATATAATGGCGGAACGGTTCTTCTTAAAAAGGGTGGATACATCCGTCCTGAAAGGATCCAGGAAGTTGTAGGTACGGTTCGTCCCGAGTTTTTTGCCAGACTTTTGGAGGCATTGCCTGATACTATTCGTTTTTCTCATAATGATTATGCAGAAAAATATTCTGAAAAGTATGGTGATGTCGAGAACGATGACAGTATGTTGTTTGATGATACCGATGATGCTATTGGAGAGGAAACTTCCGATGTAGTTGCAACCGAAACGGCTAATGAAGAAAACTCTGGAGAAGGGAACACTAGCAAAGATGTGAAAAAAATTTCTGTAGAAGATTATGTAGCAGAACTTCTTGCAGTTCCTCTCGCTAATTTGGATAAATCCAAACCTATTATGGAACAGGTTGATATGTTCCTTGATTGTATCGGATTCCAGACTACCGAGAAAATCATCAAACAGTCTTTTGTGGTTGCATGCGAAGACGAGAAAGTTACCTACAAAAGTATCATCCTCGAGTTGCGTAATGTTTATCCTGAGATCAGTGAGAAAAGCATTAAAGAAACTATGAGAGAGGAATTCAAAAAATGGCTGACTCTCTATCCCGAAGCAAAAGAGAAATACCCGAAGATTTCCTTTATGGTATTGCTCAAGGTTTTTGCTAGAAAGATGAGCTAAATTAACTAAATTCTTAAAATGTTTTACATTTTACTGTGTGGTGGAACCTTCTGCCACACAGTTTTTCGATTCTTCTGATGATAGAATAGTGGATTTATGTCAAGTTTTTAAACACATTTTTTTACGAATTTTTAATATGTAATTTTGTTTTTAAGGTGTTTTTCATTGAACTTTAATAACTATATATATTATTTTTATTTGTTTTTAATACATTTTGATAGCTTGTCTATGTGTAAATATCCTCTTATCTTTCGTATGCTTCTAATATTTATACTAGCATAATTTTATTTATCTTATTTATCAGTGTATATTTTTAAAACAAATTTAGATATAGAATTTATAACAAGCATACTAACTAGAACACATATTATACAAGTTAAAATACTTTGCCACGAAATATACAAATTATATAAGAATTTATTATTTAATTGATATTCTATTTTATATATGATTACAAAAATAATTATACCTAATATAATTCCTATAATTAATGAAATTATTGAATAATATAATGTTTCAAATCTTAACATTTTATTGAATTGCTTTTTTGTCATACCTAAAGTTTTTAATGCCATAAATTCTTTTCTTCTTGATATTATATTAGAAAATATACTATTAAATATATTTAAAAATGTGCAAATTCCTATTAATATCATGAAACTATATAAAAATACTTCCATAATAGTCCCTTTACTATCATTTGAATTATTTTGCTTTTCATAATTAATTCCAGCAATTTGATTTTCTTCTAAATAATTATCTATTTCATCAACATTAGTAGCTTCTAAATATAAATTTATCATATTATTAATATTATACACATTATTATTATAAAAATTTTTTTCTTGGTTTTCTATTTCATTTTCTATATCTTTTAATGTATTTTGGTTTACAAATACTGCAATAGGTGATGAATATAAATCGTTAAAATCTATATAATCAAAATATCCATAAAAATTATCAGTAACTTTTTCAATTTTTAATTCTATATTTTTTATTGCTGAACTATTAGTTTCTAAATTTTTAATATTTTGTATGTTACTATCTAGTGCATTAATATTTTCATTAGTCAATAAATCAGTTATTAGAAATAATAATGTATCACCATCTTTATAATTTGTTACATGAAAACTAGCATATTCTGGTAAATTAATATTATTTAATAATATACATTCTCCATCTTCTAACTCTTTAACGCCTACCTTTTCTAAAAAATCATTATATTTATCATATTCTTCAATTGTAAAAATCGTGCAAGTTAATAGTGGCTTATTGCTATTATCTATATAATTATAAAATATTCCTTCTGGACATTTTTCTGAATTTAATAAATTCACTAATTCTTGATTTATCTTATCTTCTTCTATATTTAGGTGTAATTTTTTTATCTGCTCTTCTGTATAGTATGATTTTATTAAATTTTTGTCTTTTAAATCACTAATTACTTTTTCATATTGATCATTATCGTTTAGATAAATCATATAATTATAGTTTCTTTTATTATTTTTATTATATGCATAAACATTAGTTATATAATTACTTCCAACAATAAAAACAATTACAGAAATTACTAATGAAAATATTATAGAATTAGTATTTCTTTTAGTTCTTTTCAAATATTTGTATTCTATATCTGCTTCATTACTAATAAATTTGGATAGAAAATATTTTTTATTCTTTATATTTTTCTTAATGTTTATTTTATTTTCACCTTTTATAGCTTCAATTGGTAAGATATTACTTATCTTTATAGCTGGTATAATTGATGATATAAATATTGTAATAAAAATAAATGCCATTGCAATTATAATATATTTAGCCGAAACATATATATTAAGTGGTATACTTGCACCCGCTACAAAAAAACTATAATCCTGCATAATTAAGTTATTTAATAAGTAAGTTATATTGTTTAAAATAAGTGTAACAATTCCTAAACTTATTATGAATGATATAGGAATTGAAATTAAAGCTAAAATAAAAACTTCAAATAATATCATTTTACGAATATCATTCTTAGTACAACCTATTGAAAGCAATTCTCCAAATTCTTTTTTTCTGGAATCTAATAAAATGTTAAGAGTTGTATAAATTAAAACAACTGAAGAAATTGCTACAACTAACAATAAAGTTATTCCAATTAAATAAAAAGATTCTTTAAAACTAGATTTTGATACTAATGAATAATTTAGTAATTCTTCATTATAAGAAATATTATCTTTTGTAATTTCTAAATCTTTTACTATTTTTTCTCCTGTATTATATACATCACTTATATTGTTATTAGATATATATATGTCAATTAGACTTTCATCAGATAAAAAATCTTCATCTAAATATGTAATGCCTCCAAATGTTAACTCAATCATTGAGCTTTCGTCATATTTACTTTCGTTTAAAATTCCAACTATTGTATATTCTTTATTATTTAGATTAATCTTATCTCCAATTTTATATGAATTAGTGCCTAAATTGATTGTATTGCTATCAAGATTTGCATTTGAAATAACAATTTCGTCTGAAGTTCTTGGCAATCTTCCATCTCTTAAATTAGATGATAATAAATTGTTCATACTATTTTCGTCGTAAGAATATATATCCAAATATATAGAAAATACACCTGCTGATGGTATGTTTATTTTTCCTATATTATATGTTTTCGATATTTCTTTTAGATCATAATTATCTTCTAATTTTTTATAATTTTTATATTCTATGTTAGAAATTTTTGTATCCCAATTATCTTTTGCTAGTACAGAATTTATCATGTATTTTTGGTAACTTGATAAAAGTATTAAAATACAAAATACAGAAGTGATAATAACGATTAGTCCAATTAATAGAGTTAGTGTTCTCTTTTTATTTTTGATTAAATTTCTAAAAGTGATTTTATTTAATATTTTAATTGTAATCAACCCCTTTTATCTTAGGTATTACTTTTATCTAAAATAATTTTTCCATCTTTTAATTCTAAAACCCTATCGGCTTGTTTGGCTATATCCAAATTATGTGTAGCAATTATTAATGTTTGATTTAACTTTTTATTTAATTCTTTAAATAGTTTAACAATAGTTTCAGAATTTTTACTATCCAAATTTCCTGTTGGCTCATCTGCTAATATTAAAGATGGTGAATATATCAAACTTCTACCAATTGCAACTCTTTGTTGCTGTCCTCCTGATAACTGACTTGGGAAAAATTTTCTTCTTTCTTCTAAATCTAATATAGATATTATTGTATCTAACCTTTTAGGATTAACTTTTTTATGATCTAATAATACTGGTAAAGTAATATTTTCCTCTACATTTAAAGTTTGTATTAAATTAAAAAATTGATAAATTATTCCTATTTTACTTCTTCTAAGTATTGCTAATTTATTTTCTGATAAATCAGATATATTAGATCCATCTAAATAAACTTTTCCAGAAGATATTTTGTCAACTCCACCTAGTATATGAAGCAATGTAGACTTACCAGAGCCAGACGCCCCTATAACTGCTATAAATTCTCCTTTGTTTACCTTAAATGATACATTATCTAAAGCCTTTACAGAATAGTTTTCCATATTATAAATTTTAGATATATTTTCTACTTTCAAAATTTCCATAAAAATCTCTCCAAATTTTTTTATATTATATCATATAAATAATGAAATATGAAACCTGTAACAGAACTGTAAAAATATTTTTATGCTCAAAAAAAACAGAGCAGGTCCGTCGTCCTTAATGTCCCACTTCATTTCGACTATCTAATGACATTTTTAAATAAAAAAATAAATAATATTGAAATCAGTATCTATTTAATTTATAATAAAAATGAAATAGGAGAGGGATATGTTTAATTTAATAAAAAATGAACTAATAAAAATATTTAAGAGAAAAAATATTTACATATTATTTTTAATAGCAATCTTAATAGTTATTTTTTACAATATATTTGAAAAGTCTATTAGCAACAACATAATAAATATAGGTGAACAATATGTAAGAGCTTATAATCAAGACCAAGTATATCTTGAAAACTATGAAAACTTAAATATAGATGAAAGTTATACAGACATTTTAGAAAGAGTAAAATTAGAAGAATATGCTATAGAAAATAATATTAAATATAACATTTTATTAAATACAGAAAATCAAAATGCTACTTTACCATCTGACGCAAGAATTTTGCTTATGAGATTTTTTAACAATTTTGATATAATCGTAATATTTATTATTATTTATTTAGCAAGTACAATTATATATGAAGAATATAGTAGTGGGACAATAAAAAATCTTTTAGTAAAGCCTCATAGAAGAAGTACAATATTATTTTCTAAAATAATAACTACAATATTTGTTACACTATTTATAACAATTATAATTATTTTATTCCAATATTTAATAGGAGGAATTATATTTGGATTTGATAGTTATTCATTAGATGCTATTAGATATAATCATATAACACAAAATATAGAGGTTATGAATTTAGGATATTATATGTTTATAATATTTGTATCAAAATTACCTATGTATTTATTAACAATTTTTGTTACATTACTTTTAAATATATTTATAAATAATATAGGAATTAATATTTTAATATCTTTAGGATTATATATATTAAGTAATATAAATTTATTATTTAATAATATAACCAAATATTTATTTATATATAATTGGGATATCAGTAAATATATATTTGGAAATGTAGAAGCAATAAATAATAATATCAATATGCCAATATTAATATCAAGTATTTGGATAATAGGAATTATTATAATATTGTTTGTTGGGTTTAGGCAAAAGGATATAGTTAATGAGTAAAAAGGGGAATTAGATAAAAGATGGAAATATTAAAATGCGAAAATTTAAAAAAGCAAGTTAAAAATAAAGTAATTGTAGAAAATGTTTCTTTTTCTATGAATAAGGGAGATGTAGTAGGTTTTATAGGTCCAAATGGTGCTGGAAAAACTACTACCATTAAATTAATTTTAGGCTTAATAAAATTAACAGAAGGAAAAGTATATATAGATGGATATGATATTCAAAAAAATTATATAAAAGCAATGGAAAAAGTAGGTGCTATTGTAGAAACACCTGATTTATACATGTATTTAAGTGGATATGACAATTTAAAATTAACAGCAAATAATTATAAAAATATAACCAAAAAAAGAATCAATGAAGTAATAAAAATGGTTGGGCTAGAAAATAGAATAAAAGACAAAGTTTCAACTTATTCTTTAGGAATGAGGCAGAGACTTGGAATAGCTGAAGCAATTATCAATAATCCAGAATTATTAATTTTAGATGAACCAACAAACGGATTAGATATAGAAGGGACAATTGAAATAAGAAATTTAATAAAAGAATTATCAAATGAAGGAATTGCAATATTAATCTCAAGCCATAATTTAACAGAAATTGATAATTTATGTAATAGAATTATAGCAATAAAAAATGGAAAAATTATTACAAATGATACCATTGATAATTTTAAAACTTTTTCTAATGAAACAACATATATTTTAGAATTAGATCATTTAGATAATTTAGAACAAGTAATTTTAACACATAAATATGAAACAATTTCAAAAAATAAAATAAGAATATATATTTCAAAAGAAGAGATAACCAATTTAATGGAAAGCTTAATAAAAAATAAATATCAAATTTATTCTATGCAAGAAGAAAAATTAACTTCAGAGCAAGCTTTTATAAAAAAAGTAGGTGAGAATAAAATTGATTAAATTAATAGAAAATGAATTAATAAAAATTTTTAAAAGAAAAAGTATTTATGTATTATTAATAGCCTCATTAATTGCAATTATTATATATAATTATATGAATCCTGATCAAAATCCAGCTACTTTAAAAATTAATACAAATGATTTAGATACTTCTTCACTTGAAAGAGATTTAGAAAATACACAAAATAACATACCTGAAGAGAATGCTACAATTCAGAGTGAAACACAAAATGAGTTACAGAATTTTTTACAAAATCTGAATAATGATGTAGAAAATTTAATTAGTAAAAATGTAAGTCTTGAATTTGCAAAATTATATAATAGATATGAAACAGAATCTTGGCAGAGATATGCCTTAAATGAAGAAAGAAATGGATACAGTTTTGAAAATAATTCTAACTTATCTTATAATCAAGATATATATAATAATATAAAAATAATAAAAGATTATGAAATAAATCCAAATACACAAATAATTGAAGAACAATATAATAAATCAATAGAAGTCTATAATGGCTATATAGAAGCATTAGATTCTAATAATTGGAAGCAATATGTTTTATATAAAATCCAGTGTTTAAAAGAAGAACAAGAATTAGATTTGGATAAAAATTCTTCTTGGATACAAATAGAAATTGATATAAATCAATTAAGACTAGAAAATAATATAAAATATGAGGATGATAAATTAAATGAATATATAGAACAATATAGAGGGGAAAGATATTATTTACAAAATTATGAACAGCTAGAAGAAAAGAATGAATTTATTGAAAAACAGATAGAAAAAAGTAAGGGAAAAGTCAGTTTACTAGAATATGCAATAAAAAATAATATTACTCAAGATATATCTTCTGAGAGTTATAATATAATAACAGAAAATAAAATAGATGCAAGAATTAGTTTTATTAGAACATTTGAACATTTTGATCTTATTATAGTAATAATTGCTATATATATTTCTTGTATGATAGTTACAGAAGAGACTAACAAAAGAACTATAAAAAATTTGTTAACAAAACCTCATAAAAGAAGTACTATATTAATTTCTAAAATGATAGCTTGTTTTATTACAATAGTAATTTCAATTATATTTATTTGTATAGCACAATATATTGTAGGTGGCTTAATTTATGGATTTGATAGTTATAATTTAGACTATATAGGCTATGATTACAATACTGAGCAAGTATTTACAATGAATATTGTCCAATTTATAATTTTAGAAGCCATAGCTAAATTACCAATGTATATTATAGTAATATTATTTTGTATATTTATGGGAACAATAAATAATAATACTTCAATGACTATGATTTTAACCTTAATAATATTTATAGTGGCAAATTCAGTAATTGCAGAATGGTCTAAAGTTGAAAGTTTATCTGTGATAAGTAGATATTTTATAACTAATAACTGGGATTTTAGTACATATTTATTTGGGGATTTTTCTGATATACCACAAATTAATTTAGAATTCTCAATTGTTGTTTATGTAGTTTATTTTATGATTTTAAGTATAAGTTCTGTAAAAATATTTAGTAATAAGGAAATAAACAATAAATAATTCAAATATATAAAAAACAAAATTGCACAGAAAAATTATAAAACAATTTTTCTGTGCAATAAATTAAAAATGCAAATAATACACATCACAAACACTTAACTTTTGCAAATGGTCACAACTTGAAAAATGTAAAGCTTGCATAACTTGTGTAGCAATCGAATCATTATTTTGTTCCTGGTTTACAAAAAGCAAAATACCATTAGAAATATCCATATTTTCAAAAATATCTTGTAATGTATTTTGTGAAATGTCAATATCTTTAGCAATATATGAATTATCTAAAATAGAAAATGGTAAAACATCATCTAAGAAGCCGCCTTTTTTAGAATCAAATACATATAAAGCTGGTAAGTTTAGATCGCTTTTTATTTCTTGCATAAATTCTTTTCTGTTACTATATAAAAGTTCAGGCTGTAAATGAAATACAAATGGTGCAATTAGTAGCAAGCAAAATACAATACACATAATAATATTGCTTATCTTTTCACGGAACACACATTGCAATAGTTTATATAAATAATACATAACCAATACAAAAATTAATCCACAAACAGGAACAATATATCTTAATACTTTCCAAGGAGAAGCAATAGAAGTAATTAAGAAAAAGAAAATAGTTGGTATATATAGTATTTTTAAGATATCTTTTTGTTCTTTGCTTAAAGTAAATAATGGCTCTTTTCTAATTTTTTTGTAAATAATACAACCAATAATGACAATCAGTATTGGGATTAGCAAATAATGAAATACGTAATAATCAACAGTATACGCCTGAGAAAAGATAACAGGAATAATTTTTGTAAAATCTTTTAAATTGCTAATCACTCCTTGGCCTCTGTAGCCAAAAAACATATGTTGTATAGAATATGGAAAAATGATTAAAGAGATAATTCCAGAGATTAGCATTGTGAGTGTGTAATATAGCAAAGATTTTTTGTTTTTTTCTTTAATATATCTAATGGCAAATACAAGATAGATTGCCAATAAATAAAATAAATAATAATAGTGTGTCAAAATTCCAGCAAGTACAGAAAAGCCAATACCAATATAAATACTAGGTTTTATTGTTTTACTTTCAAATAATTTTATATGTAGTAAAGTAGTTATTAAAATTTCAAGTGTTAAAAGTGCATACATTCTAATATATATTACATTACTAATTGATGCTAAAAGAATAGAAGACATGAAGGTTAATAGTAATGTTTTTTTATTAGCATTTTTTTCATCCTTTAAAATCCTTTTTATTATTAAATACATAACAATCGTTACAAACATATAAATTATGCAATTTAAAATAATACCAGACCATTTAGAAACTTCTGCATTTGTAAATCCCATTGCAATACGAAGTAATAAGTAATAAAACGGAGGGTGAACATCATTTTTTTGATTTTCATAAACAGGCGTAAAATCCCACTTTTCATCATCTTGTACAGCTAAATAATCTTCAAAATATTCATCTGTGTGCCATGTATTAAAAAAATCAGCATTATCCTGAATTTCTATTTTGTCATAGTTAGTAAGTCCAAAGGAATAGGCTTCATCTATATGTAAATAGGATTTTTGCATACCAACACATACATAAATAATCGTTTGTACAATTAAGATAATTGTCATGACACATATTTTAAATCTTTTGTTTTTCATTGTTAAAATCCCCTTTTAAGCTAATAAAAATCAAAACTATTATACTATAAAAGTATTTGATTAGCAATAATTGAAAAAAACTATATTTTTTCTTGTTTTTGTGTTATTCTATAAGCAAAGTAATTATTTTTAAAGGAATAAAATTAAAGATGAAAAAAATATTACAAAAATACAAGTTTTTTTTAATTATTTTTATTATAGCAGTAATTGTTTCAACACCATTATTTTGGAAAGATTTAGATGTGTATTATGATGATGGAATTCAACATATTGCTAGAGCATATGCAACATATATTTCAATTTTAAATGGTGAACATACAGAAGTTTTAAGTAGTTTAGCAAATGGATTTGGATATAGTTGGGATTTATTTTATGGACCATTTTCTACAATAATGATTCTGATTGGAAAATGCATAACAACAACTTTTATTGGAGGTTATAAACTTACTTTATTTTTAGGGTTGCTATTGTCTCGGTATAACAATGTATGCTTTTACAAGTAGAATAACAAAAAACAAAATGATTGGAACACTTTCAGCTGTTTTATACATGATAATGCCATATCATTTAACAGATATGTATATTAGAAATGCAATAGGCGAATTTTTAAGTTATATATTTGTTCCTTTAGTATTTTTGGGATTATATAAAATATTCCAAAAAGAAAAAGGGGAATGGATCTTATGTATAGGGGCTGTGCGGTTTAATATTTACGCATATATTAATGACATTTTTAACAGTTATCATGGCATTTATATATATTTGTATTTATATAACAAAATTAAAAGATAAAGAAATATTAAAGAAAATAGGAATTTCAATATTAGTTATTTTGTGTATTAGTAGCGTATTTTGGATGCCTATGTTGGAAACATATTTTTCTACAGAATATGCAGTTTACCAAGAAAATGCAATGGCAACACAGGAATCGTTTAACCAAAGTGGATTAGATTTTCAATCTTTATTTTATACAGATCAAGAAAAAACACATGTATTTGAAATTGGTATTCCAATTATTATTATGATATGCTTATCTGTATTTGCAATTAAAAAGGGAATTCCAAATTTATATAAAAAAGAATATATCTTATTTTTAATTTTAGGATTGATATGTACAATCATAACTATTAATAAAATCCCTTGGGGAATATTTGAAAAAATATTTCAAATTATTCAATTTAAGTGGAGAATGTTGGCTTTTTCAAACTTCTTTTTTGCTATAATATGTGCTATTAATATGGGAATAATTATTAAAAATTTTAATTTAAAAGATGTCATAATCGTTTCTACAATTTCATTATTATATGTAATGACTTTGACATCATTTATACCTAGAAATCAAGAGATACAAGAAATTACACAATATACAATAGGAGATGTTACAGAAAATAAAAGAGAAGTAATTAGAGGAATGGGAAGAGGAGAATATTTGCCTGTAAGAGCAAATGACAACAGAGAGTACATAAGAGAAAGAGAAGACACGGTATATGTTATTAAAGGAGTTCGGAGAAGTTGACAAAGTAGAGAAAATTGGGCAACAATTAACATGTATAGCACAAAATGTGGAAAAAGGTACAATCATTGAATTCCCATATATATATTATCCAGGCTACATAGTTACTGTTAATGGAGAAGAGAAAGAAACTTTTGAAAGTGAAAATGGTTTTTTAGCAGTTTCTTTACCAGAAATTACGCAATCAGAGATTAGTGTTAATTATGTGGGAACAAATTTAATGTTAGTATCAAAGATAATTTCTGGAGTTACATTAATATGTATAATTATATATTGGATTTTCAAGAGATACATGAAATGCAATTCGTAATTAGAAAAAATAAAAATTATTTTAAGTTAAAAGAAAAGAGGTAATTTTATGGAAAAAATAGCAATTGTAACAGGTGGTTCAAGAGGAATAGGAAGGGCGATTGTTGTAGCTTTGGCTAGAAAAGGAATAAAAGTTATAGCAAATTACAATAAATCAGAAGAAAAGGCAAAACAGGTAAAAGCAGAGTTAGAAAAAGAAAATCTACAAATTGATATTTTTAAAGCAGATGTATCTAAAAGAGAAGAAGTAAAAGAAATGGTTGCTTATACAATAAAAAAATATGGCAGAATTGATATACTTGTTAATAATGCAGGAATTAATCAAGAGAAATTGTTTCAAGACATTACAGATGAAGATTGGGAAAATGTAATGAATGGAAATTTATATTCAGCTTTTTGCACAACACAAGAAGTTGTACAATTTATGATTAATCAAAAAAGTGGATGTATTATTAATATATCATCAATCTATGGAATAAATGGAGGTTCTTATGCTGTGGCATATTCTGCTACAAAAGCTGGAATGGATGGCATGACAAAAGCATTAGCAAAAGAATTGGGTCCATCAAATATACGTGTGAATTCAATTGCACCAGGCTGTATGAATACAGATATGAATGCTTATTTAACAGAAGAAGAATGGGAGGAAATAAAACAGGAAACACCACTTGAAAGAATAGGAGAAGGTGTTGATATTGCAAAATGTGTAGAATGGCTAGTTGAAGATGAATTTACAACAGGTCAAGTAATTTCTATTAATGGAGGGTTAGTAATTACATAATGCAAAAAACCACTATTTAAATATATTTTTAAATAGTGGTTTTTTGTGTTAACAAGACTTTTATATGTATATCATTATATTATTCTTCATTATGATTTGTTGCTTTTTTCTTATAATTACCAGAAATAATTTTTGGTAAATATGTAATAATTTTATATACTGCTAAACGAATTTTTTTGCTCCACAAATAAGCTTTTCTTAATTTTTTTGCAGAACCTAAAGAAACAGGTTCATCTTCTAATACTAATAATTCAGTTGGTAATTTTTCAAGATTAAAGACGTAATTTTCACCATTGTTATTATCCCAATTATCATTTTCATCTTTAAAACAGAAATTAAAAGTATCTCCTTCTCCTAAAGTAATTTCTGCTTGAAATCCTAAATCTGTTTTTTCCATAACAACATCATTAATATTATCCCAATTAGCACCAAATCCATAATGAATAGATACCTCTTGAGAAGCATCTTGAAATAATTTTCCTGTGTATGAAATTTTTACCTTTGTATTTTCAATTAATTTATCAGTATTAAAAAATATATTCTTTGTTAATTCCATTTTTTAACTCTCCTTGTTTATCTTTTGCTAAAGACATTATAATATTAAATTTTACAATCTTCAAGCATTTTTTTTAAAAATAAACAAAATATTGAAAATGTAATCAAATTGTAATTGTTTTGTAACAAATGTGTGAATGTGGAAAGGCTATCTTGAATAAAATATATAAGTGAAAATATGGTTTTGAGTAAAAGATATTGTCAAAAAAACGAGAATATGATACTATTTAATTAGATTAAAAAAAGGGGAAGATTATATGAAAGAAGATTTAATGGAGGCGAAAGACTTGAAGCCAAAAGATGAAGAAAATATAGAAAATGTAAAAGAAAAAACTGATGAAAAATCAGAACAAACAAAAAAAGAAGAGACCAGTAAAGAAATATTTAATTTAGAAAAAGTAGATACAGCAGAAGAAACAGAAAATATAACAAAAGACGAAAAAGTAGAAGAAAAGGAAAAAGTTTCCGAAGACAGTAAAAATCAATCAGAAGAAAAAAAGGTTAAAAAGCAAAAAAATAAAAAAGAAAAAAAGAAAAAACAAAATAAAGAAGATAATGATAAAAAGGATAAAGTAAAAAATACTAAATTAATTAAAAAGATTGTTATTTCTGTTGTTATTGTTGCTTTAATTGCGTTAATTTTTTCTACGGTGTTTGCTTTGACTAATATTAATAATGAGAAAATCATAAGTGGTGTTACCATTGAAGGAATAGAAGTTTCAGGATTGACTAAAGAGGAAGCAAGTGCAAAATTAGAAACAACATATGCTGAGAAATTAGGAAACAACATTATGTTACAATATGGTGAGTTTGAATCAGAATTAAATCCAACACTTATGGAAGTTAACTATAATATAGAAGAAGCAGTTAATGAGGCATATTCTCTAGGAAGAAATGGAAATATATTTGTAAATAATTATAATATTCTAGGTACACTTGTTGGAAAAAGAGACTTTGATGTTAATATGACAATGAATGAAGAAGTAACTAATCAAACAATCAATGACATTGGAGCAAACTTACCAGGAATATTAGTAGAGTCTAGCTATAGTATAGAAGATGATAAATTAATTATTTCAAGAGGAAAAGAGGGTGTGATTGTTAATACAGAACAACTTTTATCAAAAGTAAAAGATATGCTAAATGATATTCATGAGACAGAAAATGTAATCGAAATTCCTGTAGAAACAAAAACACCACAAGAGATCGACATTGATAAAATACATAGTGAAATTTATAAAGAAGCTAAAGATGCATATTATACAAAAGACCCTTTTACAGTTTATCCAGAAGTTGAAGGAATCGATTTTGATGTAGAACAAGCAAAAGCATTGATTTCAGCGGAAGTAAAAGATGAATATGTGATTGATTTAATCATAACAAAACCAAATGTAACTGTAGATCAAATCGGAACAGAAGCATTCCCAGACCAATTATCTACATTTACAACTAGATATGATGCAAGTGATAAAGATAGAAGTACAAATTTAAGATTAGCTTGTGAAAAATTAAATGGCACAGTAATTATGCCAGGAGGAACTTTTTCATATAATGAAACATTAGGTCCAAGAACATATGCAGCTGGATACAAAAATGCAAAAGTATATGAAAATGGGCAAGTAGTAGATGGCATAGGAGGAGGAATTTGTCAAATTTCTTCAACATTATATAATGCAGCATTAATGTCAGATATGGAAATTGTAGAAAGAAGAAATCATCAATTTGTTACCTCTTATGTAGGTGCAGGAAGAGATGCAACAGTTGTTTATGGTTCAACAGATTTTAGATTTAAAAATACTAGAACTTATCCAGTTAGAATTGTTGCATCAGCTAAAAATGGTGTAGCAACAGTTTCAATATTTGGAATTAAGGAAGCAGATAGAGAATACACATATTCTTTTAAAACAGAAACAATTTCAACAATACCATATACAACAAAATATGTAACAGATTCAAGCCTAGCAGTAGGAAAAGAAGTTGTAAAACAAAAAGGAGCTAATGGATTGGTTACTCAAACATATATGACAAAAATGTTAAATGGAAAAGTTATATCAACTGAATTATTATCAAAAGATACGTATAGTGCAATGCAAAGAATTATTAACAGGGGCGGAACATCAACTACATCAAGTCAAAGCTCTTCAAGCAGTGCAGCAACTTCAACAACAACACCAACTACAAATACTCCAACAACTAATACAGGAACAACACAAAACACAGAACAAGAAACTGTAACTCAGACTAAACCAGAAGAAACTCCAACGACTGAACAACAAACAACTACAGAAACAACAGAGTGATGTCCAATTAGGGACGTTTCTTTTTGAGACATTTTTATGTTAATTATTGTCAACATAAAAATGTCTCAAAAAGAAACGTCCCTAATTGGACAAAATAATTTCAAACCCATTGACAAAAGTGAAAAAAGTAGTATAATAATAAATGTTCAATATGAAATGCGCCATTAGCTCAGTTGGTAGAGCAGCAGACTCTTAATCTGATGGTCGGAGGTTCGATCCCTCTATGGCGCACCACTACAAAATAAAAATTATGTAAATTTTAAAGGGGTGAGGGATTTGCTAAAAATATATAACACAGATATGGAAACAAATAAATTAGAAGAAATTAAAGAATTTAGAAAGGGAAGTTGGATAAATTTGGTTAATCCCTCCGAAAATGAAATAAAAAAAGTATGTGAGAACATTAATATTCAAGAAGACTTTATAAGAGATGCTTTAGACTATGAAGAAAAGGCAAGAATTGACACAGAAGAGGATGATAATACTATTCTTTTCGTGATAGATGTTCCTGTAATAGAAAAAAATGAAGAAAATGATATGTATTCTACCATGCCATTAGGAATGATTGTGGTAAGAGACGACTTTTTTATAACTGTATCTTTAAGAAAAAATAAGGTTATAGAAGATTTTGAAAAAAGAAAAATCAAAAATTTTCAAACATATAAAAAGACTAGATTTATTTTTCAAATCTTTTACTTGAATTCATCATATTTTTTAAATTACCTAAAACAAATTAACAAAGAAACAGAAATTGCAGAATATATTTTAAAAAATTCTATGAAAAATAAAGAATTATTAAAATTGCTAAGTTTGGAAAAAGGTTTGGTGTATTTTGCAACATCTTTAAAATCAAATGAAATTGTCATGGAAAAAACTATGAGGGGAAAAATTGTAAAATTATATGATGATGATGAAGATATATTAGAAGATGCGATTATTGAAAATAGGCAGGCAATCAAGATGGCTCAAATATATACAAATATCTTAAATGGAACTATGGATGCATATGCGTCTATTATTTCTAATAATCTAAATGGCGTAATGAAATTTTTAACCTCTATAACTATTGTACTTGCTATTCCAACAATGATATCTAGTTTTTGGGGAATGAATGTAAAATTACCATTTGAAAATAGTCCACTAGGATTTGTTATTATGGTATTCATTGCAGTTGTTCTAACTTTAGTAGTAACATGGTGGTTAAAGAGAAAAGATATGTTAGATTAGAAAAAGGAAAATTGGGTATAAACTCAATCTTCCTTTTTTTATTGAATAGGAAAAACGATTTTTCCTATTCAATAAAAAAACAACGTTGCACAGAAAAATTGCTACGCAATTTTTCGCGTCGACAAATCTTTACGCTTCTTTGAGAACTTAAATACATATAGTTAAATTAGAAAAGTAGAGAAAAGTTCTCGCGAAGCGAGATTTGTCCTGGTATAGGAAAAATCACTTTTCCTATACCAGAACGTCGCTTCGCTCTAACGATTGCACACAAATTTTACTTGCGTAAAATTTGGCGCACGAACAATGACGCGGGCCTTAAAAGGTTATAAACAGAGAAAATGTTTAAGAAAGCCCGCTATTGTTCTTAAGGATTTAAAATTTTAGAGACTTTTTCTAATTCGCTTTTTAAAAGATTATATGTAGAGTTTCCAATAGAAGTATCTGTACCATCTTCATATAAAGCAATTGTTTTCTCAATATCTAATAATTTCATTTTTTTTGTACTTAGTGAAGAATCTCTATACATATAAATTGGGATATAATCTATATTATCAATTCTAACTGTATCATCTGCATGTTTGGTTATTTGTAAATCCAAAATAATAGACGTTCTAGTATTTTCAGCATTTTGACCACTAATAAAGTTTCCTAAAGAATAGATAATAAAACCGTCTTGTGTTGTTCCATCTTCTAGTGTAACAGTTCTTTTTTCCATCTGCTGTAAAACATGAGGATGTGTTCCTAAAATGATATTAACACCGTTTTTGAAAAGAAAGTCAGCTAGTTCATTTTGTGTACTATTTGAAACAGTACTATATTCTGTTCCCCAATGCATAGATGCAACAATGATATCTGCATCCTGTGATTTTGCTTTTTCAATATCACTTTTAATTAAATCCTCATCAATTAGATTTACACAATATGGTTTATCAGAAGGAATAGCAATTCCATTTGTTCCATATGTATAATTTAAAAAGGCAATTTTAATACCTTTTACATATTTAAATAAAATAGTATCTCTATCTTCTTGAGTTTTATATGTTCCTACATGAGAAATATCTGCATTATTTAAAACGTCAATTGTCATTGAGAGACCATCAAAGCCCGTATCTAAACTATGATTTCCAGCAGTTGAAAGAACATCTACACCTAATTTTTTTAGATTATATGCTAAAGCATCAGGAGAATTAAATCTAGGATAATTACTGTAACCTCTTTCTTCTCCTGCAAATGTTGTTTCCAGATTAGCAACTGTTATATTAGAATTTTTTATATAATATTCAATATCCTCAAAGACGTAAGAAAAGTCGTATTCACCTGTATCTTTGTTATATGCATCCATATATTGTGTATTATGGCACATAACATCTCCAATAGCAGTTAAGTTAAAGGTGACATCTTCATCAGCATCTTGTGTGTTATCATCTGAATTAGTTGTATTTTCTTCAACTGAGCTTAATGTTTCAATATATTGTTCTGTAATTCTGTGATATTTTAACCAGTTACTTGTAATATTAAATATAACAACAATAACAAATAGGACTAGTAGAATTAGTACAATTTTTAATAGAATTGTTGTTAATTTTTTGGTGTCATCTTGTGATACATGTTTTGAATTTCTACGATTTCTAGTATGTCTTCTCAATGATTTATCCTCCTTTATATATGAAATTTTTTGGAAAATAAAATTTTATTAAATACAAAATATCATAAAAAAGAAAAAATTTCAATTATTGTATAAAGAAAAAGAAAAAAGGATAGAATAATATCAAAACATAGAAAAAGGAGGAAAATAAAGTGAAAATTATAGATAAAATTGCATTAGTATTAATTATTATTGGTGCTATAAATTGGGGATTAATTGCATTATTTGAACTAGATTTAGTTGCATTACTATTTGGAGAAATGACAATTTGGTCAAGAATTGTATATGGATTAGTAGGATTATCTGGTTTATGGGGCATCAAATTATTATTTGATGATTAACCATAAATTGAAGTTATGTTAAATTTGTGATATAATAAGAGTATAAGTCATGTGTAGAAAAGAGAAAAGGAGGAAATAAGCATGATGAGATTAACAAGAAATCAGAAACGGGGGATTAAAATCGGCGTAGCTGTTGTAGGAGCAATTTCTATGTTTATCTTAGGCGGGGGCTTAGGTGCGAAAATCGAAGATGAAAGCTTTGCCTATGAGAGAAGTCGTTTGAGGTTACTGGAAAATGAAGCTTCTCAGAAAGAGACTGAATATGATAACCTCGAAAAGGAACATGAAAATCTTCAGGAGAATTATAACGAGCTTCAGAATGAGTATAATTCTCTGAAACAAGAGTATGAAAACTCTTCAAACTCTAGCACAATCGAAGAGCTTCAGAGCTATATAGATGAGCTGGAATTGCAACTGTCAACAGAGAGTACGGCGGATGGTGAGACAATTACATCGACGTGGAATGACTATATCACGCAGGTGTTCTATAATGATGGTAACCTGTACCACGTAGAAGATGAGGACTGGACGTTCTACTCTGACACGATGTTGCAGAATCCGATCGGAAATGACATCGTCATTATTTCACCAGTGACAAAAGAAGATGAAGTAAAAAATGGAGGACTGACTCACCGCATATATACCGTTCGTACAGAAAGCGGATTGGTGTATTCTTCCGAGAAACCTAGTCTCAGTCAGATGACTGAATAAGCAAGAACTTTCTTGCATCTGTAACTTGTAAACAATTTCTCTTGATTTGAGAGGGCACTGCCCTCTCTTTTCCTATTTAACTTCCCCAAAGTCCTTGAAAAATATGTAAAAATAGTATATAATACCAACGATATAAAAAGCTTTTTAAGAGAAAGGAATGAAGTACATGCTAAGTGCAAATGGTGTTACTGTCAGATTTGGAAAAAGAGTATTATTTGAAGATGTAAATATAAAATTTGGAAAAGGAAATTGTTATGGAATTATCGGTGCAAATGGTGCTGGTAAATCTACCTTTTTAAAAGTGTTATCAGGAGAAATTGAGCCAAGCAAAGGAGATGTAAGTTTAGATAAAGGAGAAAGAATTTCTGTTCTAAAACAAGACCACTTTGCTTTTGAAGAATACACAGTTATGGACACAGTGTTAATGGGAAACAAAGAATTATATGATATCATGAAAGAAAAAGAGACCATCTATGCAAAACCAGATTTTTCAGAAGAAGATGGTATGAAAGCTGCAAAATTAGAAGAAAGATTTGCAGAATTAGATGGTTGGAATGCAGAATCAGATGCAGCAATTTTATTAAATGATTTAGGAATTATACCAGATAACCATTATAAATACATGAAAGAAATTGAAGCCAAAGAAAAAGTTAAAGTATTATTAGCACAAAGTTTATTTGGAAATCCAGATGTATTGCTATTAGACGAGCCAACAAATGACTTGGATATGAAAAGTATTAACTGGTTACAAGATTTCTTAATGGATTTTGAAAATACAGTTATTGTAGTATCACATGATAGATATTTTTTAAATAAAGTTTGTACACATATTGCAGATGTTGACTTTGGAAAAATAAAAGTATATCCAGGAAATTATGATTTCTGGTATGAATCAAGTCAATTAGCATTAAAACAAGCAAGAGAACAAAACAAAAAGAAAGAAGAAAAAATCAAAGAATTACAAGACTTTATTGCAAGATTTAGTGCGAATGCTTCAAAATCAAAACAAGCAACTTCAAGAAAGAAAACATTAGAGAAAATCGAATTAGAAGAAATCAAACCATCTAATAGAAAATATCCATACATTGATTTTAAACCAGATAGAGAACCAGGAAGGGAAATCTTACAAGTAAAAAATATCTCAAAAACAGTAGATGGTGTAAAATTATTAGATAATATTTCATTTGATGTAAAAGAAGGAAATAAAATCGCATTTTTAGCAGATAATGAATTAGCTAAAACTGTATTATTCCAAATTATAGAAGGGGAACTAGAGCCAGATGAAGGAGAATTGGTTTGGGGAACAACCATTACAAAGTCATATTTCCCTAAGGATAATAATTATTTATTTGAAACAGATGAAAATATTACAGAATGGCTTAGAAAATATTCAAAAGACCCAGATGAAACCTATGTTAGAAGCTTTTTGGGAAGAATGTTATTCTCAGGAGATGAAGCACTAAAACAAGTAAGTGTATTATCTGGAGGAGAAAAAGTAAGATGTGTGTTATCAAAAATGATGTTATCAGGAGCAAATTTCTTAATATTTGATGAGCCAACAAACCACTTAGATATGGAAAGTATTACATCATTAAACGAAGGAATGAAACGTTTTACAGGAAATATTTTATTTACATCACATGACCATGAATTGACACAAACAGTTGCCAACCGAATTATCGATATCAAAGAAAATGGAAAAATAATCGATAGAGAAGTTACCTATAATGAATATTTAGGAGTAGAATGATGATTTGGGGACGGAGAAAAAATCATCATTGTCTGAAAATCTGTGGAATAAGGAGATATGGGGTTATGGAAAGAGTTGATAAAATAAATTATTATCTAGACATTGCAGAAAGTGTAGCTGAAAGAGGAACTTGTCTTAGAAATAATTATGGAAGTATTATTGTAAAAAATGATGAAATTATTTCTACAGGATATACAGGTGCTCCAAGAGGAAGAAAGAATTGTATTGATTTGGGCTATTGCATAAGACAAAAGTATGAAATGCCAAGTGGGAAAGGGTATGAAAAGTGCAGGTCTGTACATAGCGAACAAAATGCGATTATTAGTGCTGCAAGAAAAGATATGATAGGTGCTACATTGTATTTGGTAGGAATTAATCAACGAAATGGAGAATATGTAAAAGACAATGAACCATGTTCTTTCTGCAAAAGGATGATCATTAATGCTGGAATAAAAGAAGTAGTAATGAGAGATAACAAATCAAAATATCGAGTTGAGCAGGTACAAAATTGGATTGAGCAGGATGATTCTTTAGAATATTAAATAAAACAAAAGACAGGGGAGGTTGGGAAATAATTCTTTTCCAACCAGATTTATGCCCTGAGGAAGGAATGTGATAAAAAAATGGACAAAATTATTAATACAATTGCAGAAGAATTAAATATTAAACCAAAACAAGTAGAGGCGACAATTAAATTAATTGATGAGGGAAATACAATTCCTTTTATTGCACGTTATAGAAAAGAAGTAACAGGAGGACTAAGTGATGAAATCCTTAGGGATTTAGGCGAAAGATTAAATTACTTAAGAAACTTAGAGCAAAGAAAAGAAGAGGTTGTTAAATCAATTGATGAACAGGGAAAATTAACAGACGAGATTTTGCAAGCAATTGCTATTTGTAAAACATTAGCAGAAGTAGAAGATATTTATAGACCATATAAACAAAAGAAAAAAACAAGAGCTACTGTTGCAAAGGCAAAAGGGTTAGAGCCACTAGCAATGATTATCATTAAACAAAAAGAAACAAAACCAATTTTAGAAATTGCAAAAGAATATGTAAATGTTGAATCTTTATCAGAAGAGGATAAGAAAAATAAGGATAAAGTTGTAGCTAGCCCAGAAGATGCATTGCAAGGTGCTTTGGATATTATTGCAGAAGATATCTCAGATAACAGTAAATATAGAAAACAAATTAAAAGAATTTGTTATAGAGAAGCAAACATTCAAACAAAGGCATCAAATCCAGAAGAAAAATCAAATTATGAAATGTATTATGATTATCAAGAAGCGATAAAATACATACCAAGTCATAGAATATTAGCGATTAATCGTGGAGAAAAAGAGGATTTCTTAAAAGTAAAAATTGAAAAGCCAGAAGAAAAAATCTTAGAATACATAGAAAGAGATGTTATAAAAGGCGATACACAATTTACAGAGATGTTAAAAGAAACAATTGAAGATAGTTTTAAGAGATTAATAGAACCTTCAATTGACAGAGAAATTCGTTCAGACTTAACAGAAAAAGCAGAAGATAAAGCGATTAAAGTATTTGGTAAAAATTCAAAACAATTATTATTAGGAGCACCAATTAAAGGAAAAACGGTTATGGGATTCGACCCAGCATATAGAACAGGTTGTAAAATTGCTGTAATTGATGAAACAGGAAAATTATTAGATTACACAACTGTATATCCAACAGAACCACAAAATGATGTAGAAGGTGCTAAAAAAGAATTATTAAAATTAATAGATAAAGATAAAATAGACATGATAGCCATTGGAAATGGAACAGCGTCAAGAGAGTCAGAAATGTTTGTAGCAGATATGATAAAAGAAGCTTCAAGAGATGTACATTATGTAATTGTTAGTGAAGCTGGAGCGTCTGTATATTCTGCATCAAAATTAGCAACAGAAGAATATCCAGATATTAATGTATCTATTAGAGGCGCTATTTCTATTGCAAGACGTTTGCAAGATCCATTAGCAGAATTGGTAAAAATAGATCCAAAAGCGATTGGAGTGGGACAATATCAACATGATGTTAATCAAAAGAAATTAGCGGAAAGTTTGACAGGTGTTGTAGAAGACAGTGTTAATAAAGTAGGTGTTGATGTAAATACAGCGACACCATCATTACTTTCTTATGTTTCAGGAATTAATAATACAATTGCTAAAAATATCGTAAAATACAGAGATGAAAATGGAAAATTAAAAAATAGAAAAGAGTTATTAAAAGTTCCAAAGCTTGGAAAAGTTGCGTTTGAACAATGTGCAGGATTTTTAAGAATATTTGACGGAGATAACCCATTGGAAATTACAGCAGTTCACCCAGAAAGTTATGAACCTACAGAAAAATTATTAAATCAATTAGGATTTAATAAAAACGACTTAAAAGATAAAGAAAAATTAGAAGAATTAAGAACTAAATTAAAAAGTGTTAATGTTGTAGAAATGGCAAAAGAATTAAACATAGGAGAAATGACACTAACAGATATTATCGAAGAATTATCAAAACCAGGAAGAGACCCTCGTGAAGACATGCCAAAACCAATTTTAAGAAGTGATGTATTAAAATTAGACGACTTAAAAGAGGGAATGGTACTAACAGGAACTGTTAGAAATGTAATTGACTTTGGAGCATTTGTAGATATTGGTGTAAAACATGATGGACTTGTCCATATTTCAGAAATGAGTGATAAATTTATTAAAAATCCATCAGATGTAGTTTCAGTAGGGGACATTGTAAAAGTAAAAGTTATTAAAATTGATAAAGACAGACAAAAAGTAGGGCTTTCAATGAAATGTTAGGTTGGGGACGTGCCAAAATGGACAAAAATTGGTCAAAAGGGACAGACCTATAGAAAAGAAATTAAATTTTAGTTAATTAAAAAACCAAGAAAAATTCTATAAAATATATAGTTTTTTCTTGGTTAAAATTTTGCTAAGGTCTGTCCCTTTTGACCAATTTTTGTCCATTTTGGCACGTCCCCAACCTAACATTTCATCCTTTATATTTTTCTTGTATTTCTTTTATTTCATCAAAATGATTTTTCAAAATATCCAAGAACAAATCATCTAACTCTGGGTCAAACTGAGTTCCTCTACATCTTTCAAACTCAGAAATAATCGTATTTATATCTAAAGAGTCACGGTAAGCTCTTCTAGAAGCCATAGCATCAAAACTATCTGCAATGGCAGCAATTCTAGCTAAATATGGTATATCTGTTCCAGCAAGTTTTCCTGGATAACCAGTTCCATCATATTTTTCATGATGATGTTCTACAATTGGTAAAATATCATTAAATATTGCAGCATTAGATAAAATGTGAACACCAATATTTGGATGTTGCTTTATTTGAGAATATTCTTCATCTGTTAATTTTGAATCTTTTAATAATACACTATCTGGAACGCCAATTTTACCAATATCATGGAAAAGTCCACCAATTTCTAAAGTGTGTAAGTCTTCATCTGATAAGCCTAGTTTTTTTCCTATTAAAACAGAAAAAGCTGCAACTCTATCTGAATGTCCTCTTGTATAAACATCTTTGGCTTCGATTGTGTATCTTAAAGTTTTTATAGAATCCAAATATGCTTGTTCTAATTTCTCATATGTATCAGATAATTTGGCATTTATTTCTTTGATTTCATTCATTTGCTTGATAGATTTTATTCCAGATTCAATTAGTAAAAGCAATTGATCAAATTTATCACTTTTTTCACAATAACCTTGAATATCTAATCTTCTAATAGTTTCTAGTGGTGGTGCTAAATCTTTATGACCAGTAAGTAACAAAATATATAAGTCCTTATTAAATTTTCTAATTTCTTCAACAACTTGGTCTCCATGAATAGGAGTCATAATAAAGTCCAAAATCATTAAGTCAAAATGTTCTTCTTTTACTAATTGAATAGCTTCTTGTGGGTCTGTTACACCTGTGAAATCATATCCAGAACGTTTTAAAAATATAGATAAAGAATCTACAATACCTTCTTCATCATCTACAGCAATAATTCTGTATGTTTCATTTTCTACATTTTCTATTCCTTGTAAATGCTTTCTCATTTTTAACCTCTCTTAATATTGAATTTTTTTTTATTATATTAATAAAAAAAATAAAAATCAAGCTTTTTACACGATTTTATTTCTAGGGACGTATCAAATCGTTCATTGGGGACGCGTCAAAAGGCGATGATTTTGGGGACGGAGCAAAAAATCATCATTTCTATAAAGATTTTTATAAAACTTTTTATAGAATAAATGATGATTTTTTGCTCCGTCCCCAAATCATCGCTCTGCCCACAAATTATCACCTTTTAAAGTGGCAATATAATTGTGAAAGTAGTTCCTTTTCCAACTTCTGATTCAAATGTAATATCTCCATTAAAATGTGCTTTTATGGTTGAGTAAGACATATACAATCCTAAACCTGTACCGTTTTTTCCTTTTGTAGTAATCATTTCTTTAAATAACTTATCTTGAACATTTTGAGGCATTCCACTTGCATAGTCTTTTATATGAATATATACATTATCATCTTTTGTTTCTAAGATTAAGTCAATATTTTTATTCTTTTCCCCATTATAAGCCTGAATAGCATTAGAAATCATATTGTTAATAACTTGTACTAAACTATTGATATCTCCGTTTATAACAGTATGTTCATCTGTTTTCATAGATATATTTAGATAAATAATAGCATTTTTTAATTCATGTCTCATCAAGATGTTAACACGTTTTACTAACTCATCAAGTGTAAAATGTACAGCAGATGTTTCTGAAAGTGTAACAGCTTGTCCCTTAACAGCTGTGATAATATCTGACATATATTCTGTATAATCTTTAATTTTAGAAACCCATTCAGACATATCTTTTGCAATATCATGATGATCTTGAGAATTTACTTCTGGGTCATCAATTGAATCTTCATATTCTTTGATTAAAGCAGATAATCCTTCTAATGCTCCAGATATAGACATAATAGGTGTTTTTAAATTGTGGGCAATACCACCAATTAATTGTCCTAAAGAGGCTAGACGTTCACTTTCCATTAATGTTTCTTGACTACTATGTAATTGGTCTACATAGGTTTTTGTCAATGTCTGGATTTCGTTGAAAGAAGCCGTCAAGTCACCAATTTCATCATTAGAAGTAATTGGAAGTTTATTGGCATTAATCACATCATCTGAATTAGATATATGTTTCATTCCATCAATAACGCTATTGATATCATTACTTAAATCCCTACCAATGTAAAGGATAAATACGCAATTTATCAAAATTAAAAGTATTGCGATTAAAATGAATGGAACGACAAAGTTATTACCAAATACAAAGTAACGAATACCAACATAACATTCTCCCATATTTGTATTTATTTTAATAACTGCACCTTCTCGATTTTGTCCATAGTATTCGTATGTATAGCCTTCTGTTTCATCATAGAAGTTTAATGTATATTTTATAAAAAAGTCATTTAATTTTTCAGGAGAATAATATACTTCTCCACTTGATGCAGAAATGATAACAGCATGGTCACCTTCTGACTTGAATTCTATAGAATTTAGTATTGTTTCTGCTTCAGAAATGTCATATACTGTGTCTTGGTCAAAGCGAGATAGCAATTCTTGTCTATAGAAGTGATATAGCAAATCGCCTTTCTCTTTTGTCATTAAAGACATAGAAATTAATAAGATCAAGACAAAAGAATATAAAAATAAAGGTAATATTTGTATCAATAGTTTATGATACAAAGGTAATCTAACGCCAGTTACTTCATTATTGGCAAGTTCTGCTGTTGCTGTAAGTCTGTTAGAAAAGAACTTTTTGCTAAGCATATATGAAAATATTGCAAATACAGCAGAAAACGAGAACACAACAGTTGTAATTCTAAGGACTAACTCTGCTTCTGTATTAAAGGCAAATAGCAAAATAGCAATAATAATGGTTGGCACAAATATTTCAAATAATAACATCATATAAGGATAATTAAATGATTTTTTTCTTAATTTGCGGATGTATTCTGCATTTTTTAATTTTTCCTCTGAAAGTGACATTTTACTATATATAAATCGTAAAGCAATATATAAAAGAACAAGTAAAATGGATATAATAATCACAAATTGTGTTGTATATGTTATGCCAACAATCTCTATTTGAAAACTATTATCTGTAGAGTTTGGAGGATAATTTAATACAGAAGGTAGTGCAAAATAGAGTACAGCTGCAATTAGTGCAAATATTAAGGTATTTACTAAAGCTAATTTTTTTTCATTATCAATGCTAAAAATTTTAATGGATTTCATTTTTTATTTCATTCCTTTCTCAAAGCATCTAGTTGAAAAAAGAATAGAAATTCTTTCTCAACTATTTGTGCCTTAACAATGTTTTTTTCTTAAGTAAAGTAAAATTTTATTCAAATATTCAGGCGTTATTTCAGGCCAATCTAAATTTAACGTTTGCAAAGCCGTTAGCGTTTTTTCATTATGAAGTGTGACCATACTATCATTGATATTTTTTACATAAGCCGTAATGCCAAAATAGTTTGATTTGGACTTTGCCAAGGCTGTTTTAAAATCATCTAAAGAAGCAAAGTCAATAGAAACGCCACAAGTATTTATCATATTTACCAAGTTTTCACCTGAAATACAACGGTTATTATATAAATGATAAATTTCCAAATTTTCTTGCTGGTGTTGTAGTAATTGTACAATAAAATTTGCACAAACGTCAACAGGAGAAAATTCAAAACAAAACTGAGAAAGTTCTTTTGGAAAAATACCTAAATCGATAAATGCTTCTAATCTATTTAAAAAGGCATTATCATTGAAGTTTTCTTGGAACATACCATCAAAATAGCGATTAGTAATAGTTCCTAATCTATAAATACTAGCCACAAAACCTTCTTCTTTACAAGCTTCTATAACTGCTTTTTCAGCTTCAAATTTACTTCTAACATACACGTTTTTCTTGTAGTCTTGTCCAATATATAAATCATCTTCTGTAAAATCAGCATCAGGTGTCTTTACTAAGCCATTTCCAGATACAGACATTGTTGAAACATAGTGTAAAGGAATTTTAAATTCTTTACAAAAAGCGATCATTTTTTTTGTCGAATTGACATTTGTTTTATTAAACACTTCATAATTTCCATAGTGTTTAACAAGTGCAGCTGTATCGATGACACAATCACAAGTTGTTCCAAGACGATTATATAGGTCTTCCTCAATTCCAAAATGATTATCTAAAATATTTCCCTCAACAATTTTTATTCTGTAAAGATAATGTTCTATTTCTACATTAGGGAAATAAAAATTAAATTTTTTAATAAACCTGGCTAAAGGATCTACAAGATCTTTTTTTCTAATAACACAAAATACTTTGCAAGAGGTATGTAATAATAAAAAGTATAATATATGTATTCCTAAAAATCCAGTAGCACCAAATAGAATAACCCTTCTAAATTCTTTGCTAGCATCAATAGGCTTCTTAATTTCTTTAATAATTGGCATTTTTTCAATTAATACAGAAGTTTCTTTTGGCTGGGCAACTAAAAGAAAATCAGCTAACTTTCTGATAGTAGGATATTCATAAAAATCTTGTGTATTAATCGAAATCCCTTTACTATATAAAATAGATTGCGCTTTGATTAATAGAAGAGAATCCACATAATAGTCAAATAAATCATCTTCTACACTAATTTTACTTTTTTGTTCCAATAATTCTGTAAAAATTTCTTGTAAAGTTTCCTCTAATTTATTTTGTGGTTTCACATATTTATTGTGATTTTTCTTAGGTAGTGGAAGTGCTGATTTATCAACCTTTCCATTAATGGTCAATGGAATTTTATCTAGCTTAATAAAATAGGTTGGAATCATATAGCTAGGTAATGTTTTCTTTAAGAAACTAGACAAATCTTCAATTTCTTTATCAGATACATAATACGCACACAAAAATTTATGTTCATCAATAGTAATTAAAGCAATATATACATCTTTAATATTTGGATGTGTCAGTAAATCAGATTGAATTTCTCCTAATTCAATTCGGTATCCATTTAGTTTTACCTGAAAATCAGTACGTCCAAGATATTCCATAATACCATCAGAATGTAGGATGGCAAGGTCACCTGTTTTATAAATTTTTTGTCCAGGATAAAAAGGATTATCAATAAACTTATCAAGCGTTTTTTGTTCATCTGTATAGCCTAAAGCCAAACAATCACCACTAATATACATTTCCCCAATATGTCCTAAAGGTACTAATTCCAAGTCTTGATTTAAAAGCAAGATTTGTGTATTGTCAATTGGGTAACCGATTGGCACAGAAGTATAAGTATCTTCAGTACGATATTCGTAAATCATACAGCCGACAGTTGCTTCTGTTGGTCCATATTCATTATAAATATGAATTGGATGAGAAAACATAGAAGTGATTTTTTCACACATTTCTTTGGTTAAAATATCTCCACCCAAGATAAATTTGCTAACAATACTATTACTTAAATCCAGGTCTTGTAGTAAAGTAAAATGTCCAGGTGTCATTTTAATAATTTGTACATGGTTATCTTTGATAATTTCTTCTAATAATAACTGTGCATTTTCGTTTTGGTAAATATAAATCGAATTACCAGAACATAGAGGTGTATAAACAGAAGTTACAGTTAAATCAAAGGCAACAGAAGAAAACAAAGGGAAATTGGTTTCTTCACCATGCACATATTGTTTAATTGCCCAACAGATATAATTTGCCAAACTCTTATGAGAAATTTTTACACCTTTTGGATTTCCTGTTGAGCCAGAAGTATAGATGATGTAAGCTAAATCATCTTCTTTTAAGGCATAATCTATATTTACAATATCTTCTTTTAAGGCATAATCTATATTTACAATATCTTCTTTTTGATAATCAAAATCATCTAAAGAAATTCTAAGTACAGTGTCTTTATCAATTTTAACAGATTTTAAGGTGTTTGGATGTGTTAAAATTAATTTCGCTTGACTGTTATTTGCAATATATTCAATTCGCTCATTTGGATAATTTACATCAATTGGGATATAGCAAACACCTAATTTTTGTGTTGCCAAAATACTTGCCACAAACTCAATTGAATCTGTAAAAGCCAAACAAACAATATCCCCTGCATGAACATCATAGTCTTTTAGTTTTGAAGCCAATAAGTTAGCAAATGTATTTAGTTCTTTGTAAGTAAGTTTTGTATCTTTATAGCAAATTGCCAATTTGTCAGGTGTTTTTTGCAATTGCCTTTTAAACAAATCATAAACAGAAACAAAATTATCTGTTGTTTTGGTATGGTTATATTCTTCTAAAATATAAATTTTCTCTTTAGGAGAGACGGTTTCAAGGTCCTTAATTTTTAATTCAGGATTTGCTATAATTTGTGTCAACATAGCCATTAAGCGTTCATGCAATAAATTGATTTCATCTAAGGTAAAAAGTTCCTTTTTAAAATCATAATAAATACTAATCATGCCAGTATCATCAATATCATATAAATGAATGTCTAAATTATTTACAACACAATGGTTGAATAACCATCTACAAGAATATGGTACAGCGCAACTAGCTCTGTGGTTTCTTGCATTTTGATAAGACAAACAAACATCATATAAATTTTTAGAAATATTAAACTTCTTTCTAATGGTGTCTAGTAAACGATTATATGGATAACGTTGGTTTCTAAAAACAGATAATTCATGTTTAGAAACTTGTTCAATAAAATCGATGCAAGAACAATCTTTACCAATTTCCATACGAAAAGGAACAGTACTAATATACATTCCTGTGGTATTTTTCTCTTTAAAATTACATCTATTTAAAATTGGTGTACCAACAATAGATGAATTGGTGTTGTTAATTTTGGCTAGGTAGATATTCAAAATTGCCATAAAAAGTGAGAATAGAGAAACTTTATGGCTATTGCAAAATTCTACAAGTGTATTTGTTTCTTCTTTAGAAAGGATTACACTTTTTCTAATTGCCTCATATGAACCAGATTGAAAATCCTTTAAATATGAAAACTCTAAATTCTCAAATTGGCTTTCCCAAAAGTTTTTTGCACGTTCAAATTTAGAACTTTCTATATATTTTTTCTCTTCATCAATAAAATCTAAATAAGAACTATTTTTAACATCCTGGATTGGGGTATTTTGAATAATAGAAACATAATAATTCATGATTTGGTCGATTAATAAACTCATGGTCCAAGCATCAGAAATCATGTGATGTAGATTTGCTATAAATCCGCCTGTACCATCTTCATTTTTAAAAATAACAAAACGATATAAATTACTGTTTAAAAGTGTAAAATGTTTTGTGATAACATCTTCTTCTAATTGTGATAAAGAATATGTGTCTGTAATATTTACTTTTTCAATCTCTTCAAAAGAATAATCTTTCAAACATTGTTTGATATCTGTACCGTCTTGTACTAAATAAAGCCTTACAGAATCATTATTTTTAATAAATAAATTAATTGCTTTTTCAAAAGCATTTTCATCAATCTTTTCAGGAATAGATAATGTTCCACATATATTTGATACACATGTGTTTTCATTGAATTGCTCTGTTAATAAAATAGATTTTTGTGGATTTGTTAGTTCATAATTTAAAATATTCATTTAACATCACCTTGTTTTTTTTCGTTAATGAGATTATACATGGAAATGGAAAAAAAAGCAAATAATTCTACAAAATTTTTGTCCAATTGGGGACGTTTCTTTTTGAGACATTTTTATGTAAACACTAAGAATAAATAAAATTGAATATCTTGTATTTTATTAAAGATATAAAAAATCTTTCAAAAAATGTTATTAAATAGTGGATTGTAAAATTTTATATAAAAAGATAAAAAATAAAAACTTTCCTGGAATTCAATACTCTAAGAAAGTTTTTTACGTTTCAATTTTAACAATAAAATATAGTAATGTCAATGAAAATAAAAAAGATTTTTTAATGAAATTTTTTCTGAAATTTTTTGTCTGAAGAATATTTTTTTATATATTTGAATACTTTAAGAAGTATATATTTCAAGCGTTTTATGACTTTACGTATTTTCTTAGAGTATTGAAATCTAAGTAAAAAAACAAGAAATAAAATACGATAAAACATTGACTTAATTCTTAAAATCAAATAAAATAAAAGTATGAAAATAATTATAGAAAATATAAAAATCTATAATACTAAAAAAGCTATTTTAGGTGAATAGTAAGAACATTGAAAAATAAATATCATTATTCTATTTTCTATGCAATAGAAAATTAAAAAAATGTGAATACTATTTACGAGAATAGGGAAAAATGAGTTAAAGAATTAAGAAAAGATTCAAAGCTCTAAGAATAAAAACATAAATAAGAAGATAAAAATTATTTAAATACATATAATTAGAAATATGTTTAAGATAAAAGCAAATGTTTATATGCAATAAAAGAAGTACACAAATACATAAATAAAGCAAAAGAAACAAAAGAAAGGAGATTTTTAAAGAATGAGAAAGCAAAGAATAGAAGGTAAAAAACTAAAAATAAAAGTAAATAAAAAGAATAATGGTATTACTTTAATAGCCCTTGTCATCACAATAATTGTGTTGCTAATATTAGCAGGTGTAACAATAGCGACATTGACAGGAGAGAATGGAATATTAACAAGAGCTAGTCAAGCAAGTGAGCAAACAGAAATAGCAGAAGAGAAAGAAGCTATAGGAATAGCCTATGCAGGAGTCTTAGCAGATAATAATGGAACAGGAGTAAGTGCAGATGAATTACAAAATGAGTTACAAAAAAATGGATATAATGCAACAGTAACAGATAATGGAAATGGAACATTTACAGTAAAATTTGAAACAGGAAGAGAATATACAATAAATGCAGATGGAAGTATAGAAGGCGGAAACGGAGAAAGTGGAGACAATACAGAAACAGATATAGCAGGAAAATATTATGAAGACGATACAAATATAACAGTAGATGGAAAACCAGTAACAATCCCAGGAGGAGCAACTGTATCTGGTATAGATGGAGAATATGAAAGTGTAGATGATGGATTAGTTATATATATAACAAACGGAGATACAATAGAAGATTGGAATGCAGATGAAGATGGAAATGAAATATTAGATGTACAAGAAGATTATGATCAATTTGTATGGGTGCCAGTAGAAAAAGCATATATAACAGAAGCAGATATAGCAAATCAAACAGGAGAAACAAATTATGAAAAATTACAAAATTATATAGCAGGAAATAAAGTATATCCAATGGCAATCCAATTAAGTGATGGAAGTTATAAAGGAATATTATATGATTTTACCGAAGAAAATGGAGCAGTAACAATAACACCAAGAGATTATACAACAACAAGTAGTTATAGAGAGCCAGATGTCGTAACAGGCTATGATAATATTACAACATATCTAGATCAAATAAATGGAATATTAAATACAAGTTATAGTTCATCAGACGATTTTAAGAATGCATTACAAATAGAATTTAATGAAATGGTAGGAAAAGTAAATACAAATAAAGGATTTTGGTCAGGAAGATATGAAACAAGCAATATGAGTAATAGTACAACAACAACATATGATATTTCAAATGAAATACAAGTAGGAGTAAAAAAAGGAACAACAAATGGAATAAACAGTGTAACATGGTATAGAATGTATG
>CALXAE010000005.1 GCA_944386205.1 uncultured Clostridia bacterium
CTTCTTAGTATGATTAAAGTTGGTTATTTTATAAATTAATATAAATAAAGGGAGAATTTTAAAAAGAAAATCACTGTATATATAATAAGAGGCGAATTTAAATAATTTTCTAATTTGGGTGGATTTTTTAAGAGATAATGTATGTATATATAATAGAGGAACATTTAGTAATAGTACAAGTTTTTTTCAAATAACTATTTAAAGAGGTTATGCTATGAATGAAAAATATCTTAAGTTAAAAATAGAATCTGTTGTAAATAAAATATTATATGAAAAAAATATAATTGATAAAAATGTTTTTGAAAAAACTTCTACAAAGCTTGATAAATTAATGTTTGAGGGAAATAAAAAATAAATTTTTTTGACATTTACTTTATATCTTATATTTTAGTACAATAAAATAAGTATTAATTGCAAAAAGGAAAGGGGATTTATATGACATTATATGAAATGAAACAAGAACTATTATCTGGAAAAACGATTTTTGACTTACCTTTAAGAGTTGTATACTATGCGAGGGTATCAACAGAAAAAGAAGAGCAAATTAATTCCTTAGAGAATCAAGTATCATTTTTTGAAAATTATATTAGAAAAAATGTTAATTGGACTTTTATTCGTGGATATGTAGATGAAGGAATAAGTCGGCACCACTTCCCTAAAGCGTGAAAATTTTATGCAAATGATAGAAGATAGTAAAAAAGGAATATTTGATTTAATAGTAGCCAAAGAGGTTTCAAGGTTTTCTCGTGATACGATTGATAGTTTATTTTACACTAGAAAATTATTAGAATATGATGTATGCGTTTATTTTTTATCAGACAATATAATAACTGCATCAAATGATGGAGAATTAAGACTGACAATCATGTCTAGCATGGCACAAGATGAAGTTCGTAAAATATCTGAAAGAACAAAATTTGGTTTTAAAAGAGCAGTTGAAAAAGGAACAGTTTTAGGAACAAATAATATTTGGGGCTATAAAAAAGAAAAAGGAAAACTTATAATAGATGAAATGGAAGCTCCACTAATTAGAACAATTTTTAATACATATGCAAATAATCAAAAGATAGGTTTAAAGAAGTTATCTATTGAACTAGCCAAACAAGGATATTATAACCGAAATGGGAATGTCCTTCATCAAAATACATTAAAAAAAATCATTCAAAATCCTAAATATAAAGGATATTATACAGGAGGTTTATCAACTGTTGTAGATTACAGAACTAAGAAAAGGAATTTCTATGATAAACAAGAATGGAAAGTATTTAAAGATTATGAAAAAGTACCTCCAATTGTGTCAGAAGAATTATGGGATAAGGCAAATCAAAAATTATTAAGTAGAAGCAAATCTGCTAAAATGTACCAAAAACATCAAACTACCTATCCCCTTTCTGGTAAATTATATTGTAAAAAGCATAAATGTGGTTTTGTAAGAAAAATAAGACATTACAAAAATAAGGAAGACGTTATATATTGGTATTGTGGAGAATTTCATAAAAAAGGAAAAAAGAATTGTGTACCTGCTTGTTTTAAGGAAGAAGATTTATATAATATTTTGCTTATCATTTTTAAAAAATACGAAATCTATAAAGAAGAAATTGCAGAAGAACTGATGTCATTTTATTTAGAGCTTTCAAAAGAAGAAGAAAATATAGAAAAAGAAGAAATGATAATAAATGAAATAAAAGTTCTTGAAAATAAGAAAGATAAACTATTGGATTTAGCTTTAGATGGCTTTTTAAGCAAAGAAGAATTACAGATAAAGAAAGTATCTATTGGAAAAGAAATTTCTAGTTTAAATTTAAAATTAAAAGAAATAGAAGATAAGAAAAATAAAGTAAATAATAGCAAACAATCTTTTAAGCAATATAGCAAAAAACTAAAAGAAAATGTATTAAAAGAACTAGTGATAACCAAAGAGAATTTAAAAACTTATATTGAAGAACTCTTAGATAAAATAATTGTAGAAGAATTAGAACAAGAAACCCAAGTGTATTTAAAAATCATCCTTGCAGGAAACAATATAATAAAATATGGTATTCCTGTAAAACTCAGGCAAGTCAGTCAAATAAAGAAAAACAAAGTGGCTGATTTAAAAAATCTCCCACTTTGTCACTCCCATACACATGGTAATCATCTGCTTTCCACTGCAACAAGCCTTTTTAAAAAAGCCATCCATATTAAATGCAATCCTTGGTAAATATCCCAAATCTTCTAATATAGTAAATAATGGGAAAAAGATAGCCATTGGTGGCAACATGACCGATATAACCCATGTTAAGGTTTGATATACACCTAATATTAACATATTGGATAACCATTCTGGACAATGTATATATGTAGCAAATTGGATTAGTTTTTCTTGTATATTACCAAATACACTAAATAAGAATTGAGATGGATAATTGGCACCTACTAGTGTAATCCAAAATATGATGAGTAAAAACAGTATCATAATGGGAATACCATATTTTTTAGATGTAAGTATTTTATCAATTTTTCTATCTCTTTTGGCATATGCCTTATTTTCAAATTTACATACCTTTTTTGCAATTTCTTCTGCATTTTTAACCATTGTCGTTACCAGTTTTTCTTTAAAAATTTCTTTGGTTATTCCTTTTTCTTTTAATTCTTCTGTTATCTGTTTTTTGATTGTTTTTAATTCATTGCTATCATCATCTTTTCCCTCTTTATTTTTCTTACTATAATTCTCCCCTATATCTATATGTAATTGATTTTCTATTTCTTCTATAATGCTCTCTTCCCCATCTAAAATTTTAATACCAATCCATCTTGCTAGCTCTGGCTTTATCTGATACTGTTTTATCAAAATTTCTTGAAGTTCTCGAATTACTTTTTCGATTGTCTCTTCATATTGTACTTGATATATGGTTTTTAATTTTTCTTTGTGTTCACAAGCTTTTCTGGTTGCTTTTAGCAATTCGTTTAATGTTTTCTTTTTTCTAGCTGTTACACCAACCACCGGTATTTTTAAAATTTGTGATAATTTCTCTAAATCAACTGTTATTTTCTTTTTTTTAGCTTCATCTAATAAATTTACACACAAAATGATATTATCTGTTATTTCTGTTATTTGTAACACTAAATTTAAATTTCTTTCCAAACAAGTTGCATCTACTACAACTATTGTCACATCTGGATTTCCAAAACAAATATAATTCCTGGCAATTTCTTCCTCTTCCGAATGAGACATAATAGAATATGTACCAGGAATGTCCACTAATTGATAATTTTCTCCTCTATATTCAAAATATCCAGTTGCATTTGCAACTGTTTTTCCTGTCCAGTTACCAGTATGTTGATTCATTCCTGTCAAATTATTAAATATTGTAGACTTTCCTACATTTGGATTTCCTGCCAAGGCTACTGTATACTTTGCTTTTGTTTCTATCTTATTTTGTTTTGCTCCTCTATCTGTTTTTAATTTCTTCATACATGCCTCCTTTTGCCTACTTGTATTTATTCTATAGTATATAAATTTTATTGACTTTGTGATTAATTTTCATTTTTTTAATATAGAAAAATAGCTTTTACATTAGTCTTTATGCTTTTTCTAAATAACAAGTTAAAATTCTTATTTAATTTTCACATTTTCTGCATCTTCTTTTCTAATAGCAATTAAGCCTCCTCGAAATTCAAAAGCTCTTGGATCTCCTGAAGGGCTTACCAATACAGGTTTTATTTTTGTTCCTTCTATTAATCCTAAATCTAACAATCTTCTTTTTATTGTTTCTTCTCCCATAATTTTGCTGACAATTCCTGTTTCTTCTATTGCTAATGTATTAATTGTTCTTGTATTCATTTGTTTACAACACCTCCATTTTATGTCTAATATATTGTATTCTTTTTTTATTTTAATTGTTCTAATGTCCAATTGGGGACGTTTCTTTTTGAGACATTTTATTAATTTTATAATAATTTATTAGCAAAAATATTATATACATTATTTTGGCTCAATAGCTTTATTAACATAAAAATGTCTCAAAAAGAAACGTCCCCAATTGGACAAAACCTGTCCCAAACTGTCTCTAATATGCAATTTTTCCTTTAACAAGCATATACTTTAAAATAGAATAATTTTTTATCTATGGAAAGGATGGTTAAGTATATGAAAACAAAGTATAGAGTTGCAATTGTTGGTGCAAGTGGTGTTGTAGGAAGAACTGTTTTAAAAGTATTAGAAGAAAAGTCACTTCCAAATATTGAATATACATTATTTGCTTCTAAAAAATCTGCTGGAAAAAAAATTGAATTTTGGGGAATAAATTATATTATCCAAGAATTAGACGAAAATTCATTTAATAAACATTTTGATTATGCAATTTTCTGTGCAGGTAGTACAGTTTCTAAAAAATACATACCAATTGCTGTCCAACACAACTGTATTTGTATTGATAATAGTAGTGTTTACAGAATGGAACCTGACGTTCCTCTGGTAGTTCCAGAAGTTAATATGCAAGAAGCTTATAAAAATAAAGGAATTATTGCTAATCCCAATTGCTCTACAATTCAAGCAGTTGTTCCTTTAAAACCTTTAGATGATGCTTACCATATTAAAAGAATTGTATATTCTACTTATCAGGCGGTTTCGGGTGCTGGAAGAGAAGGAATTGAAGATTTAGAAAATGGAATGAATGGCTTTGCTCCAAAGAAATTTCCTTATCCGATTTTTAATAACTGCTTGCCACATATTGATGTATTTATGGAAGATGGTTATACAAAAGAAGAACATAAAATGATCAATGAAACAAGAAAAATTTTAGATAAACCATATTTACCAATTACCGCCACTACTGTGCGTGTTCCTGTTTTAAATTGCCACAGTGAATCTATTAATGTTGAATTTGAAAAAGACCTTGACATTTATGATGTGAGACAATTATTGCAAAACTTTCCTGGTGTTATTGTGGTAGATGATATTGAAAAAAAATATTATCCAATTGCGACTAAGGCAGATGGATATGATGAAGTTTTTGTGGGAAGAATTAGAAAAGATTTTAGTGTTAAATATGGATTAAATTTATGGGTTGTAGCAGATAATTTAAGAAAAGGTGCAGCAAGTAATGCTGTCCAAATCTTAGAATGTCTAATTGGGGACGTTTCTTTTTGAGACATTTTATTAAATTCATAATAATATATTAGAAAAAATAATGTATATAATATTTTATGAAATTAAATGTGCAAATGGAAGAATATTAGCCATTTAATGAATAAAATATTATATACATTATTTTATTTATTATTATTAACATAAAAATGTCTCAAAAAGAAACGTCCCCAATTGGACACTTCATTTATACATTTTTCCATAACCAGTCTAAACTATTGTCAAGACTTTTCTTCTGCATCTTTTTAGCTTCAATATCATCAACCCAAAGGTATGCAAAGAAAGATATAAAGATAAATACAAAATCAATTGCCACACATCTGGCTAGTACTGGTAACATATCTCTAAATTCTTCTGGTAATGTTATCATTTGTGCCGCATGTATAACCAATAAAATTAAATATGCAAACAATACAATTCCTGTTATATAGCTTTTCTTTAATTCCTGTGCTAAAAAAATTAACAATATTGTTGCTACAAGCATTAATAATAAGTTTAAAATGTTTGATATATCAAAAATGAACATGTAACACGCCCCCCTTAAAGTATATGTTTATGTTATCATGTTCCTTTTGATATATCAATGATTTTTTATTTACATTTATATTACAAATTCATTACAGAATGTCTATGCTAATTTTTTTTCAATTAGATTTACAATCTCTTTTGCTCTTTTAGTTATGTATTCCTGATCTTCTCCTTCAATCATAACTCTGACTAGTGGCTCTGTTCCAGATGGTCTTATTAAAACTCTTCCATTTCCAGCAAATTCATTTTCTACTTCTTCAATTGCTTTCTTAATATCTTCATCTTTTTCATAATCATATTTTTTCTCAGCATTTACTTTCGCATTAATTAATACTTGTGGATATAGCTTAATAATGCTTGCTAGTTCTGATGCTTTCTTGTTTTCTTCTAATATTGTTTGAATTAACATCAAAGAAGTTAAAATACCATCTCCTGTTGGGTTATAATCTAATAAAATTACATGTCCTGATTGCTCTCCCCCTAGATTGTAACCATTTTTCAACATTTCTTCTAATACATATCTGTCCCCTACTTTGGTTTGCTTTAATTGTAATCCATTATTTTCAGCATATTTATTTAATCCTAAATTACTCATGACAGTTGCAACAATTGTATCTTTATTTAATTTTCCTTTTTTTCTTAAACTTGAAGAAATAATGGCTAATAATTTATCACCATCAATTTCTTCTCCATTTTCATCAACTGCCAAACATCTATCTCCGTCACCATCATATGCAATTCCTAAACTTAATTTGTTATCTACAACAAATTTCTTTAGATTTCCCAAATGTGTAGAACCACAGTTTTCATTAATGTTGATACCGTCTGGTGTATTATTGATAATTTTATATTTAATTCCTAAATCTTTAAAAACCTTTTCTGCAACCACTGATGTTGCACCATTAGCTGTATCAATTCCCACAATAAAATCATCTCTTAAATGTTTTTCAATACTATCATCAAAATTCTTTCTAAAGAAATAGATATACTCATTTATTAAATCAAAACAATATTCTGCAACACCAATCTTTTCATTTTTTGCTGTCAATTCTTCTAATTTTCCAGATTCCATTACTTCCTCAATTTCTTCTTCTAATGCATCTGGAATTTTAGTTCCTTTATTGCTAAAATATTTTATACCATTAAATTCAAATGTGTTATGTGATGCTGAAATCACGACACTAGCATCTGCTTTCAATTTCCTTGTTAAATATGCCACTGCTGGTGTTGGCATAACACCTAATAATTTTACATTTGCCCCGTAACTTAGAAATCCTGCTGTCATAGCACTTTCAATTAACGTTCCAGAAATACGTGTATCTCTTCCAATCAAAATTGTTGGGGTATGATCTGTATGTTTTGATAATACATATGCACCTGCTTTTGCCACTTTATACACTAATCCTGGAGTTAATTCTGTATTGGCAATTCTTCTAATGCCATCTGTTCCAAAGTATTTTCTCATTGTTTAACTTCCTTTCCATACAGTAATTTTTTACTTTACTTTAATAGTATTCATATTTATTGCAACATATTCTTTTGGAAATCTATTTACATATTTTATTTTTTCTTTAAATAACTCTATTTTTTAAAATTCATAAAAATTTTTTCTTTTAATGATAATTTAAAATCAAATGGTTCATCAATTTCAATCTTTTTATTTCCCAAAACTAATTTCGGATTTGTTGTTGTTAATTCCTCTAGTTTTTCTTCTCCAATAATATCAGCTATTTCATCTAATATTTGAGGAATTTTTGGATAAATTGTATTTTGTCTATGGACATCTGACCCTAAAAAATGTATCATGTTATTCTCAAAAAATCTTCTAACAATCATCTGAGCCTTTTCTCCATATTGCCCAATTATACTACCATAATTTGCTTGCATTAACACACCTTTTTCAATTAAATCATATATCAATTCTGGTTCTTTTTGTACAAAACTATATCTTTCAGGATGAGCTAAAATCGGCACTAATTTGTATTGTAACATATCATATATGACATCATATAAATTCATAGGTTCTGCATTTAATGGTAATTCAAACAACACATAACTTGTATCGTTAATGGTTGATGCTTTTCTTTTTTCTAATAATTCAATAATATTATCTGTAAAATAGATTTCATTTCCTAAATATAAAGTTGTATTGATATTTTTTGTTTTTAAATTCTCTAAAATTGCTTTTACCCATACTTCTCTTTCTGGTACATCTGTTTCATAATAATTTTCCATATAATGTGAAGTAGATATCACTGCTTCAAATCCTGCTTTTTCTGCTTCTTTAATTAGATTAAATGTTTCTTCTATACTTCTTGAACCATCATCAATATTTGGTAGTATATGCGAATGAAAGTCTATCATTTTTTTCTTTTGCTCCTTTTTTTCGTTTTTAAAGTATCTTTATTAGTATATAATTAAGTTTAATATTTTTCAATATTCTATGATTTATTATTTAGATTTTTCTTTTCTTCATCAAGATAAGCATTAATTTGATTTAAAATATCTGTTGTTTTTTCTAGTGAAACATCGCCAGAATTTTCTACTTTTATTTTATTCTCTAATGCTTTTGGTTGTTCGTCATTTATCCTTTCGCTACTAGTACTTCTTTGTTGTTGATTATTCCTTAAACCTTGAGGATTTTCTGGTCTTACTCTTCTTCTCATTTCTTCTGCTTTGGCTTGTCTAGAACTATTTGGTCTACTAGCAGTTGTTGGTCTTGCATTTCTAGGCTTTACACCTGGATTTTTCATTGTTGTTGATCCATAATAGTAAGATTGTTCATATTTTTTAACAGATACTGGTATTTTATTTAAAACAATACCTGCAATTTTTCCACCTACATTTTGAATGTTAGTAACAATTTTTCGTAAATCCTCTTTTTTAGTTTGTTTATGTGCTGTTACAATTACTGTAGAATCTACAATTCTTGAAAGGATGATAGCATCTGTTAGTAATTCACAAGGTGTTCCATCAATAATAACTAAGTCACATAATTCTTTTAATCTATCTAATAAACTTACCATTTTTGTTGAAATTAATAGTTCTGACGGATTTGGTGGTATGTTTCCAGCTGGTATAATATATAAATTTGGAATTTGTGTATCTTGTATATAATTTGCCAAATCATCTGAAATTTCTTCTCCTGTATTACTATCAAATCCAGATAAATAATTTGAAAGTCCTGGCCTTGGAGAAACTTCGAAAATTGTGTATTGTCTTCCCTTTCTCATGTCTGCATCTACTAAAATAACTTTTTTTCCAGCTTGTGCAAATGTAACTGCTAAATTTGCTGTTACCCAGCTTTTACCTTCACCTGGTAATGTAGATGTAACTAGTAATGTTTTTAATTTATTATTTGTATTCATAAATTGAATATTAGTTCTTAATGTTCTAAAAACTTCAGAAACAGGAGACTTCGGATCTCTGTGCGCAATTAATTCTTTTTTCATTATCTTCTACCTCCTTTTCTTTTCTTTAGTTTTTCCATATCCATATCATACATAGGAATAGATGCTAAAACTGGAATTTTTATACTTTTTTCTATATCTTCTTGTGTTTTTACTGTTGTATCTAACATATTTGCAATTAATACATACATAACAGCAATTACTGCACCAATAAAAGCAAAAATCACAATATCTTTAATATGATTAACATTTGAAGGTGTTTCTGAAACTGTAGCTTCATCTACAATATGTACGTTATTAATATTATATATTTCTTTTGCTATTCTCTCTTCAAATACATTGGCAATTTCATTGGCAATTTTAGCAGCATATTCTGCATTTTCGTTAGAAACTGTAATTTCAATTAATTCGGTATCTTCCACTGATGTAACTTGTACATTTTGTCTTAATTGCTCTTCATCAATGCTAATTCCTAAATTTGAAATAACTTGTCCTAATATATTTTTTCTTTTTACTAATTTACTATATGTTGCAACTAATTTTGAGTTTATTGTAAGATCTGCTGTTGTTATTGTTTCTGAAGTTTGATTTTCATCTGCACTACTTGCTGTTCCCGCTAATACCAATGTTGTTGATGAACTATACATTGGTGTTACAAATCCTACTGAATATATTATTCCTATTACCATAAAAATTAAAACAATTAAGATAATTTGAATTTTCTTGTTCCAGAATATCTCAAATAATTCTTTTAAGTCTATTTCTTCCATATTTCCTCCTTTTATTTTTCCTTTTTTCTTTTGATTTTACACTTTATTAGTATACAGTTTTAAAGCTGTTTTTGCAATATGTTTTTCGAAAAAGGTAATCTGTTTTAGGGTTAGGTTTATCAAATGGTCTATATAACTGGATTTCGTGTATTTTCTTATCTTCCTATAGAATAATATTCTATTCCTTCATCTTTCATTTCTTTTACATCATATATATTTCTTCCATCATACACTAATGGCGTTTTCATTAATTTTTTATACATTTCTGGTTTTATAGCTTTTATTTCGTTCCATTCTGTAAATATAAAGCATATATTAGCATCTTTTAACGCTTCTTCTGGTGTTGAAACATAATTAATTTCTGTTGGATATCTCTTTTTAAAATTATCCTCTCCTACTGGGTCATATGCATAAATATTATTAGCATTATTTTTTAACAATAATTCCACATTATCAATTGATGGTGCTTCTCTTAAATCATCTGTTCCTGGTTTAAATGTCAATCCTAAAATAGCAATTTTTACACCATTAAATGTAATCATTCTTTCTGATGCTTTCTTAAATAATTTTACTTTTTGTTCTGCATTAACATCTACTGCTGCTTCTACAGTTTTTAATTTATATCCATGTTGTTTTGCTAAATATTTTAATGCCTTTGTATCTTTTGGGAAACAACTGCCTCCATACCCAATACCTGCATTTAAGAAGTTAGCTCCTATTCTTGGGTCATATGACATACCTTTGGCTACATCTTGAATATTTGCCCCAACTAATTCACAAAGATTAGCAATATCATTCATATATGAAATTTTTAATGCTAGAAAATCATTTGATGCATATTTTATCATTTCTGCACTTCTTCTATTTACTGAAACAATTGGTAGCTTAAATGGCTCATAGATTTCCATTAATTTCTTTTCAGCTTCTTTACTTTCTGTTCCTATAATAATTCTTTTTGCTTGCAATGTATCTTTTACAGCTGTACCTTGGGCTAAAAACTCTGGATTACTTGCCACTTCTACTTTTACATCATTTACCAAAAAGTCTTTAATAAATTGTTCTACCTTATCATTTGTTCCAATAGGTACTGTTGATTTTACAACCACTAAACAATCTTTTTCTATGCTTTCTGCAATCTGTCTTGACACAGTCGCTATGTAACTTAAATTTGCTGAACCATCTGGTTGTTCTGGTGTTCCTACACCTATAAATATGGCATCTGCATCTTTATAGGCATTTTTGTAATCTGTTGTATAATCCAATCTTCCTTCTTTATAGTTTTTTTGCATTAATTCCTCTAAATCCTGTTCATAAATTGGACAGATACCTTGTTTCATTGTCTCTACTTTTCTTTCGTCTACATCAACACATATTACTTGATGTCCTTTTTCTGCAAAACATACACCTGCTACTAATCCTACATATCCTGTTCCTGCTACCGCTATTTTATATTGTTTCATTTTTTATGTTCCCCCTATTATTCATATAAATTTTTATTTTCCTTATACCATTTCACAAAATTTTCTATTCCTTCTTTAAATGTTGTCTTTGGCTCATATCCAATTAATGTTTTTGCTTTTGAAATATCTGCATAGGTTCTATCTACATCCCCTGGTTGCATTGGCAATTGTTTTATTTTTGGTTCTATTCCTAAAGCTTGTCCAATGGTATTTATCATTTCTTTTAATGTTGTAGGAGATGAATTTCCGATATTTAGAATTTCATACACCTCTTGATTGTTCATACAATAATTACAAGATTTGATAATTCCATCAACAATATCATCAATATATGTATAATCTCTTGATGTTGTACCATCGCCAAACATTGGTATTTCTTTTTCTTCTAACATTAATCTTGTAAATTTATTAATTGCTAAGTCAGGTCTCTGTTTTGGACCATAAACTGTAAAAAATCTTAGCATAACAATATTCATATCAAATAATTTATGATATACATGTGCCATTACCTCATTTGCTTTTTTAGTTGCTGCATAAGGACTTATAGCATAATCTACTATCATATCTTCTCTAAAAGGTACTTCTTTACAATTTCCATAAACACTACTAGAAGAAGCAAATACTCCATTTTTTACATTATGTTCTTTCATTTCTTCTAATATATTTTGTGTTCCCATACAGTTTACTTCTTGATACAATATTGGATTTTCTATTGATGGTCTAACGCCTGCCATAGCGGCTAAGTGCATAACTATGTCAATTTGATTTTCATCAAATATTTCTTTTAAAGCTTTTCTATCTCGTATGTCTGCTCTGTATAATTTAAAGTTTTTGTTTTGTAGTAATTCTTTTACATTATTTTCTTTTATTTTTGGATTGTAAAAGTCACAAAAATTGTCTATTGCTACTACTTTGTTTCCTTGTTCGATTAATTTTTGGCTTAGTGTTGAACCGATAAATCCGGCTCCGCCTGTTATGAAATATGTGGTCACTATTCTTTTACCTCTTTCTTAATAAAATTCTTTTTTAATATTTCTAAGACAGATTTAGCATCATTTCTATAAATAAGTAAATTAATAAGAAGAACTATCACTGCAATAACAATTGTCACTACAGCAGCTATTATAATCCATGATGAATATTCTTCAATATTAAATTTACTACATATAAATATACCTATTGGCACTAATAGAAGCAATTCTAAAAATAATAATATTATTCTTTTAACTGAATCCAAAATGCTTCTACCTAAAATATATTTTGATGAATGATATATAAATTCTATTGTTCTTATAAACATTGCTACTAGTGTACCAATTGCCACACCTATCATTCCAAAATTAAATACTAATACTATAGAAATGATCAAATTAGAAAATACTTCGATCCAAGCTCCTTTTCTTGTCTCTTTAAAATGTCCCGCCGCCAATGTTATTGAACTATATGGTAATCTAATAGACCAAAATAATTCAGCCAAAATTATTAACATAGCAAAACCTGGTCGATAGTAATTCACATCTGTTATTCCTTTAGTATATACCGTAATAAATGGTAATATCATAATCATTGTAACAATATATACAATTGTTATAATTGTATAATAAAAAATTTCATATGTCCTAAAACTTCTATTTAATGCCTCTTTTTCTCCTTTTACTATCATATCTCCAAATGATGCATCTACGCCTCCAGTAAATGCTTGTACTATATTTTTTACACCATTTATCACAAAAAGATAAACTGTATATACAGAAACTTCTGCTGTATTTGAAAATATTGTCAATACCGCTACATCAGTATTATTGTGAACTACTGCTGCAATATGTTGTGCTAAGCCATCCCATTTTTGCTTTAAATCATATTTTTCCTTTACTTCTTTAAAATTAATATTATATTTTCTTTTTACATATATGTTCTGAACTATTGGTCTTAACACAAAAACAAAAGCACTTACTAATTTGACTATCTGTATATTAGCATTACATTTTATTAATACAACAATTAATACTGCATTTAATATTGTTGTAGCACTTTGTACAATGGAAGTAACATAAGTTTTTTGTTCTGCTTGTAAATATAATTTGTAAACCATACCAAAAAAATATTCTGCAAATATACTTATTGAAATTATCAATATCAATGAAACTGTAAACATATAATCAAATTGATTTGCTACTATTAATGGATATATAAAACATAAAATTATTAAATACACTATAAAAATAGCTGAAATTATCCTGAAAAACCTTTGACTTGCTTTTAAAATCTTTTCAATCTCATATTTATTTTTTTGAGCTATTGGTTTATATAATGCAGATTTTATTACTGGTCCGATACCTGCTTCTAATAACGTAATATATGATAAAAACTGTGTAATGGAAGATAATAGTCCATTTACACTTGAACCAAATGTACCTATTATAGCTCTAGGGACAACTAATCCACATACAAAAGTTACTATTTGCTGAAATACAGATGATATAATATTTTTTATTGCTTTTTTACTTCTCATAAAATTATCATATTCCTCTCAATAATGTTATTTTCTTTTCTGATATTCATTTATATTATTATCAAGTATTACCCCATTTTTCACAATAAGTGCTGAATTTAAAACATCATTTTTACTGTCTGTTATGAAATAATCTATAAATTTGCATACTTCTCCAGACAATTCTTTAGAAACTGTTCTATATACTAATGATGGTGTATGATCAACAACATAGTGTTCAACCCCATCAATCCAATATGTTGGCTTTTCTATAGTTGTAGGTTTACTTGTTTCTATTGCACCATTATGATCGCAACTTACATCTATAATTAAACTACCTTTTTTCATTTTCATTAAGTCTTCTTTATATATAATGTGATCCTTTCTATTAACATCCCATAAAACTGCATTAACAATAATATCGTATTTTGCAATCTCTTTAGATAATAATTTTTCCATTTTTCTATTATAAACAGTTATATTACAACCTAATTGAGTCAATACTCTATATGCTCCCCTAGAAACATTTCCATTTCCAATAATAGCTACTTTTAAATTATATGGCATTATTCCATGTATTAATAACGCATGCATCACTGCTGCTTCTCCTGCTATTTCATTATTTCTCCAAAAAATATGTCTACCTTCTTCAAACATTTCTTCCCAAGCATATACTGTTAATTTGTTTTTTATTAAAATATCTGTTATTGCTTTATTTTGTACTGCATGTATCCAACCAAATATAGTTTTATTTTTCAATTTTTTCAAATACTGTGCATCACCAATTTTAGGTTCTACTATAATATTTTTATCAAATATTTCCTGTTTATCAACAACATTCACACCTGCTTTAATATATTCATTATCTTCTATATTTAAGTTTTTGCCATATCCTTCTTCAAGATAAATATATTTTTTATTTTGTATAACGTTTATGTCTTCTGGTAATAAACATATTCTATTTTCATTTTCTTTATCACTCTTTAAAAAACCAACTGTTTTCATTATCTTTTCACCTCATCTAATATTAAATTATCTTCATTTATTGTTAATATATCAAATATTTTTTTAATCTATTTTTTATTTACATATGTCAAAAACTTTTTATTTAATTATTAAAACTATTTTTATCCAAAACATTATTATAAATAAACTAATGTTTCAAATGTTGTTCTATTATTTAAAATCCATTGATATATATGAACAATTTTTACTTTTCTGATATTTTTAATTGTTCATTCAAATATTTTGTAGCATCATCTGTTCTAGTGTCATCAAATCCTCCACTTGGAAAGAATGTAAATTCTCCAAAATATAATTTACCATTTACTTCATAAAAATCCACTCTCACAAAAGGTATATTTTTAGATAATTCTTCAGCATATTTAAACATTAAATCTAAATTATTAGGTCTTTTTAGATTTATATTATCTCCATATTTTATTCCATCATTGCTAAATGTTTTTTTTATGTTCCAGTCTCTATCAAAATAAATAAATTTCACATTATCTTTAAATCTATCAAAACATACCATTACATAATCGCATTTTCCATTAAAAGCATATATTTTGTAATCAATTAGCTCATGATAAAATTTATCTTCCATATATTCCTCGATTATAATTCTAGGTTTTACATTTTTATAGGGCCATTCCCTAAATGGATAATAGAAATCTTGCTTTAAATGCTTATTAATTGTTTTTTCTAACAATTTATAGTCTATTTTTGACTTTTCACAAATAATAGTACTTCCTGAATCATGTGTACATTTAAGTACAAATTTTTCTGGTAATTTACCAAACTCGATGTCTTGAAACCTATTCCATACTCCTAATGTCGGTATAACATATTCTTTTCCTAAACGTTCTTGTATATATTTTTTCATTTCATACTTATCAACCATAGTTGTATATATATCTTTTCTATCATACAATTTAAGCCATTGTAATTTTTCATTAAATGTTTGTGGATTTTTTAAATCTAATTTTTTATTAAATTTTAATTTGTATAAAATCATTAAATAATACTTATCTGGAAGTCTTTTTAAAAACTTTCTTACAATTTTTTCAGTGTTTATCCTGCCAAATAGTTCTGTATTCATCATACCCTCCTCCTATAGCTCCTGATGAAGAATTATAATATACAAATTGATACACAATTAGAATTATTATAATTATCATATTGGCTATTTGTTTACTTATACCTTTCTTTATTGCTACTTTCATAACTTCAGGAATTAATAATACATAATATATATAAAAATATGTTGTTAATCTAGCAAATATATATGACTGAGTTGCAACTATTTGTGCTATAGTACAAATTATTACCATATTATATAAAATTACATTTGTTTCATCATGTTTTATAACCTTTTTATAAAATAATAAAACTATAATTAACATCATAATTCTTACTATTAAATTCATTATAGAACTATCTGTTTGTATATCATATTTTCCTCCAAAATACATTTGTCCATAATACGTTCCACTTAATAAAGATTCAATGATACTAAAACCAAATGTACAAACCAATAACGCTAACACATAAAAAATTATCATTCTTTTATTTAATTTATTATGACAAATAAAATAACATGGTAATAAAACAATAGCTGTATTATGTATTAGTGCTGCTATAATAATACATATACTATATTTTATGAAATTCTCACTTTTTAAATATTTTACAGCGAAAAATGTAATTGCAATTGCTAACATTTGTCTAAATTGATTAAAAATCTGAAAATGCAAACAAAAACTTAACAACACAAATAATGCTAAAGTTGGATTTTTAGAATTTTGCCAAATTGTTTTATACAATAAAACCAATGTAACTGTATTAACTATTGCAAATGCTAGATAAAAGTTATTTCCACAAAAAATAGATAAAAATCTACATATTAGTTGAAATCCAATACCAATCCAATCTGCTTCTCGTCCAATTAAAGTATCATTCGCAATCTTTTGATATATATTTGTATAATTTTGATAATCAGCTCCTACAGAAATACCTCTACACCAGAACAATATTGCAAAAGGCAAAACTGATAAAACAAAAAAAATAGAACTTTTCCTTATAACTAATTTTTTAGTTACTATTTCCTCAGTTTTATTATAACTATTTTGTGCTATTGCCATAAATAGAACTGATAAAATCTCACATACTATATAAATAATCTCTGTATTCATTTGTTTTTTCCTATCTTCTCTATTATTTTTTTCCATTCATTATTTATTTTGGTTGGATTAAGAGTTTCGGCAATTTTTGATGCATTCATAGATAAATAATCAGCATAATTTTTATTCTCCAAGACTTTTAATATAGCTTTTGACATTGCTTCTACATCTTTTACTTTAACTAATATTCCATTTTTTCCATTATCAATTAAAAATTTAGGTCCTCCACATGGACAATCAGTCGATATCACTGGTAATCCTAACGCCATTGCTTCCATCAAAGCATTTGGCATCCCTTCATAATCTGAACTTAAAATAAACAAACTTGCATCATATATATGTTTTTTTACTTCTTTCGTATTTCCTGCCAACATAACTTTATCTAAAAGATTTTTACTTTTAATATATGTTTCTAATTCTTGTTTTTTATTTCCATCGCCATATATTACTAACTTATAATCTGGAATTTGATTTGAAACTTTTTCAAATGCATCTATCAATAATTTATGATTTTTTTGCTCTTGTAATCTTCCAACAGTTACAATTATTTTTTTTCTAATACCTTTATACGGCCTTTCTATAAACTCTTCATTTATAGGATTTGGTATTATTTCTTGAATAACATTGTTCCCAATTATATTTCTAAAAAAGTTTTTCGCTTCTTCTGTTTGGTATACAATAGCATCTGCTTGTGGATAATACTTTTTCATAAGACGGTTATATAAGTTACTTTTGTATTCCTCTTTTGGATCATTTCTTATTGAAATAATTATTGGTATTTTAAATTTAGATTTAAGAATCAAATTAAGAAAATTTGGTTCTGGTAAAAAGGAAACTATAATTTCAGGTTTATTTTTTTTGATAATATTCTTCAATTTACGTACCCTTCTCAAATTTCTAATTATCCTTTTAATTTTATCCAGAATTCTTTTATTCATTAATTTGTCATAACTTATCTCTTCTCTATTATCCAAAAAGTCAATTGATATATTACTATCTAAAGTATATGCAATGTCTGTTTTCTTTACAGAAACAATATGTATATCATGAAATTTATTTAAATAGTTAGACAAATTACATACTACTCTTTCTGCTCCTCCACTAGATAAAGTCCCTATACTAAACATTATTTTCATTTTTTATAAATTCCTTTCTTGTTTTCCTTATATACAATAGCATAATGAAAATTTGGCACAGATTTATGTTTTTCCTCTTGATTTATTATAATATTTCCATACTAACTTATAAAAATTAATTCCAAAAAATAATGAAACAATTGCTAATTTATCCTTAATATTAACATTGATATCAAATACTATTCCTGCATTTTTCAAAATATATCTCCTTAGCTCTTTCATTTCATCTTTATTTAAATAATTTCTATCAATCATTCTTCCTAAAGTACTGAATCTTGCTTGGACTCTTCTTCGTTTAGTTGCCCTCTTTAAATCTGGATAATGTTTTAAAATATTATCACACATACTATCTGTTAATACAATCATATCATTCTGCTTTTTTGTAAAACTGCCACTAGTTATTGAATTAGTTCTTATAATATAGTAATACAACTTTTGATTGGTAACCGCTATCTTTGTAGAATTCAAATATGTTAAATATGTAGTTCCAATATCTTCATATAATTTACCATATGGAAATCTAATATTGTTAAATAATTCCTTTTTATACATTTTTGCCCATGCAGAAACATAATAGGAATATCCATATAATAATTTCGTTATTACTTCTTTCGAATTATAAACGTTTTCTATAATTTTAGTTTCACTTCTTACGTTCATATTATCTTTATATATTTCATATTTATCACATATTGATATATCTGCATTATTTTCTTTTATCAATTTATATAAAATTTCAACATAATTTTGTGAAATGTAATCATCAGAATCAACAAAAGTAATATAAATACCATTTGCTTGATCAATCCCTTTATTTCTTGCATCAGATAGTCCACCATTAGACTTATTTATTAACTTGATTCTATTATCCTTTTTAGCATATCTTTCACAAATCTCACCTGATTTATCTACAGATCCATCATTTACTATTATTACTTCTATATTTTTATATGTTTGAGAAAGTATAGATTCCAAACATCTAACTATATATTTTTCAACATTATATACTGGTACTATGATAGAAATTAAATCATTGTTCAAACTTTTTCTCTCCTTCCCACTTGCATACCTATAAATCTTGAAACCATATTAGGAAAAAATTTAAGTATTACTTTCCAATTTTTATCCTGAATAGCACGTTTCAAAACATATTTTGCCATTCCGCCACCAGCTTTGTTTACTTTATATTTATTCAAATAACTATTTTGTTTAAAAAATTTACCTATATCATAATACTTCTTGTAATTTTCTTTAATACCATAATCGTGTGAATGATAAATTACTGAATCTGCACAATATTTTACGGTATATCCATTCATAATTAGTTTATATGTAATATACATATCTTCGCTTGTAGGTAATTTTTTCTCATCATAATAATTTAATTTATTGAATATCTCTCTTTTAATTGCTGATGAAGCATCTGATGCAAAAAATGCCTTTATCCCTAAATTTTCTACATCTTTTTTAGTGAAAATTCTTGATTGCTCTGGATAATTTCTTTCTCTGGTATATTTCTCTATTCCATTATCCTTTGCAATTTGTCTACTGTAAGCTTCTTCACATTTTCCATCAATTATATCTTTGGTCAAATAATATAACCATAACTTATCTTTTATTATAATATCTTGTGTAATAAATACAATAATATCTGCTTTAGATTCTTTTGCTGCTTTTTCTCTCGTTAAACTATGAGAAAATTCACTTGGTACAATTTCCTCATAGTTTATGTTTAAATCATCTAAAATTTTTGTTGTATTATCATTGCTTTTTGTAACAATATACTTTATATTATTAATATTTACCTTTTCTTGCATGATAAGACTTTTATGTAATTTATCTATATACTTTTCTGCCTTATATAGAGGACAAATAATATCGATCGTCATTCTATATAGCTCCTTCTTTTTTTACTACATTTTCTACTGTTTTATAAATCAGTTTAACATCTGTCTTTAACGTATGATTATAATAATATTCCATATCCATAGTTAATCTATCTGTAAAAGTTGTATTACTTCTTCCTCTTGTTTGCCATAGGCCTGTGATACCTGGTTTGCAAGATGTTATGTATTTAAAAAATCCATTAATTTCCTCTTTTTCTCTTGGTAAATATGGACGTGGTCCCACCAAACTCATATCTCCTTTTAATACGTTTATAAATTGAGGAAATTCATCTAAGCTTGTTTTTCTAATAAATTTTCCTATTTTCGTGATTCTTGGGTCATTTTTTAATTTTTTGTATTCTTTATATTCTTTTCTAGCTTCTTCATTTTCTTCTAAGTAGTGTTTTAACTTTTCATCTGCTCCCACTACCATAGAACGAAATTTGTACATTTTAAATATTTTTCCGTTTTGTCCGATCCTTTCTTGTGTAAAAAATACTGGTCCATCTTCTTTTGATACTTTATTAGCTATCCATATACCAATCGTTAATGGTATTAATGCCAATAGACCGCAAAAAACCACCTAAAACATCCAAAAGTCTTTTGGTAATTTTTTCTATTTTTAATGTCATTCGACTTCTTTCAACATGTTTAGGTACCAGTGATAAATTCTCGATATTATCTTCTCCATATGATAATATCATATCATTTCTAACATCCATCTTTTATTTCCCCCTAAAAATTCATTTTTCTCCTTTTTTTGCCAACAACATTATACTACACTCGAACAATTATGTAAATACCTTTTTTATAACATTTTTTTACTTTATTGTTATTTTTTTGTAATATTTTCGTCATATTTCTTAAAAAACTCTCTGTAAATCGCTCTTATTAACAATGTCAATAAAACACCTAAAATAACACCTAGAGTATCAATGTATACATCTGTAATTTTAGGGGTTCTCCCAGGAGAAAAACTTTGATGAAATTCATCAGATGTTGCATATAATATTCCAATTATAATTGTTATAATAACTCTCCATTTATCTTTTACCTTATATGTGCATACTAGCCCCATTAGCAGCAAACCTACTACTGTATAGATTGAAAAATGTGCAATTTTTCTAATTATCTTTTCTGTTCTGAGTGATACTTGTTCTTTTTCTTCCTCTTCTAATCGATTATATCTATTTGATTTTTCTAGTATTGTTTGTGTTACTTTTCTACTTGTACTTCCTGACTCTTCTCCATCTTGACTAGAAAATCCAAATATAATGTAAAAAGTGCATAATAGCAATATGATTAATATCGCTCTTAAAATATTTATCTTGCTTATTTTCATATTTTCTCTCTTTCTTTTGTCTACTCATAAAATATGACTAGAGTGTTTCTCTAATCATATTTTTATTTAAGTATTTAATTTATAGTTTACTTTTATTATTAATTCGTATACCCTGTAGCTTCTATAATTTGATTACTAATTTCTTTTACTCTGTCTGATGGTGTGTAATCTGTTTCGCCAAATGCTTCTTCATGTAATTGTTGTACATTACTTTCCAAAGTAACTGGTACTCCATACCATCTATCTAGTGTAATTCCTCTTGTTTCATATGGCCATCCTATACTTTCTGTTACTTTAAAGTTTGCTATGCTTGGTAACAATGAAAATATATTGCTTGAAGTAATATTTGTATATACTTCTGGTAAAATTTGATCTATTATTTGGTTCATTTCGCTAATACTTTTGGTTTTAAATTTTTCTACCATTGCTTCTACAACTGTTCTCATTCTTTCTGCTCTTTTATAGTCTCCGCCTTCTGTATAACGGATTCTTGAATATGCTACTGCCTGAACACCATCTAAAGTTTGTGTTCCTGCTGAGGTTACTCTTTTGCTATCTATTCCTGTAGTTTCTGAAGTTGCTTCTATATATTGATTTATGTATTGTAATTCATCTTCTTGAACATCAATTGTAACTCCACCTAAAGCGTTAATGGCTTCTGCTACTGCATCAAAGTTTACTGTTGCAAATTCTGTTATGTTTAAGTCAAAATTTTCGTTAAGTGTTTTTAAAGCAAGTGGTGCTTCTCCATAAGAATAGGCATGTGTAATTTTATCTAATCCATGTCCTTCAATATTAACATAGGTGTCCCTATATACAGATATTAGTTTTACTTCTTTTGTGCTATTATTGATACTTGCAATAATTATACAGTCACTTCTATTTCCTTTTCCTAAGCTACTGTCTCTACTATCTATTCCGAATAAGGCAATATTTCTATATCCTGACAAGTTTTCTTCTACTTGTGAAGATACTCCTAAATCTGTTTCATCTATGTCTACTTGTTGTATTTTGCTTAGTTTATTATTTATAAATACGAAAACACTGCCTACTAATAAAACTAGAATAATAACTAGTATTAGGACAATAATCCCAAATATTTTTAATCCTTTTCTTCCTGTTTTTTCGTGGTTTTTACTCATTTTTTATTCCCCCAAAACTTTTTTCTTTTACCATTTTTATGATTATACTATTATCTTCTTTTTTTTACAAGTCTATTTTTCGTCATTTTTTTCAAATATTCTAATTTCACAATTATTTAACCATAAACTTTCTAATATTCCTTGTTCATTTGTGCCATTAAAATATCCATTTATTGCTCTTGTCACACCTCCATGTGTAACAATCAAGATATTTTTATCTTCATATTCTTGTTTTAATTCATCAAATAAGCCCCATACTCTATTACACAAATCTTGTATCGTTTCTACACCTTTATATTGTTTATTTAGGTTATAATTATCTAATATTTCTGAATTCCATATTTCATCTTGAATTTCTTTTCCTATTTTTCCTTCAAATTCCCCAAATCCTCTTTCTTCAATTCCTTTATCAAATATAATGGGTACTTTTTTTGTCTCATTTATTATTTCTGCTGTTTTTCTTGCTCTCTTTAAAGGTGATGATACAATAACATCAATTGGATATTTTTCTAATATTTTTCTTACTTCTTTTGCTTGCTCAATTCCTTCTTCATTTAATTCAATATCTGTTTTTCCTTGGATTTTTCCTTTTTTATTCCAATTAGTTTGTCCATGTCTAACAATATAAAATTTCATATCTTTCACTCCAATTTTCTTTTTTTGCATATCATATCATAGAATTACTAAAAAATAAAATTGCACAAAATCTCTAACTTTATACACATTTTTATGAATTATATTCTTTTATTGTTTAGGTCTATATGTCAAAATATTGCTTACTGCTTCTGGTCTAACTGGTGACATCAATATTTTTCCAGTTCCTCTATATACATTAACAAATCCTTCTCCTGCAATAGCTGAACCCACCAAACTTCTTGTAGATTTTTCTACTGTAAAGTCTAAAGAGTCAGACCATGCAATTGCCATATTTCCGTCAATTTTTATCTGGTCATTTTGTAATTCTATTTCAATTAATTCTTCTCTTGGAACTGGACTTTCTAAAACTGCAATTCCTTGTCCTGATAATTTTAGATTAAATAGTCCTTCTCCTCCTAATACAGCAGAAGATAAATTACTTCTCATTGCAACATTTGTATTTAAGCTTGCTTCACATGCTAAAAATAATCCGTCCTCTAGCATAATGCTACCATTCCAAGCTCCCACGTCTTCTAATAAAATATAGTTATATGTAGGCTCTAATGCTAGTAATCCTGTACCATGATATTTTGGTTTTACTGTTGATTCACTAGTTACACTTCCCTTTATCGCTTTTCCTAAGAAATCTCCAACACCTTTTACATTTGTTTTTGATTCAATATTTCCAGCCATCCATTGCATTGCTCCGGCACTGGTTACATATTCATCCCCCTGTAATTGAATAAGAACTTGTCTTCTTTTAACATTCATTTTTGCAGCAAAATATTCAGACATTGCAGTTAATTTATTTACACTAACATCTCTTTGATATTCAACAACTGAAATATTTCCTTTTCTTTCAATAATTTTCACATCATCATTATCAAATAAATTTTTAACTGAAATCATATCTTATTACCTCCTTCTATTTTCCAAATTCATTATATACAAAACTTTTATATTTTTACAATATATTTTATAAATTTTGTTTTATTTTTATTTTCTTGTGGTATAATGATTAATGATATTTTTAACAAAAGAAAGGGAGTGGATTGTTTTTATGGCAAACACAAAAGAGGAAGTAAACATATCAAAACTTTATGGACAAGAATGTTTACTATCCAAAAATGATTTTATCAAAAAATACAAAATTAAAGAAAGTGGACTTAGTTCGGAAGAAGCCGCGTATAAGCTTAAGCAATTAGGTCCAAATATTATCAGGCAAGCAAAGCCGAAAAGATGGTATCACTACTTTTTTGAAAGTCTTTTTACGCCATTTAATTTAATTTTACTAGGAATTACACTGCTTCTATGTTATACAGATGTTATTTTACCAGAAACACCTAGCTATGCCAATATTATTGTTATTGTCATCTTAGTAGCTGCCAGTACTTTGTTAGATTTTGTTGAAATATATCGTTCTAACAAAGCAGCAGGTAAATTAAAAGAATTAGTTGCTACCACCTGCCATGTTCTAAGAGATGGTAAAGAAATTCAAATTCCTATAAAAGATGTTACACTTGGTGATATTGTTATTCTTACTGCTGGTAGTATGATTCCTGCTGATTTAAGAATTATAGAAGCAACTGATTTATATGTAGGACAATCTTCTTTAACAGGTGAGTCTGACGCCGTTAAAAAAGTAGTAGAATCTCAAGTACAGCCAGACGATCTAGACAGTATTTCTGATTTAGATACCATTTGTTTTATGGGAACCAATGTTATTTCTGGTAGTGCCAAAGGGGTTGTTATTAAAACTGCTGACTCTACGTATTTTGGAAAAATTGCCCATACGATATCTTCTGGTAAGCCAAAGACCGCTTTCCAAAAAGGAATTGAAAGTATTAGTAAATTATTAATTCGCTTTATGCTAATCATTATTCCTATTGTCTTTATCCTTAATTTTTCAAAACATAATATTGTCACAGCATTTACTTTTGCAGTAGCAATTTCTATTGCAATTACACCTTTACTACTTCCTGTTATCTTATCATCTTGTTTATCAAAAGGTGCTGTAAAGATGTCTAAGAAAAAGACAATTGTTAAAAAATTAGATGCCATTCAAAATTTTGGTGCTATGAATATTTTATGTACTGACAAAACAGGAACATTAACAGAGGATAAGATTGTTCTTGAAAAATATTTAGATATAAATGGCGATGAAGACCTTGGTGTACTAAAATATGCTTATTTGAATGCAAGTCTTCAAACTGGTTTAAGAAGTAATATTGATGAAGCTGTTATCAATCGTGGTAAAGAATATAATATGCCGGAATTAACGAGTAAATATATAAAACTAGATGAAATTCCTTTTGATTTTGCTCGTAGACGTTTATCAATTGCTGTAAAAAATGAAGAAGGTAAAGATGAATTAATCACAAAAGGCGCTGTAGAGGAAATTTTAAGTATTTCTACTTCTGTAGAATATCGAGGTGTTGTTTCTCCTTTAACTCGAGAGATTAAAGAAAATATACAAAGAATTAGTAAGAATTTAAATAAAGAAGGCTTAAGAGTTATTGCTGTTTGTAAAAAATATAGCAATGAGCCTGGTTATGATTTTGAAGTAAAAGATGAAAAAAATATGATTTTAATTGGCTTTATTGGCTTCTTGGACCCACCAAAAGAAAGTGCAAAAGAAGCTGTTGAAAGAATGAATAGAGCTGGAATTCGTGTAATTGTTTTAACAGGTGATAATGCTGAAGTTACTAAATGCATTTGTGATAAGGTAAATATCAAATCTAAAAATATTATCTTAGGAAGTGAACTAGATAAATTATCAGATGTGGCTGTTCATAGATTAATTAAGAAAAACAATATTTTTGCAAAATTATCCCCTATCCAAAAAGCTAGAATTGTTCGATTATTAAAAGAACAAGGAAATGTTGTAGGATATATGGGAGATGGAATCAATGATAGCCCTTCTTTAACCAATTCAGATGTTGGTATTTCAGTTGATACAGCTGTTGATATCGCTAAAGAATCTGCTGACATTATCTTACTAGAAAAAGACTTAAATGTTTTATTAGACGGAGTTACAGAAGGAAGAAAAACTTTTGCTAACTTAATGAAATATATAAAAATGGCTACAAGTTTTAACTTTGGTGAAGTGTTATCTGTTATTGTAGCAAGTGTTGCTTTACCATTTTTACCAGAAACACCTATCCAATTATTAGTAGAAGGATTATTATATGACTTTGGTCAGATGACACTTCCTTTTGATGATGTAGATGAAGAAATTGTACGAAAACCTAAAAAATTAGATATAAAAAGTTTAAAACATTTCATGCTATTTATGGGACCTGTAAGTTCTATCTTTGACTTGGTTGTATTTGCTTCTTTATGGTTCATCTTTGGTGTTAGAGAAGCAGCTCTTTTCCAAACTATCTGGTTTTCGTATAGTATTGTTTCAAACTTAGTTGGAATGCATATTATTAGAACTGCAAAAATACCTTTTATACAAAGTAATGCAAATAAAATGGTATATTTCTCTTCTATCCTATTAATTTTGGTAGGAATTATTGTACCATTTACACCTTTAGGAAGCTTTATTGGATTAGTTCCAATTGCTGGACAATATATTGCATTAATTTTTGTGGTAACCTTCCTATATTGTATTTTAGCTATGTTTGCTAAGAAAATTTACATCAAGAAATATGGAGAATGGATCTAATGGGGACGTGCCAAAACGGACAAAAATTGTCCGTTTTGGCACGTCCCCAATGAACCACTTATTCTCTATATCTATATCCATCAATAATTTTTCCATCAACATCTTTTATTTCTATATCTTTATCATCCACTATTACATATGTATGTGGTGTATCACCTTTTGGCAATGAAATTGAACCTGGGTTTACAAATAATTGGTTATCATATTTTTTAATGAAGCAGGTATGGAAATGCCCATAAAACATAATGTCAAAGTCTTCATTTGGTAAATTATCAATATTGTATTTATGTCCATGTGTAAAAAACATATTTTTTCCATTGATTTTTTCTAATATATTTTCTTTTATTTCAAATTCAGAAACCATTTGGTCTACTTCTGCATCACAGTTTCCTCTTACTACTTCTAACTTATCTTTTATACTATTTAATACTTTTGCCACTTTCATTGGGTCATATCCATCTGTTAATGGATTTCTAGGTCCATGATAATATAAATCTCCTAACACAACTATTTTTTCTGGTTTTTCTTTTTTAATAATTTCTTTTAACTTATCAGCATAAACACCTGAACCATGAATATCTGATACGACTAATATTTTCATACAAAATCCTTCCTTTCTTCCTTTGCTTGATTTTTGTATATCTTAATTCCCATATATTCTAAGCTATATAATTATAATTTTCAACCCCCTATATAAAATAACTTTGTCATATAAAAAATGACATCCTTTTCGATGTCATTTTTTATATTTTAATTCGCTTTCTATTCCATTAATTTTTTAATTTCTTCATCTTGTTTTAGTTTATTTGATATAAAATGATATGCTTGTTTATTTTGTTTTATGGCAATTTCGGCTAATTCTTTATCATCTATTAATCGTTTGCTAGCATATTTGATAATAATTCCTTTATTTTCTACTGCCGCTTTCACCACTTCTTTATCATCTCTTAACTCTTCTGATGCATAATACAATGCTTGTCCATAATTTTTACAGCATCCTAGCATAATCTCTTTATCCCCAGCTAATTCTTCTGATGTATAACAAATTGTCCAAGGTGCTGTTTTAGTAGCTAATTGTAATACTTCTTTATCTCCTTTTAGTCTTGTACTTGCAAATTCTAAAGCCTCTCCATCTTGTTTTAAAGCTTCCATAACAACTTCTTTATCATCTTGTAATTCTTCTGATGCTAATTCTAAATTTTTACCACTTTCCTTTACTGCTTGTAACATAAATTCTTTGTTATTATTATTTTTTTGTATTTCTTCTATTTCCATTTTTTCAGGTCCTTTCTTAATTGTTTACATTATATCACAATTTATCTTACATTTCAGTGTTAAATTCCTGGAAGACTTAGATATTTTTCAATATCATAAAAATTACTTTCTTTTGTCAAAACAATATCAAAATTCTTTTTATATACTTCCAAATTTTCAGCAATATTTTTATTTAAAAATCCTATCTTTAATAATTTATCAGCTGGATATTCTCCCATCATATACATATCTTCTACTAAATCACCAATTCCAATTCTACATGTTTTGGTTCTTATTGCTTCTTTTACTTTTAAATTTCCTAATTTATCTATATTTTTATTTAAGCTATGAATCATATTGTCAGAAAATTTTATCATGTTTCCATTTTCATCGAATTTTATAAAATTACTAATAACTGTAATATTTTCATAATAACATTCTTGTTCTTTTAAAAATTGTTCTATAACATTCCCAATTCCTGCTGACAATATAATAACTGGCACATTTTCTTCATATAATTTAAAAAGAAAGTCTTTTACACCTTTTCTTAAAATTAAATTGCTATTATCAATAGACTTTTTTAATTTATCATTTGTAAGATGGTATTCATAATATAAATCCATACATTTTTCATACCATTCTTCCATATATTTTTCTTTTTCCTCTACATCTATTGTATAATCTAATTCTATTGGACCATATTTTTCATAATATTTATCTAAGTCATTTGATAAATCTTCTCCAAATACTTCTATATTTGCACTAGCATCCCAAGAATCTTGACTATTTCCTGTTGTAATTGTCTTGTCAAAATCCAAAAATATACATATATTGTTTAAATTCATTTTTTCTTTTAATTTATTTATCTTTTCTTCATTATTTAGATATATCATGTATTTCTCCTTTTAAATTTCTCCCACATATATATTGTCATTTGTTCCATAATGTCTCAAACAGAAACGTCCCCAATTGGACATTTTAATATACTTCCATTTTTACTTCTTTTCCTTTAAATGCATATACCATTTTTGTAATATTCTTAAATCCTCTTTCCTTTAAATTTTGTTCATATCCTTTTTCTTCTATTTGTTTTTTGGCATTTTCTATCGTTTCTTTTATTGTTTTTTCTTCTTTATCTTCTAAAACCTTAAATTCCATAATAAAACTGTTTCCATTTTTGTCTTTTGGTTCTAACATAATATCATATCTTCCTATTCCAGATTCTCTATTGGAATTTACATAGTAAGTATCTTTTAATCCCACTAACATGCCTAGTACAAATGCATGATAAAAGTTTTCCGCTGTGTTTTCTCCTACATCCATATAACTAAACATTTCTCTCACTAGTATGTCAAATTTCTTTTCATATTCTTTCAAATTTAATGTTATTAAATCTTTTAATATACTTTTTAAGTCATTTCCTATTACTTTATTTCTAAACCAATCATTTATGATTTGTTGGAATAGTAATTTTATTTCGTAATTTGGTAATTTTACTTTGTAGATATGTTCTGCTAGATTTACAACTTCTGTTACTTTTAAATAGCCTGTTCCTAGCATTAATCCCCAGATATTGTCCTCATTATTTTCTATCCCTACAATTACTGTTTCTAGATTTATTGGTACCTCTATTTCTTCATCTTTTAGCAAGCTTTCTATTTTTTCTTTTATTGTGCTAGAATTTTTTAGTACAAGTTTTATTAAATCATTTGAACTCGTATTTACCCAATATTGCATTAATTGCCTTGTTTTTAAGTAATTCAATATACTCCATGGATTATATATCCCTTCCGTATTTCCTATTCTGTATCCATCATACCATTTCTTTATTTCTACACTGTCGTCTTCTACTTCAAAATCCTTGATTACTTTGCTCATTTCTTCTTCTGTTATTCCAAAATCATCACTAAATTCATCATTTAATACTGTATATACATCAAAATTATTTGCTCCACTAAATATGCTTTCTTTTGCTACTCTAGATACACCTGTTAAAACTGTTTTTTCTAAATATGGATTATCCTTAAATGTTGTTCCGTAAAATGTCCTAAAGAAATTTACTGCTTGGTCATAATATCCTTGTACATATGCATTTTGTATTGGTACATCATATTCATCCACTAGTAGTATAACTGGCTTATCATAATGTCTGTTTAAGTATTCACTTAAATCTCTTACACTATTTTTCAATACACTTTCATCTTCTCTTGCAAATAATATATCTGTTATTCTGGCTTTTTCTTCTGGATAGATTTTATCACTATCTAATAAATATCTATGTTCTTTATACATATTTAGCATTGCTGTTCTCATGTCTAACAACATATTTTCATAATTTGTATCTTGTACATCTTTTAATGTTAAATATATGACTGGATAATACCCTAATTTTGAAGTGTATTTTTCGTCTTGATTCATAATTTTTAAGCCTTTAAATAATTCTTTATTATCTTTTTGTTTGCAATCAAAATAATACTTTAACATACTCATGTTTAACGTTTTTCCAAATCTTCTTGGTCTTGTTACTAATATAACTCTTGATTCATTGTCTATTATATCTTTTATATACATTGTTTTGTCTATATAATAATTATCTCTTATTCTCAACCCTTTAAAATCACTTTCTCCTATTCCAATTCCTTGCATTTTTTTACCTCCTTATCGATTTTGTCTATAATTTTACTAGTCTTTATTATTCTATTTAAATCTATAAATTATGATTTCTTATATAGTTTTTACATCTATATCTTACTATATAACAACAAAAATAGCAAGTTCTTTTCTTGCTATCTCTGGTTTTATATACCTATTAGTTGTTACTCTGAACGTGTATTTTTGATGGGATAATTGAATGATTTGACACGTCACCAATTGGACATTCAACACCCAAACTGTCTCATTTCCATCTAATTTCTACTTTGAATAAGTCTCCATCTATATCAATTTTAAATTTTCCACCTTGCAATTCTGTTAAACTTTCTGCAATTGATAGACCTAGACCGCTTCCTTCTGTGTATCTTGATTTATCTCCTCTTACAAATCTTTGCATTAATTCTTCAGCACTAATATTTAATTTATCTTTTGATATATTTTTAAATTCTAAATATACTTCTTCTTTTTGTTTTTCTAACTTAATATATACTCTTGAACCTTCTAAAGCATATTTTGAAATATTGCTAAAGACATTTTCTATAACACGATATAAATATCGATTGTCAGCCTTAATTAAAACATTTTCTTCTGGTAAATCCATTTCTAATTTTAAATTTTTCTTTTCTAATTTATCTTCAAATTCTCCAACCATTTGATTTAATAATTCTTTTAAGTTAATCACTTCCATATTTAACTTTACATTTCCAGAAGATACTTTTGATGCTTCTACTAAATCTTCTATTAGTTTTTTTAGTCTTTGTGATTTTTTATCTAGCACAGCAATGTATTGTTCAATTTGTGCATTGTTGATATCTTCTTTTTTCAATAAATCTACATAATTTATAATTGAAGTTAATGGTGTTTTGATATCATGTGATACATTTGTGATTAATTCTGTTTTTAATCTTTCTGATTTTAAGCTTTGTTCAATTGCATTTGTAAATCCACCTGCTATATCATTAATGTATTTTGCCATGATTTTTAATGTTCCTTCTAATTCTTCTTCATTTAATTTTACATTTGGATTTCCTTCATATATATTTCTCAAAGCTTCATTAATTTTTTGTATTTTTTTATTATATTGTAATAGTTTATAATATGCCCATATCCAGAAAGCAATTAATATGATTAATCCAATACCACTCCAGAACGTACATGCCAATATTATACTAATAACTACAAATCCCCAATAGATAATCGTTATTTTTCGATTGGTATTTTCTTTATCAGTTACTTTTCTAAAGATTTTTTGAACTGTTACTTTTATCCATCTACAAACTTTATAGGTTAAAAATGAACGGATAAATTGTTTTGCTTTTAATCGTCTAATGGTTGTAGCAACCCATACTGCCAAACTTGCATATCCAATTAAGTAACATAGCAAAAATACAGATACAAGAATTCTTTGAGGAATTTGTGATTCGATACTTGCTACTGCAAAACTTATCATCATGCCGATTACAAACATAATCACAATTGATATGATTTCATAAGAAATTTTATCTAAACTATTTAATTGAATACCTTCTTTTCCTTTCTCATGTCCTGTTGCCCAAATTAAATATACAATCATTGCGATAATTGAAATTGCTGACAATGGTATTAAATAACTTGGTAAGTCTTCATGTCCTTTAAATAGATTATATACAGTTTGTTGGACATATAAGGAATTTGAATAATTTAACATAGTTGGGTCAATATTTGAATATACCTCATATCCTTCAAAATTATCTACAGAATAGTAAGATGATGTTATATATTTTACACTTTCTTGATTAATGCTGATAATATTTGTTGTGATATTTCCATTTTGATAACTCCAATTTGTCTTTTCTGCTTTTAATTTATTGATTTCTTCTGGGTAATTGTTTGACCTGATATTGGTAAACATATTTCCGGTTTCTTTATCAATAATAATATAATTGATATAAGGACTTAATCTAGTATTATTATAATGTATTGATTCATAATATACTGGGTACTCATAACTCTCGTCTTCTATTTCACTATAATTGTCATATGGATTTTCTATTTCTACTTCTTCTGTATTTCTATCTATAGTCGAATATGATGATGTTATTTCAGATGTTTCTAGGCTATTTACATCCTCTTCACCTTCTTTCATTTGCCTTTTATCCCTATTAATATCCTGGACATTAGAAATTAATGTTGCTAAATATTCTCTTCCAAATTCTTCTGTTTCAATATATTCTTCTGGTCCATCCATTTCTCCATATTGTGAAGTAATGGATATATCTATAATGCTAATTGATAAAATAAAAATCATAATAGGGATTAATATATAACATAAAAATTTTAACAATATTGAATCTCTTATATTTTGCATGGCTTCACCTTCTTTATTTATTATCATTCTTATTTATTTGTTCTTGCCTAACTTTTCCCTTTTCATTTTTAACTTATTTCATTCATTTATTACTTTATATCTTCCACTTTATATCCAATTCCCCAGATAACTTTTAAGTATTTTGGGTCTTTAGGATTAATTTCTATTTTTTCTCTAATATGTCTAATATGAACTGCTATAATATTCTCTGCCCCATAGCTTTCTTCATTCCATACATTTTCATAAATTTGTTCTATAGAATATACTTTTCCTTTGTTTTCTAGTAAAAATTTTAATATGTTATATTCAGTTGCAGTTAACTTTATTTCTTTTCCATCTACTGTAACTTTTTTTGTTTCGTCATTCATTTCCAAAGCACCTGTTGTCAAAAGATTTCCCGTTTTCATTTGAGGTTTTACATTTGCCTGGTTAAAGTCAACATATCTTCTAATATTTGATTTTACTCTTGCTATTAGTTCTAATGGATTAAATGGTTTTGTTACATAGTCATCTGCTCCTGTATTTAATCCTGAAATTTTGTCATAATCTTCTGATTTTGCAGAAAGCATTATAACTGGAATCGTTTTATCTTTTCTAATCTCTTGTAATGTTTCTATTCCATCTTTATTTGGCATCATGATATCTAAAATGATTAAATGAATTTCATTTTCTTTTAACTTTTCTAAAGCTTCTTCTCCATCATAGGCTTTTATAATATTATATCCTTCTTGTGATAAATAGATTTCAATAGCATTTACAATTTCTTTATCATCATCTACAACTAATATATTATACATAAATTTTTCCTCCTTTATCTTCTAGCATATATACTATACCACATTTTTATTAATAATAAATAGAGGATTTATTAATTTTTTATTAAGGATTGCTAAAAAATTATACCTTAACAAATACAAAGAAGATATTTTAAAAAGCAACTTTTGTATAAAAAGTTGCTTTTTCTATTATTCATCTTTAAAACTATTAATCTTAAACAATTTAAACAATTCTACAATAATTAATGGTGATATTACCAAACCAACTAATTCTAAGATATTTTCTGTTGGTAATGCTGGTATGCTGAAAATTGTTCTTAATGCTGGTACAGCTAATATAACGCCCATTAATACTGCTGAGGCAAGTACTGCCCATATTAATTTGCTATTATTAAATACTTTTGTTTTAAATACAGATTTTTTATTATTTCTTACATTAAATACATGAACTAATTCTGAAAAGGCTAATGTAACAAATGCCATTGTTTGACCTACTTCTATTTTTGATTCGTCTAATGTTAATCCGTCAATTGGTTCTGTTGTTGTTGCAAGTCCTATCATAAATGCTGCAAGTGTTAATAATCCTATCATAACACCTTGATAAATAATTCTCCATGTCATTCCTTTTGTAAATACACCTTTTCCAGGTTTATTTGGTTTTCTATTCATGATATCTGCATTTGCTGGGTCAAATGCTAATGCTAATGCTGGTAATGAATCTGTTACTAAGTTTATCCATAATATGTGAATTGGTAATAAAATTTCTAAGTGTGCAATATCTGTTATTCCAAACCATTGTGCAAATAATGGAGTTAATAGTGTTGCTAAGAATAATACAACTACTTCTCCTATGTTGCTTGATAATAAGAATTGGATAACTTTTAATATATTGTCATAAATTCTTCTTCCTTCTTCTACTGCTGATACGATAGTTGCAAAGTTATCATCTGTAAGAATAACGTCTGCTGCTTCTTTTGCAACATCTGTTCCAACAACACCCATTGCACAACCAATATCTGCTGTTTTTAATGCTGGGCTATCATTTACACCATCTCCTGTCATGGCTACAATTTCTCCGTTTTTTTGCCATGCTTTTACAATTCTTACTTTATGTTCTGGAGAAACTCTTGCATATACAGAATAATGTCTTACATTTTTTTGTA
>CALXAE010000006.1 GCA_944386205.1 uncultured Clostridia bacterium
AACCTACGATATATCCATCTTCATTTGATTTCCATACCAGTTTTTGTGCAATGATATACATAACGGAAAATCCATTTCTAATAATAGAATCTAATTCTTTATCTAATCTTGTTTGCACAATTTCTGGTAATGGGTCTCCATATAGCTGATGTGCTTTGTTATAAGCAATATCTTTTATCATTTGCTCACAACCTGGAATATGTGGTGGACATTTTTCTGGAGATATTGGGCTGATTTGGTCACACATATCTGATATTTTATTGGTATTTGTTACAACCACTTCATAGGCTTTTTCTTTTCCTAAATAGCTAAATTCTTCTAGCATTTCTTCAGTTGTTCGTAAGTATAGCGGTGCTTGATTATCTGCATCATCATATTTTTGTCCAGCTTCTAAAATACGTCTATAAATTTCATCTTGTGGGTCCATAAAATGCACATCACAAGTTGCCACAACTGGTTTGTTTAATTTTTCTCCCAATTCTACAATTTTTCTATTAATATCTCGTAAAGCCTCTTCATCCGCAACTGTTCCATTTCTAATTAAGAATTGATTATTTCCTGTTGGCTGGATTTCTAGATAATCATAATCATTGGTAATTTCTTCAATTTCCTCATCTGTTTTTCCAAGTTCTATTGCTTGGTACAACTCTCCTGCTTCACAGGCACTTCCTAAAATTAAGCCTTCTGAATATTTTTTATACAAACTTTTTAAAATACGTGGTTTTCTATAAAAATAATGCAAATGTGATAATGATACCAACTTGTACAAGTTTTTTAGTCCTACATAATTCTTGGCTAAGATAATGGCATGATAAGTTTTTAATTTTTTATATTCTTCTTTTTTAGCTTCTTCACTTGCTGCCACTCTATCAATATCTTCTACAATGGTTGCTCCTTTTTTCTTTAACATATCTATCATGACATTAAATACTTTCACAGTTGTGTCAACATCATCTAACGCACGGTGTGCCACTTCTACTTTGATGCCTAAGTTTTCTGCAATTTTTCCTAATTTATATTTCTTATAATCTGGGAATAAGTCTTTTGCTAAGCTTAAAGTATCTAAATAGGTGTAGTTAAAATCATAACCTAATACTTTTGCATTTTGTCTTAAAAATCCGATATCAAAGTTCGCATTGTGGGCAACAATAACGGTTTCTTTGTCATCTCCCAAAAATTCTAGTAACTTTGGAAATACCTTTTCAATGGTTTCTGCATCTTTTACCATATCATCTGTGATGTTGGTAACTTCTGTAACTCTTTCTGGGATATGTTTTTCAGGATTTACAAAACAGCTAAATTCATCAAGTACTTCTCCATTTTTTACTTTCATAACGCCAATTTCTGTAATCTTTTCAGTCGTTGCTGAAAATCCTGTTGTTTCTAAGTCTAGTACACAATAAGTTGTATCAATACTTTGCTTTTTGCCATTATATACAGTTCTCGTATTATCTGGTGCTAAATATGCCTCTACTCCATAGATAATTTTCATATCTGGATTGTCATACCCTAATAATTTATGGGCTTCTGGAAAGGCTTGTACAACACCATGGTCTGTTATGGCAATTGATTTCATTCCCCATTTCATGGCTCTTTTGATTAAATCTGTTGCTGAAGTCATAGCATCCATTTGACTCATTTGTGTATGCATATGAAGTTCTACTCTTTTAACTTCTGCATGGTCTTCTCTAATTTTCTTTTTAATGCCTTCTCCTTCTACAATTGTATTTGCCATAATCGTTAATTCATTTGAAAAAGAATCCATTTGTGCCGTTCCTGCAACAATAACCCCTTTTGCATTTTTAATTCTTTTTATGACACGTTTGCTATTATCCTTATTTAAGAACGCTTTACAAGTCATACTGCTGGTTCCATCATAGACATCAAAACTAAGTAAGGTTTTTCCAGATTTTAGCTCTCTATCTTCCATATCAATTACTTCTCCATTGATAGAAACCTTTCCATCATCTACATTTAATTCAGCAATTTTTACCAATGGTTCTGTAATATTAGGATTCATTCCTAAAATAAGTGGTGTACTTTCATCTTCTTCTGGTAATTCTGGAACATCCATATGACTTACCATAATAGTATTTGCCATGATAGTTACATCCCCAACATAAGCATCTAATCCTGCTTTTCCAATTGCTTTAATGACTTTTGCATTTTGAATTTTTTCGATAACTTCTTTTCCTTCAACTGCATCTTTTGCAAATGATTTACAAGTAATTGTACCTGTTCCGTCATAAATATCAAAAATTAACATACCTTTTCCAGTTCTGGTCTCACGACACTCACTTGTTAAAACTCTTCCTTCTATGGTAATTCTTGAATTGCTTGCAGTAATGTCCTTAATTGCCACTTTGTTTTCTTTGGCTTTTGATGGTTTTCCCATAATATATTCTTGCTCTTGGAAATCTTCCATCTCTTCAATCGGTGGCATTCCTTCACTTAATGCCTCGTCTGGAATATATCCTTCCATATCCATAGGTGGTACATACTCTGGGTCATTGTATTCTGGCATATTTGTGTATTCCACATGATTTTCCTCATTTTCTCTTTGTTGTTGTGCATTTAATTCTTCAATATGAGCAATTGCTTTTTCCTCTACTTGCTGAATTTCTTGGCGAATTTCTTCTATCTCTTCTCTTGACAATTGTTCTGTTAGATTTACTTTGTAGTCTTTTCCAAATAAATTTTTCAAAACCTTTTCTAGCTCTTTATCTGTCTTTTTAGCTTTTAAAAAATCTGCACCTTTAATATGCATTTTGATATTGATTTCATTTCCATCAACTTCTACATCACTTTTTAATAAAAGCATTGGCTTCATTAATGGATATTTATGAGACATATAGGCAATGATGTTTCTCCATTCTGTTTTTATGTCTTTTAGTACTACCCCCTCATGATAATGTATTATCATATCTATATGCTCAAAATGAAATCTCTCTATTAAAAACTTTTCAAAAAACCATAGTTCTTTAATTTCTATATACTCGTCAAAATACAATATGACTTCTAATGTGTTTGTTTTTTTTATAACATTTAGTCCTTGTATATTGGCATATTGTATGTTGGCTTTTGTTTGATAGTCATTAAATATTTCTCCTACTTTTTTTGTTTTTACCGTTTCTTGCATGTATTTTTGCTCCTTTGTTTTTCTCTTTCCTATGGTTTCTATTATATACTATTTTTTTTACATTTCAAGCGAACAAAATAAAATAAATTAATAAAATTTCGACAATTATGAGACAAAACCCAACCTGGCCCGTTTTGTCTCAATTTTATGTAATCTAGAATTTCTAGGCATTTTGTGGTATAATTAGATAAAATTGATTTAAAAAGATTTTTTCAAAATAATATATATTATATAGAGAAATAAAAATATAAAACTTAAAAGGTGGTGGAATTATGGTTGAATTGCTTTCTCCTGTTGGTGATTTTGAATGTTTAAAAGCTGCTGTTCAAAATGGTGCAAATAGTGTATATTTTGGTAGTGATAGCTTTAGTGCTAGGGCTTTTGCGTCTAATTTTAGTCTAGATGATTTAGAAAAAGCGATTCAATATGCTAAAATTCGTGGAGTTAAAACCCATTTAACATTAAATACATTGGTTACTGATACAGAGTTTGAACAGGCTATGGCTATCGCAAAAAAGGCTTATGAGTTTGGTATTGATGCCATTATTGTTCAAGATTTAGGTTTAGCAATGGCTTTAATTAAAACATTCCCAGATTTACCTATTCATGGTAGCACACAGATGACGGTTCATAATTTGAATGGTGCTTTAAAGTTACAAGATTTAGGTTTTAGAAGAGTTGTTCTTGCTAGAGAGCTTTCTGTCAATGAAATTGATTATATTTGTAAAAATACCAATATTGAAATAGAAACCTTTATCCATGGGGCACTTTGTATTTCTTATTCTGGACAATGCCTATTTTCTAGTATGTTAGGTGGTCGTTCTGGAAATAGAGGTAAATGTGCTGGTCCTTGTAGGCTTCCTTTTGAATTATTGGAAAATAATAAGCCGATTAATTCTGGATATTTATTAAGTACGCGAGATTTATGTGGTTTAGATTTTATCCCTGATTTAATTCGTGCTGGTGTAAAGTCTTTTAAAATTGAGGGACGTATGAAGTCTCCAGAATATGTGGCAACTGTTACGAGAATTTATCGAAAATATATTGATTTAGCTTTATCTGATAAAGAATATGTAATTGATGAAAATGATAAAAAAGAATTGTTACAAGTATTTAATAGAGGTATGTCTTCTTCTGGACATTTAAGTAATGAAGCAAATAAAAATCTTGTTTTTAAAGAAAAGCCTAATAATATGGGACTATTTCTTGGAAAAGTACAAAAATATAATACTAAAAAAGGATATATTACTGTTAAATTAAATGAACCAATTGCTATTGGTGATACCATTTCTCTTGAAAAAGAAGATGGCACATATACTATTTCTGAACTTATGGATACAAATTTAAAAAATATTAAATATACTGAAATTGGGCAAACTGTTGTTATTGGCAGAATGAAGGGAAATATTAGGTTAGGCAATCAAATCTATAAAATGAGTTCTAAACGCTTAAATATGATTGCACATGAAAGTTGCCAAAAAGAGAATAGAAAAATCTTATTAAATTGTCACATTTCTATTCATAAAGAAAGGCCTATCCAAGTTTGGGTTACTTCTGCTAGTAATATAGAATTGTATAAGGATCTAAATCTAAATTATACAAGTGATGTCATTCCAATAGAAGCAAAAACAAAACCAATTGATAAAAATATGGTAATTACTCAATTTTCTAAAACTGCTTCTACCCCTTATGCCTTTAAGAATTTTGAAGTTGAGCTAGATGATAAATTATTCATCCCAAAACTAAGTACTCTAAATGATTTAAGAAGAACAGTTTTAAATATGGTAGGAGAATATGCAATTGATGTAATTACAAGAAAAGATAAATCTGCAATTCCTTGTATTTCTACTACTGATACGAAATCATCTATGACGAAGAATGTTTCATATAGTCCTATTAAGAAAACCAAGTTATCACTTTTATTAAATATTTTACATAAAGATTATGATTACACAAAATTACACGAAGTTGAAAATGTATATATTCCTTTAAAATACTTTTCTATGAAGGACTATAAAGATATTTTACATATATTAGATGAAAAATATAATCTATACATCTATATGCCAACTATTATCAAATCAAATTACAAAAATCTGTTATCTAACAATATAGAAACTACTTTAAATAATTATCATATTAAAGGATTTGTCATCTCAAATATCTGTAATGTCAAATTATTGAAAGACTTATTTGTTGATTTGGATAAATCTTTAGAATTAATCACAAATTATACATTTAATGTGTATAATGCTAATACAATAAAAGAATTAAAAGAAATGGGAATTTGCCGATATACAATCTCTCCTGAATTAAATAGAAACATGATTTCAGCATTATGTAATTGTAACACCTTGCCAAATGAATTAATTGTGTATGGCAGAACTCCTCTTATAAATATGAACTATTGCCTTTTGGGAGAAACAGACAAATGTTATCCTACTTGTAAGCAAAGATGTATTACAGATAATGTATATGAATTAAAAGACCGTTTAAATATGAACTTTAGAATATTACCTGACAACATTCAAACGGTTACAACGATTTTTAATAGTAAAATAACTTCTATTTATCCAAAAGAGTTTAATGTGGATTATGCAAGAATAGATGTTTTAGATGAAACGATTGAAGATATCAATGAAATTATCCATCGTGTAAATAATAACCAGAGATTTGATGGTAGCCATTATACAAATGGAAATTTAAATAAAGAAATTTGAACCATTGGGGACGTGCCAAATCGGACATTTTTTGTCCATTTTGGCACGTCCCCAATGGTTCAAATTTGTTTACTACTCAATTCTATGATTAAATCCATATTATCATCTTTTGCTGATTTATTTTTTCTAATAGCTCCACACTTTTTACATTTATAAATAATTACATATCCTTTTTTGCTATCTATCTCTAAAGAAACAGGCTCTAAGTCTCCATGACAAGTCTCTTGCCTGTCTCCTGGATTTATATCTACATGTTTTGAATGTAAACAATATGGACAATGGTCACGGCAAGAATAACCTAATTTTGGTACTTCTTTCCCACAATTTTCACATATAAATTCTTCATCAATTTCTGTAAATTTTCTACTTTCCATCTTTTCTCCTTTTGTCCAATTGGGGACGTTTCTTTTTGAGACATTTTTATGTAAAGTCTATTATTCTTAAAAAATATAAATATAAAAGTAAAGTTTTTATTATTTTTATTAACAAATGGAACTTTACATAAAAATGTCTCAAAAAGAAACGTCCCCAATTGGACACCTAATATTTAAAGTCTCCTCCACCTAAAAACTCTTTTAATAGAGAATTATTTGGTACATATTCTTTTGGTATTTCTTCAAAATATTTTAACATGTTGATTAATCTAGTTGCTTCTGCATATTCTTTGTCTTCTTTTGTGATTTCTTCTAATAATGGCATAACAATTGGTTTTAATGCTCCTATTTCATATACTAGTGACGTATTAAAGATAAAGTTTGCTTCTTCTTGAAATGGGAATATATTTTTCTTTTCTCCATCATTTACTTTATTCCATGTGCTAATAGTGTGTTTTGCTGAATATCCTCTAAATTGATGGTCTCTTACTATTCTTCTGATTAACCTTGTATCTGTTGTTGAAATTCTATTAAATCTATCTAAGTTTAATACAGTTAAAGCACTGATATATATTTTATATTTTTGCTCAGCTGGTATTTTGCTTGTTAATTTGTCATTTAAGCAATGAATTCCTTCTATTACCAATACTTCGTCTTTTTCTAGTTTCAATTTTTTGCCATTGTATCTTTTTGTTCCTTCATAGAAGTCAAATTCTGGCATTTCGACTTCTTCCCCATTTAATAGTTTGGTTAAATGATCATTAAATAGTTCTAAATCAATTGCTTCTAGACATTCAAAGTCATATTCTCCATTTTCGTCTCTTGGAGTATCTTTTCTTTCTACAAAATAATTGTCTACTGATATAGTAACTGGTTTTATCCTATTTAGTTTTAATTGAATTCCTAATCTTTGTGCAAATGTTGTTTTTCCTGATGAAGATGGTCCTGCAATTAGTACCATTTTGATATTTTTATTTTTCGCAATATTGTCTGCAATTTTGGCAATTTTCTTTTCATGTAATGCTTCTGCTAATAATATGATGTCTTTAACATTTCCTTCTTTTATAGCTTCGTTAATTCGATATACTCTTTCTATTTTTAAAATTTTATTGATATCATCATATTCTTCCATAGCCCATGCCAATTTCTTGTTTTTCACAAATTTAGGCATTCTTTCTGGGTCTTTTTGACTTGGATATCTTACTAAAAATCCATCATTATATCTTACAATTTCAAATATTTTTGTAACCCCTGTTCGATTTGCTAATGTTCCATAGCAATAATTATAATAATCTTCACAATAATACATAAAGATTTCTTGATTATCTTCCAAATCTAGTTGTAATCTTCCTTTTGAAGTTTGAGTTTCATTAAAAAATTTGGTTGCTTCTTCCCTATTCATAATTACTTGTTTTATTGGAAGATCATCTTTTACAATTTGTCTTACCTCTTGAGTTAATTTTTCTATAAATTCATCTGTTACTTCTTCGTCCATCAGATCACAAAACATTGAATTTGATAATTGATAATTAACTTCCATTTTTTTATTTGGGCAAATTTTTTCAAATGCTTTTCCTACAATATATAATAATGTTCTTCTATATACCTTCATTCCTTCACTTGAAGATGTATCAATTAACTCTATTTTTCCATCTTCTTCTATAAGAAATGCTAAGTTTTTATATTCATTGTTGAAAGTTGCTGCTAATACTGTATATTGATTTTTTTTGATCTCTTCTTTTAAAACTTCACATATTGTCATTGGTTTGTCTATTTCTATTATCTTATCTTTATATTGTATCTTCATACACTTCCTCCTTTTGCATCCCAAATTTATTTTATATGAAATATGCACTTAAGTCAAGTATTACAACAACTTGTCAAAATATGTCATAAATGATTTTAGTTATATTGATTTTTTGAACAATGATTTTGTTGAAAGATTTTAATTCTAAAATTTTAGAACTGTGTGTAATGTTATTTTTATGAATAAAATTGATATTTCTGGATATATTTTAAATAACTATATTTTTGGTGGGAGGAATGTGTTATGGATATGGAAAGAATTCACTCAATATTAAATAATAAAGAAAAATGTGATGTATTTTATGATGATAGACCAGTATGGATTCAAGGTGTTAATGAAAATATGGCAAAAGTAGGTTTTATCGATAATTTTGAAGAAAAAGATGTCTTTATTCAAGATTTATATGAAAGAAATTTATATAATTGAGACAATTAAGATAAGGAGAGATGATTTGGGGACGGAGATAAAATCATCATTTTATATTAATATTAATAAATTATAACAATATTATTATAAAAATGATGATTTTATCTCCGTCCCCAAATCATCTTTCCGTCCCCAAATCACACTTTCCTCAATTTTAATTTTCGTAAAATCTCTCTTCTATTTCGTAAATTATTTTTTATGTTTCGTATATTTTTAAAATTTGTTCAAAATTACTCTCAGAAAACGTATCAAAAATTTGAAAAATTTCTAATAAATTACTTCATTTAGCTTTTCTTTTATCATATTTTTCCAAGCCTATTCGAATAGCTATATTAATTAGTTTAGATATTGATATTCCGTATTTTTCTCTCATTTCTTCGAGTTTTTTATACATAGATTCTCTTATGATAACTGACCTTGCAACATTTATTTCGTTATTTTCTTTTTTATATATCACAATTTTTTCGCCTAATTCCAAGTCATTAATGCAAGCATCTACGATTTTATTAACAGAGGCATCTAGTTCATTTTCTGATATTTCTTTCAGTCTATTTCCACGTCAATGTGGATTTTTGTTCATGTTCATTTGCTTAAAATTTTGATATTTTATATATATTCATATATTTCACATATTTTTTAAGAATTTTGGAAAACTAGTCTTAACAGCTGGAGGTCATAATGAAGAAAAAAGAAAAAAATAATTTACAAATTTTAATAGGTCCAAGTTTTAAGAAAATCAGAATTTCTTTAGGGTTAACACAAGAAGAAGTTGCTGAGTCTCTTGGTCTTGCCCCTAGATATGTGTCTGATTTAGAACGTAATAAAACTAAGGGAAGTTTAACAACTTTAGTAAAATTATGTAATTTATATAAAGTAACACCTACTGTGGTTTTAAAAGATTATTTAGAAAATTCAGATGCTAGTATAGATAATAGCATTGCTGGATTTAATAATCTTAGCGAAAACGAAAAAGATATCGTTAGAAAATTAGTTCAATATATGAATCATACCAAAAAACAAAGAAAATCAAGAAAAAAGTGATCTTCTATATTTTTTGATATCTTTTTCTTGTAGTTCATAATCATTTATAGCATATATAAAAACCTTGTGGGGTTGTGTTTTATGAAATTGCCATTTTCTTATACAAAACTCGTCATTTTTTTACGAAATATCTTTTGATAACATAGAAAAATGGAATCACAAATTTATGCGATTCCATTTTTCCTTTCGGAAAGCCTTAAAGTTCATTATTCAAATTTTCCCATTCTTGCATTTTCTCTTCTATTTCGTGGTTAATTTTCTGGATTTCTTCTTGCAATTCATTTAATTTTATATAGTCTGAGCAAATCTCTTCTTTTGTCATCTCGTTTTCAATTTCTTGGATTTTCTTTTCTTTTTCCTCTATTTCTTTTTCAATTTTGTTCATTTTATTTTGTATTCGGTTTTTTTCTTTTTCTATAAAATATGGATTATTTTCTTTCTTTTTATCTTTTGCGCTTTGAATGTTTTCTACACCTTCTATGGTAGCATCTTTTGGTTCTTCTATTGTATCTTTCTGCTCTTTATACTCCAAAAATTCTTGATAATTTTTATCATAAAAGTTCACATTTCCATTATCAAATTCTAATATACAATCTGCCAGTTTATTCACAAAATATCGATCATGAGAAACAAAAATTAAGGTTCCTGTATAATCTTTTAATATATTCTCTAAGCTTTCTTTTCCTAAAATGTCCATGTGGTTTGTAGGCTCATCTAGTAACAATACATTCGGCTCACATTTTAGTATTTTGCACAATTGCAGACGTCCTCTTTCTCCTCCTGATAATACATTTATTTTTTTGAATACATCTTCTCCTGTAAAAAGAAATGCTCCTAATAAAGTTCTTATTTGTGTGGTTGTTAACTCTGGAAAAGTTTCTGCCATTTCTTCAAATACTGTATTTTCTAGATTTGAAAATTCCATTTGCTGGTCAAAATATCCTGTTTGCACATGATATCCAAATTCAAATTCTCCATTAATTTTGGGAATATCCCCATTTAATGTTTTTAATAAAGTAGACTTTCCTGTTCCATTTTCTCCAATGATGGCTAGTTTTTGCCCTTTGTATAATTCAAAAGATACTTCTGCAATTGGCTTATCATACCCTATTTGTAATTTATCAACTTTTAATACAAGTTTTCCACTCTGTGTTTTGACATCAAAATTTGCATAAAATGTTTTTAAATCATATTCTTCTGGCTTTTCGATAATTGTCATTTGCTCTATCTTCTTTAATTTTGATAATGCCATTTTTGCTTTTGTTGGTTTATATCGAAATCTATCTGCAATAGCTTGTAATCTCTTGATTTCCGCTTGTTGATATTCATAATCTTTTAATTGTTTTTCATATCTTTCTCTTTTTTGTCTTTCAAAATCTGTATAATTTCCTTTATATTCCACCATGCTTGCATATTCTATTTCATATACCTTATTCACAATCTTATCTAAAAACATTCTATCATGTGATACAATCACAACTGCTTTTGGATAATTTTTCAAATAATTTTCCAACCATTCAATTGCTGTAATATCTAAATGGTTTGTTGGTTCGTCTAATAATAAAATATCTGGCTTGCTTAATAATAACTTTAAAAAAGCAATTTTGGTTCTTTGCCCTCCAGAAAATTCACCTATTTTTTTCTGTTTATCCTCTTCTTTAAAGCCAAATTTTTTAATCGCTGTCTCATATTCTTTTTTATACAGATATCCACCTTGTATTTCGTACTGTTCTAAAGCATTGGTATATTCTTTAATTGTTTTTTCGTCTGTTTGATCTTGTAACACTTTTTCCTTTTCTTTTATCTTCTCTTCTAATTTCAATAAAGGGGCATACAGTTCTAATATTTCTTCTAACATAGTTTTATTAGAATTTTCAAAATTCATTTGCTTTAAATATCCAATGACAGGATTTCCTTGCTTATATACATGAAACTTTTCTTCTCCAATTCCCTCTTCTAAAATTTCATTGTCTATAATGGCATTTAAAAACGTGGTTTTTCCTGCTCCATTTCTTCCGATAATGGCTATTTTATCTTTCTCTTTTATTTCAAAATTTATTTCTTCTAATATGGTTTCAGCTCCATATGAAATAGAGCCATTTGTAATTCTGTAGTTCATTTTTCTCTCTTCCTTTTGCCTAATGTCCAATTGGGGACGTTTCTTTTTGAGACATTTTTATGTAAAGTACCGTCTGTTAATAAAAATAATAGAAACTTTACTTTTATATTTATATTTTTTTCAAGCAGCAAACTTTACATAAAAATGTCTCAAAAAGAAACGTCCCCAATTGGACAAAATTAAAATTCTAATTTTTCTTCTAACCAGCTTTCTACTTCATCTATTGGAAGTCTGATTTGTTCCATGGTATCTCTGTCTCTGATAGTTACTGTATTGTCTTCTAATGTGTCAAAATCCACTGTTAAGCAATATGGTGTTCCAATTTCATCTTCTCTTCTATATCTTTTTCCAATACTTCCTGTTTCGTCATAATCACACATAAATTTCTTTGATAATTTTTCATGTACTTCTTGTGCTTTTTCTGACAATTTTTTAGATAATGGAAGTACTGCTATTTTGAATGGTGCTAATACTGGATGTAGATGTAATACTACTCTTGTATCTCCTTCTCCAATTTCTTCTTCATCATAAGCGTTACATAAGAATGCTAGTGCCACTCTATCTGCCCCTAAAGATGGCTCTATACAATATGGTACATATTTTTCGTTTGTTTCTGGGTCTGTATAAGTAAAATCTTCTTTTGAAACATTCATATGGCTTTTTAAGTCAAAGTCTGTTCTATCTGCAATTCCCCATAATTCTCCCCAACCAAATGGGAATGTGAATTCAATATCTGTTGTGGCATTACTATAATGTGATAATTCTTCTTTTGAATGGTCTCTTAGTCTAATGTTTTCTTCTTTCATTCCTAGACTTAATAGCCAGTTTTTACAGAATTCTTTCCAATATGCATGCCATTCTAAATCTGTTCCTGGTTTACAGAAGAATTCTAATTCCATTTGCTCAAATTCTCTTGTTCTAAATGTAAAGTTTCCTGGTGTAATTTCATTTCTAAATGCTTTTCCAATTTGTGCAATACCCATTGGTAGTTTTCTTCTGGTTGTTCTCATTACATTTTTAAAGTTTACAAATATACCTTGTGCTGTTTCTGGTCTTAGATAAATTTCTGCTGTTTTATCTTCTGTTACACCTTGAAATGTTTTAAACATTAAATTAAATTTTCTGATATCTGTAAAATTTGTTTTTCCACAATTTGGACATGGAATTTTATTTTCATTAATAAAATCTATTAATTCTTGGTCAGACATACCATCTGCAATCATATCTTTTCCATTTTCATGTGCCCATTCTTCTATTAATTTATCTGCTCTATGTCTTGTTTTACATTCTTTACAATCAATTAGTGGATCTGAAAAACCTCCTACATGTCCTGAAGCTACCCATGTTGTTGGGTTCATTAAAATGGCTGCATCTAATCCTACATTGTATTTACTTTCTTGTATGAATTTTTTTCTCCATGCCATTTTTACATTGTTTTTTAGTTCATTTCCTAAAGGTCCATAATCCCAAGTATTTGCTAAACCTCCATAAATTTCTGAACCAGGGTAAATATATCCCCTATTTTTGCAAAGTGCTACTAAAGTGTCCATTGATTTTAACATAACAATTCCTCCTCTTTATTTATTTACTAGTACATGAAAGTTTTTTTGATACATTTTTGTGATTTATCTTCAAGCCGAAGGTGTACTTTTGTACATCGAGGTTTGAAGTAAATTGCAAAAATGTGCTAGATGATTGATACCTCTATCCTTTTTTTAATCAATTTAAACCAAAAAAACTTCCATCAACCTAGTATAACCATACTAGGGACGAAAGTTACCATTCCGCGTTTCCACCCTATTTCCTAAAACAAAAAGTTTTAAGCACCTTAATTTAAAATCTACTCCAAAGCTCCCCATACGCATTTATTGCTGGTATCACACCATTACCAACTCTCTTTAAATAAATTTACCGTATTTTTTCTTCTTCACTGTAGATATGTAATTTTATATATTTTATTATCCTTTTTAAAAAAAGTCAATAATTTTTCAAAAAATTATTGATAAAATCCTTTTTTTATGCTAATATATTAATTGTGTTTAATTTATAGGGGTATAGTGTTAATGGTAGCACATCGGTCTCCAAAACCGCCTGTGAGGGTTCGAATCCTTCTACCCCTGCCACAATGGAAACCAGACTGTGCAACAGTTTTTGGTTTCTATTTTTTATAGTATAGAAAACTATTTCAACGCCTATAGTTTGCTACTAGCCAAAGTTCTTCTTTTGCCTTTAAGCTTAAAGTTTACATATAGAGTTATGTGTTATATTATGTTGTTGTGTTATAATAAGAAAAATCAACTTGTAACTGCAAGATAAATTTTTTTCATCTTGCTAAACTGATGATTGTGTTGATTTTGCCTAAACACTTTCATCTTGCCACCCTCTCTGCGGAGGGCTTCAAAAGCCAATGCATATATGTTTACAATGTAAACATTTACGCATGTAGAGAGAAAGGAGAAATATGAAGATTTTACCACATAGTAAATGTGCTAAGGTTCCCTGCCCATATTGTGGAGGAAAAGCATATATTCTCAATCCAAGTACTGGATTAAGAAAATGCACTAAATGCGCTCGGACCTTCATCTTAAAATAAGGGTCCATAAAGTTGCAAAATGAAAAAGCGTTGGCAAAGCGCTTTTTCGTTTACTTTAAATTATATTTTATTTCATGTTTTAGTTCTATTTTTACTGAAATTAATTTCTATTTTGTTTTTATTTTTCCAATATTTTTTTATATTAATTTTAAGTGAGGTGATTTTCATTTTCCAAAATATAAAACATTTTATTTACATACTTATCTTTTTTATTTTATTTATTACAATTTTTTTTACACCTGTTATATCTTCTAATGATTTTACATATGAAAATAATTTAAGTTCTGAAATTATTTCTATTAATCCTGATGGTTTTGTCTGGCCTCTTCCTGGATATACGAGAATTAGTTCCTATTTTGGTAAAAGAGTTTCTCCTACTTCTCGGTGCTTCCTCTTCTCATTCTGGTATTGATATTCCTGCTCCAGAAGGCACTCAGTTTATCGCTGTGGCTGATGGTGAAATTACCTTTACACAATTTTTAGGTGCTGGTGGATATACAATTACCCTTTCTTTTGATAATTACAGAGTTACTTATTGTCATTGTTCTCCAAATTATATTGTTAAAGTTGGAGATATTGTAAAACAAGGACAAGTTATTGGCCATGTTGGTCCTAAATATGTTTATGGTGTAAAAGGTAATCAATATTCTGATTCTACTGGTAAACCAACAAATGGTGCTACTACTGGCACACATTTGCATTTAGGTATTCGTATTGATGGGGTTTACCAAAATCCTTTAAACTTTTTCTAAATATTAAAAGACCACTCATATTTTAAACATGTGGTCTTTTAATATATTTTATTATTTACATATCATCATCATTATTTTCTTTTTTATCCTCTTGCTCAGGTTGTTCTTCTTGTTCTTCCTCTTCTGATGGCACATCGCAACCATGGCAACCAGAACAACTTCCATCACAATCCGAATCTTCTTCTATATCTCCTGTCCAGTCTAATTCTATAATATTGTTACAAACCGGACATTCAACTTCTGTTTTGTCTTCGTCAACATCAATTACAAATTGATTATCACAATATGGACAAATTATTTCAAAGTCAAATCCGTCTTCGGCATATATATCTTTTTCGATATTATCAATGATTGATTGCATTTTACTCATTTTTTCATCGATTTCTTTTTGTTTTTGTTCTAGTTCATTCATTTTTTCTTGTTTATAGTCTAAAATCATATCTATTTCATCGATGACTTTATCAACAAATAATGCAAATTTTTCTTTGATATAGTCTAAATCTTCCTTTTTTTTGAAATTTTTTTCCATATCTTCTATGAATTTATTATATTCATCTCTAAGTTTAATTTTCATTAAAGCTTCACCTTTCTTATACTCTTTCCATATATTCGCCTGTTCTTGTGTCTATTCTTAAGATGTCTCCTATGTTTACGAATAATGGTACTTGAATTTCTAAACCTGTTTCTAATTTTGCTGGTTTTCCTGATGTTGTTGTTGTGTTTCCGCTAAATCCAGGTTCAGTATATGTAACTTCTAATTCAACAAATATTGGTGGTTCTACTGCAAATACATTTCCTTTATATGAAAGCATAGTTACTTCCATATTTTCTTTTAAATATTTTAAGCAGTCTCCTATTTGATCTTCGTTTAGTGGGATTTGATCATATGTTTCATTATCCATGAAATAATATAATCCTCCATCATTGTATAAATATTGCATATTTTTCTTTTCGATTTGTGCTGCTGGGAATTTATCTCCTGGGTTAAATGTTTTTTCTAATGTTGCTCCTGTAATTACATTTTTTAATTTTGTTCTTACAAATGCTGAACCTTTTCCTGGTTTTACATGTTGGAATTCTACAATTCTATATACATTTCCCTCCATTTCAAATGTTGTTCCATTTCTAAAATCTCCTGCTGAATATACTGATGCCATATTTCTATCTCCTTTCATTCTTCTAATTATATTACAAAACTTTATATATTTTACTACATTTTTTGGTAAAAATCAAGGGATTTGCTGATTTTAAGCTATTTTTTAGCTTTCTATTGTTACAATTCACAGCTAAAAAATTATTTTATAGAATGTTGATATATAAATATTCTTATTATTACTAGAAATTCATATTACAATATAATTTTTCTCTGAATTGGTTAAATTTATACAACCAAATTTTGTAATTTGTACTGTATCCTCGATTCTTACACCAAATTTTCCTGGTATATATATTCCTGGTTCATTTGTAACTACCATATTTTCCTTTAAAATCGTGTCTGAACGATAATTAATATATGGTGCTTCATGAATTTCCATTCCTACACCATGACCTAATGCATGCACCAAATCATATCCATTTAGTTTAAAATCATTTTCTACCATTTTTGTTAACAATCTAGTGCTAACCCCATCTTTGAAGTCTTCTGATGTTTGTGTTTGATTTTTTAAAACCAAATCATACACTGGTTTTATATATTCTGGAACTTCTCCTACAAAAAATGTTCTTGTCATGTCAGAGCAATAGCCATTTACCACACATCCCATATCAATGGTTATAATATCAACATCCTGAATTTTTCTATCTGTTGGAATTGCATGTGGTTTTGAAGTGTTTTCTCCTGAAGCTACAATCGTATCAAAAGAAAGCCCATCTGTTCTTTGTTTATAATATTCTTCAATTTCATTTGCAATTTGCTTTTCTGTCATTCCTGGTTTTATATAGTCTAAGATATAAGAGAAACAATTATCTGTTATTTCACAAGCTTTTTTGATGTTGCTAATCTCATCTTCATCTTTTATCATTCTTTGTTTTTCAATGATATGTTCTGTTTCCACCAAACTATTGATTTTATATTTTCTAATATATTCTTTATATTGAGCATATGTGACATAGTATTCTTCAAATCCTACATTTTCGCAAAACATAAAGAAATTTTCGTAGTCCTCTCTTGATACATCATTCATGTCATACACAATAATTTCATCATATAAGGTTAACGTACTATGCACATGTTCTATGTATCTTGCGTCTGTGATATAAATATTTTCTTTTCTTGTTAATAGAAGGGTTCCTTCTGCATCTATATTGGTTAAATATTTAATATTGATTGGATTTGATATAATTAGCCCTTGTAAATCTAAACTAGACATTTTATTTCTTAACCATTGTAGTTTCGGATTCATCTCATCATCCCCTATATTTTAAATTCTCTATATCAAAATGTCTCAAAAGGAAACGTCCCCAATTGGACATTTTTTAGTTATACATTCCTAATGTAAATATTTTCATTAATATAAATCTAATTGTTTCAAATGGTACATACATACTAATAAATGTTGCTATTACGATAAATGGTCCAAAAGGTATATATTCATCTGTTTTCTTAACTTTAGTAATTAATAATCCAACACTTAAAACCGCACCTATTAAGAACGATACTAATGTGATGACAATAATATTTGATAATCCAAAAAACAATCCTAATGCACCCATTAATTTTACATCTCCAAATCCCATGGCTTCTTTTCCATAGAATAAGCCTCCTACTAATGTGATTACTAAGAATATTCCTGCACCTGCTAACATGCCTAGTAACATGTTTAAGGTTATTGCTACATCTGAGATTCCATAGGCGAATGCAAATAATAGTCCTATTTCAAAAATTGTTAGATTTAGTCTATTTGGAATAATTTGTAATTTATAATCAATAACAAATGCTGATAATAACATTGGTGTTAAAATGATATATTTTATTAAGTCCAAGTTTGCAATGATGGTATCTTTTATACCTAATGTATAAACTAGCGTAACGTAAATAGCAGATGTTAATAACATCAATATATAGTTTGGTTTAAAATTTCTTTTATATTCTCTAAATATGTCTAATGATAAAACTTTTTTATATTCTGACAATCGTTTATTTGCCCAATCCACAAATTGTCCTAGAAACAATCCTAATATGGCGACTGCTAAGTAATATCCTATATGTACATCATTATAATACATTGTTTTCTCCTTTGATTTTTACTAAAATTTTCTGGTTTAATGATTTTTTTCATTTTTTATTTATTTTTTTGCTCTAACTTGATTTTACTCTTTATTTTTTTCTCTATTGGTCTTTTCCACATAGTATACCAAAAATCTTTTTCATTAATCGGTTCTACTAATATTGTAAACATATTACACCTATTACCACCAATAATATCTGTAAATATCTGGTCTCCTACAATTGCTATATTTTCACTTTTTTCGTCTAATTCTTTTTGTGCTCTTTTAAATCCTCTTTTTAGTGGTTTCATAGCAAAAAGTTGGTATGGTATATCTAATTCTTTTACAATATTTTCAATTTTTGCTTTGTCATTGGTATTTGATAATATATATAATTTTACACCTTGCCCTTTTAATTCTTTTGACCATTTTATGACACTTTCCGTCATTTTTTTGCTATAGTCTACTAATGTGTTGTCTACATCCAATAACAATGCTTTTATTTTATTTTTGTTTAAAAATTCTATCGTAATTTCTTCCACTTTTTTAAAATATGCATTTGGATATATGTTCATATTTTTACTAATAATATATTTATATATATATTATATTCTCCTTTTTTCTATTTAGGTTTTTATTTGGCATTACCTATAAACCACTTATATATTATCAATTCCTTGTTTTTTTGTCAATGGTCAATTGGGGTAATTTGTCCAATTATGTCCAATTGGGGACGTTTCCTTTTGAGACATTATTATGTAAAGTTTATTGTTCTAAAAAATATAAATATAAGAGTAAAGTTTCTATTATTTTTATTAACAAATGAAACTTTACATAATAATGTCTCAAAAGGAAACGTCCCCAATTGGACATAACTTGAAATCAAGTGAGTCTGCACTCACTAACTTAAAATCTATCCCAAAATGTTCTCCCTCTACTGCATCTTTGATCGCTGTACTATGCAAATGCCCATAATAACATTTTTGAATATTATATTTTTTTAGCATTTGTACAAATAAATTCATTTCATTATCTTGCACATCTTGTTTGATAATTGGTGGATAATGCATAAATGCAATTATTTCTTTTCCTTCTCCAAATGTCTCTATTCCGTATTTGATAGATAGCTCTAATCTAGCTACTTCTCTATTTAACATTCTTTTACTTTCTGCATCTTCTCCAAATGCCCAGCCTCTAGTACCTACAATAATTTTGTTTTCAAACTCATATGCATTATTATATAAAAAGTCAATGTCTTTAAAGTTGTTTTCTTTTATATAATTTCGCATACTATTTACAGTAGACCACCAATAATCATGATTACCTTTTAATAACAACTTTTTTCCTGGCAGATTATTTAAATATTCAAAATCTTTATAAGTATCTTTTAAATACATTGACCAAGAAAAATCACCTGGTAAAACTACCAAATCATTTTCTGTTACTAGATTTATCCAATTTTCTTTTACTTTCTTCTCATATCCTTCCCAATTTTCTCCGAAAATACTCATTGGTTTGTTTTCATTAAAGGATAAATGAAGATCTCCTATTGTATATATTGCCATTTATCTTCTCCATTTCAATTTTTATATATGAAAAATTTCCTTATATTTTATTATTATGCGAATTCTCTGATAAAAATTAATTTTAACTTCCTTACAATTTCAAGTTTGGTATTGCATTCAATTCTAATTCATCTGTTTTTCCTTGTATAAAGTTATAATATCCAGCTGATGCTATCATTCCTGCATTGTCTGTACATAATTTTAAATCTGGCATATAAACTTTTATATTTTCATCATATACTTGCTTTAAATCCAAAAATGCTTTTCTTATATAACTATTTGCAGATACACCACCTGCTAAAGCAATGGTTTTTATTCCTGTTAATCGTATCGCTTTCATTACGTTTTCTATCAATATTTCTGTAACTGTTTTTTCAAAACTTGCACATAAATCAGCTTTGTTGATTTCTGGATTTTTATGATGAACGTTAATAACGGCTGTCTTAATTCCACTAAAGCTAAAGTCCATATTTTCAAAATGCGTTTTAGGTAAATCAATTGTTGGCTTTCCCTCTTGTGCCAACTTATCTACTTTTGGTCCACCCGGATATCCTAAACCTACCACTCTTGCAACCTTATCAAAGGCTTCTCCAATGGCATCATCTCTTGTTTTCCCTAAAACTTCAAATTCTGTGTATCCTTTTACTTGTATAATTTGAGTGTTCCCACCTGACATCATCACACATAAAAATGGTGGTTCTAATTCTGGGTATGTTATATAATTTGCTGCAATATGTCCTTGTATGTGATTAACGCCTACCAATGGTTTATTTACTGCAAAACTTAATGCTTTGGCATATGATAACCCAACCAACAAAGCACCAACCAGTCCTGGACCGTAGGTTGGTGTTATTACATCTATTTGTTCTAAAGTCATGTTTGCTGCTTCTAATGCTTTTTTAGTTACTCTTGAAATAGCTTCAATATGATTTCTGGAAGCAATTTCTGGAACCACACCTCCATATTTTTCATGAATGGGTATTTGTGTATCAATAACATTTGATAATATTTCTCTTCCGTTTTTCACTATAGCAACTGATGTTTCATCACAACTTGATTCAATTCCTAATGTATAAATATCTTTCATTTTTTATCCTGTTCCTTTCATGAGGTTGGTCAATTGGGGACGTGCCAAATTGACCAACCTCTTTCCTACAATCCCCAAATGGCAGCAGCTAAGTTAGATATCCATCCTCCTACTGCTTGAATTCCTGGTGTAATGATATAAGATGTTAAATTGGTTATCCATAATACAACAAATATAATATAAAAGATTTGTTCATTGTTAATAAAAAATTCCTTTGCTTTATATGGTAAAAATGGCATAATTACTTTTGAACCATCTAATGGTGGTAATGGGATTAAATTAAATAATCCTAAACCAACATTAATAGATACTGCTGCACTAATTAAATCTATGACAATTTCACCTGTTGAAGATATTAAAAATGTGAATCCCGCAAATTTAACAATTCCATAATATATAATAGCAAAAATAATGGCAAGTATAAAGTTCATGAGAGGGCCTGCAATTGATACAAGTGCCTCTCCTTTTTCCATTGACATTTTCCTTGTGTAATTTCTTGGATTTACATGAACTGGTTTTCCCCAACCAAATCCTGCAAATAGTAATAATACAGTTCCTATTGGGTCTAAATGGTCTAATGGATTTAAACTAAGCCTTCCTTCTCTTCTTGCTGTGTCATCTCCTAATTTATCTGCTACAAAGGCATGTGCAAATTCATGGAATGTTATGGCAATTAATACCCCTGGCACACTAATTAGTAATAAATATAACATTCCTGGATTTGCTGCATATTGCACTACCATGGATAACACCATGATTGCTAATATAATATAAATAATTCTTTTATCAAATGAAAAATTAAACATAAAAACTCCTATCTTCCCCTTCTAAGTCTTAACTTCTTTTTGCAATATAACATATTCAAACAAAATTACCAATAATTTTAGAATTTTTAGTTCAAAGGCTTCATTGTTGGGAAAAACAATACATCTCTTATAGAAGCAGAATCTGTTAATAACATAATTAATCTATCTAATCCGATTCCCATTCCTCCTGTAGGTGGTAATCCAATTTCTAGAGCATTTACGAAATCTTCGTCCATTCCACCAGCTTCTTCGTCACCTTTTTCTTTTGCTTCCACTTGTTTTAAAAATCTCTCATATTGGTCGATTGGATCATTTAATTCTGAGTAGGCATTTCCATATTCTCTGCCTCCAATAAATAATTCAAATCTCTCAACTAATCTTGGATCTTCTTTTTTTCTCTTTGTAAGTGGAGATACTTCTACTGGATAATCCATGATAAATGTTGGTTGGATTAATGTTTCTTCTACAAATGTCTCGAAAAATTCGTTGATAATGTGACCTCTTGTATTTTTGATTTCTTCATATTCAACACCTTTTTCTTTTGCAATGTTTTGAGCCTCTTCATCTGTATTGATTGTATTAAAATCAACACCTGTCACTTCTTTTATGGCCTCTATCATTGTTATTTTCTTCCAACCTGGTGTTAAATCAATTTCTTGCCCTTGATACGTAATTTTTGTGGTACCTAATGCATTTTTTGCAACAGTTGAAATTAATTGTTCTGCCATATTCATCATGTCATTATAGTCTTCGTAAGCTGAGTAAAATTCCATATTGGTAAATTCTGGATTGTGCTTAATATCCATTCCTTCATTTCTAAAGTTCTTACCAATTTCAAATACTTTGTCAAATCCTCCTACAATTAATCTCTTCAAATTTAATTCTGGAGCAATTCTTAAATACATTTGTAAATCTAATGTATTATGATGTGTAATAAATGGTCTTGCTGCATCTCCTGTTGCTACTGTTGTAAGCATTGGTGTTTCTACTTCCATATAACCTTGTTCGTCCATAAATCTTCTGATTTCTTTTATAATCTTACTTCTTAATATAAATGTTTCTTTTACTTCTGGGTTCATAATTAGGTCAACATATCTTTGACGATATCTTAAGTCCATATCTTTTAAGCCATGGAATTTTTCTGGTAATGGTCTTAAAGATTTAGTAAGTAATGTTACTTCTTTTGCATGAACAGAGATTTCTTCTGTTCTTGTTTTAAATACAAAACCAGTAATTCCAATGATATCTCCAATATCAAATGTTTTAAAAGCTTTATAGCTTTCTTCTCCTAAATCATTGATACTAACATAACTTTGGATTTTTTCGTCACAGTCTTGTATTGTACAAAATGATGCTTTTCCCATAATTCTTTTGGCTATAATTCTTCCTGCAACTGTTACATCTTTTTGTTCAAATGCTTCATAATTTGCTTTAATTTCTCCTGCTGTATTTGTTCTATTAAATTTAGTAATTTCAAATGGATTTTTTCCTTCTGCTTGTAGTTCTGCTAACTTATCTCTTCTGATTTGCATTAAATGATTTATATCTTGTTCTTCTGTTTGATTTGCGTTTTGATTGTTTTGGTTTTCTTGCATAAAATTCCCTTCTTTCATTATTTTTATTGTGGACTTATCTGTTTGCACTTGATTTTTTAATAAATTTTTAGATTTGTTGTTTTTCGCTTTAGATAAGCCTTTTTTATTTGCTATACTTCTCTTTCTAGCTTGCTATATTATATCCTAATTTTACCAAAAAGTAAAGAAAATAATACGAAAAAGTGAAACATTAGGGACGCGTCAAATCGTTCAAAAATAGAACAAAATGGTCTATCCATTTTATTCCATTTTGAACGATTTGACAGATACCTAATGTTTCATTGAATTTGATATGCTGTATCTGGTGAATTTCCGTCTCCTCCTGATATATTAATGTTTGAATTTAGAGAAACCACGGGGCGAACACCACTATAGCCACCGTAGATAACTTCATCAGAATTGCACAAGTTGCTGACGTACACGCGACCGTCGGTCACGTTGTGCAGACCGAAACGAACATCGCCTGAGTACGTATAAGTATATGGAAAGGCTAACCAATACCTACATCCTATTGTACTATTTATGCTGTTTATAAATAACATTTCATATTCTGTACTATTTATTTCTATTCCTACCGTTGTTCCTCTTGAATTTGTTGTTAATGTATTTGGATAATAATAGTAAGCTCTACTATCTAACGTTACACTTTCTCCACTTTCTAATGCTTTCCATTCTCCACTTCCTTCGTCATAATATATAAATCTTGTATATGTTGTTGTTCCACTTAATCCATTACTTCCTCTATATTGTATATACCCACTTCCCGAACTTTTTGTATATGTTACTTCATTTCCATATTCATTTATATTTCCTGCTCCATATGCACTTCCGCTTCCTGTATTTGTTGGATCATATCCTGTAATTTTATTAATATCATCTACTGTGATACTTCTTGCTCTACTTACTCCTTTTCCCTGACCATAAAGCTTACTTATTGTATCCAATTCACTTTTCCCATTTACATATCCTGCTTGTCCTCGTAAATTATAATATGTTCTTCCATTTTCTTCGCGTCCACCACTGTCTGGCCCTATAAATTCTTCTGATACTAATAAAATTTCTCCTGCATTTTCATCGACACCTAAAACTCTCCAACCATATTCATAACTACTTAAGTTAAATACTTGGTCTGTAGTATATCCACTTTTGTCTGTCGTTGATGTATAACTGGTTTGTGTTGCCCCTGTTTGTGGATCATAATTTATATAGTCCCCTACATGTAAAACATAAGCTACTTGAATATTAGATATAATTTCATCTCCATGAATAATTTGTATTTCATAATCTTTCAAAAGATTTTCTATCGGAACATCTATTGTATATTCAGTTCCTGTAAATTCTTCTGTTGTATACCATGTATTTTCAGTTTGTCCCTCTTCTGCTTTTAATCTATATCTTACTTGCCACTTATTTATATAATTATCATAACTAATATTAATAATATGTATCTTTCCACTTCCATTTACCACTTCTGCAGTTGTATCAAAATTCAAATCTCCATCTACTTTATTATATTCCACATTATATACCCCATTTGGCACTTGTTCTAAAGTATAATATCTTGTTCCATAGTCATTAAATCCTTCGATACTTACAACACTTCTTGTTGCTACATTTACAAAGAATTCATATTCCATGTCTTGCATTCCTAGTCCTTGCATAGTTTCTAGGCTATAATACATATATCCAGTTCTGTCTGTAATACCTGAACCTTCTGCTGAAAAAACTTCTTCTAGTCTATTTGAATTAAACAATCCTTCTGGATCTTCTCCAATGTTTTGTATGTCCGTTCCAACATATTCTGTTCCATTTACTGTCACAGATTTATTATTTATATAACTATCATATAATTCATTTACTTTTTGTTGCATCATTTTTAGTTCTGTTGTAAATCTGGTTAATCTTGCCGAACGTATTGTACTTACACCACTATATACAGCTATTGATGATAATATTAACAATACAATTACAGTTATAACTAGGCTAACCAAGGTTATTCCAGAATTATTTTTTTTCATCCTTTGTTCCTCCATATTATTTTTTATCTGTATAAATCCTTAATAACATTGTTATCCGGGAAACTTTTATTTATATTAGTTTAAAATTTGTTATGCAACTTTTATTCCAGTATCAATTACTTCTTTAATAAAATAATCAGACACTTCGTCAAAATCCTTCTTTTTTATTGGATGTGGTTCTATTCTTGCATCTATATCCCATGTCATCCCCATTAGAACTGCCATACTATCATAAATATCTTCAAAATCATCTGAAATAACTGCCACATCTATATCACTATCTTCATTTTCTGTTCCTTTTGCATAAGATCCAAATACTATAATTGCTACAACATTGTATTTCTTTTTTATCTGTTCTACAAATTTGTTTATACTATCTAAAATATCTTGGTTTATTGTTCTTTCAACCATTTTTGTACCTCCTCAATATTTTTTACTTGTTCAGCAGTATAATTATTTGTACACTTCTCCGCAAAGCTCTTTTTATAATCATCATATCTCGCACTTATATTAAATGTATTTATAACTTGGATTTTTTCTCTTATCTCATTTGGTACTTCTAATTTTACTTTTTGTGAAAGTAATATTAAATTATGGATTTTTGGTGCTATTGGATTTTCAGGATTATTTCTAGCATACAAACCTTTCAACATTTTTTCTATTACTAAATGACCTAAAAATAAGCACCATGTATTCTTTTTATTTTCAAATAATACTTTCATTGTATCAAAATCACTATTAGCGCTCTCAAACCAATACTTCATTAAATCTATGTTATTCATATACTTTCCTCGCTTTCAATATATTTATTATTACATTGAAATTACTGGCTGGGGTACTGTGATTCGAACACAGGAATGTCGGAGTCAGAGTCCGATGCCTTACCGCTTGGCGATACCCCAATGTACAATTCTATTATATAGTTTCTTTGTTATTTTTACAAGTATTTTACTTAAAATTTATCTTAAAATCCTTGCATCTTTCAAATGTAATTTACTTTTTCAAGTAAAGGCTACCTTTTTTATTGTCCTTAAAAGCCTCGAACATATATTAAAAAATTGTACTCTCGAATATTATTTGCATCTATTGTATCTTGTATATTTGCATCTTTGTTTGTCTCATAACTCCATTCCCAAAAAATATGTATCGTTTTTTCTTCATTTTTTGAAATGCTTCCTTCTAAATTTTCTCCTAATTCTTCTAAAGTATTGTATTTTTGCAAATTGTCTAGTGTGTAAAATTGCAGATTTACTGGTTTGGCATTTTTACTTTCAAATTCAATTTTGTAATTTATTTGTTGATTGCTTTTTAATACAATATCAAACCCTCCACTTGTACCTGGCGCTATTTTTTCATATACTAATGTTTTGTTATCTACTGTATCTAGTAAGTTTATGTCTGTTAATTTTGTATTTTTATATTCTACATCAAATATAAATTGTGTTTGATTTGTATTTTGTGTCTTTGAACTTTCTTTTTTTATACTTGCACTACTTTCTATGTCCGCTTTTTCATTATTTGCATTGCTTTCTAATTTTGAAATATTTAATTCTTCACTCGTCTGTTTTGCAGAAGAGAACAATTGAAATAACAATAAATCTTCTTGCAAAAAATCATATTTTATAGAATTCATTATAAATATAATAAGTAAGATGCATAAAATCAAAATGATAATTACTGTTTTCTTTCTTTTTTTCATACCTATATTCTCCTATATCTTCAATTGTTCTGAATGAACTTTTATTTGAATTTCGTCTATAATGTCTCCAATTGTATTTTTGTCAGCATGATATTCAACTTTTAAAGTATAACTCTGCTCATCTTTTGTATCTTTTGATAGCATCATTTTTTGCGTTTTATTATCTTGCAATTCAAGTTTTTCATTATCTTTATACAGCTTGTATTCAATCGCATTATCTATATTATCATCTAAGATTTCTATATAATATTGCAAATCTACTTGTGAAATTTCTTCTGCATCATTATAATTTTTTACAGTAAAATGATACTCTCCTGTGTTATTTTCTTCTGTAATAATAATCTCTGAAGCTTTTTCAACCTCTAAAATCGGCTTTGCGATTTCTGTATTACTTTTTATACTTGTGTTATGTACTGCTTTTCCTATACTAACACCAGAAAAAAATGTTATTCCTATTAATAAAATTATACATATTATCATGATTTGCTGTTTTCTATTTTTCTTTTTATCGTTTGATATATCTTTTGTCTTAATTGTTTTTAGTTTTAAATAATTATTAAATTTCAATTTTTTCCTCCCTGTATTAAATTTTCTAAATTAAGAGGAAACTTGTCCTCTTAATTTAGAATAAGAATCATTTTGCTTTTTAATTAGAAGATTCTTTCTTCTTTTGCTATTTACATATTTTTCTATAATCTATTCAAGGGGATTTTTTACGATTTTAATTTTGATCTCAAATATAATTTTTTGTTCTATCTAATAAACCTAATATGATAAAAAATAAATTATCTTTAGTGTATTTTTTATGTATCTATCAAATTTTCATATTCACAATATCTAAAATTCCATATTTTCCTTCATTATTGTGGTGTAACTTGTGTTCCAGTAACGCGGATATCAAAACTGTAATTTTCTAATTGTTTTGCATTTTCTGTATCAATTAGATCATTTTGTGCAATCTCGTTTTCATTGTTACCTGTTTCATATTGCCATTCCCAATCAATTGTAATTGTTCTTGTTTTATTCTCTTCATTAGCATTGATTGTTCCTGACAAATCTTCCTCTAAATCTTGTATTGTTGTATATGTGTTGTCATTATACATAAATACTAAATTTTGTGGTTTTTCACTTTCATTTAAAAATGTAATATTATAATCTACACCAACTTCTGAACCTGTTGCATCCACAACAATATTAAAGCTTCCACTTGTTCCTGGTGCTACTTTATTGTTGATTAGTGTTTCATTGTTATATGTAGATAATAAATTTATACTTTGAACAGAATCTTCTTGTCCATTTACTTTAAACACCCAATTGGCTATATCTGCTGTTCCAGAGCCGTTAACTTCTGATACATATTTTGAAAATGTTCTACCGCCAATAAACGATAATACGATTGCTAATAAAATTAAGGCAACAATCAAGATGTTCTTTTTCTTATTCAAATAAGCATGCCTCCTTTCCTATTTATTTTTTTCTTTTTGGATAATTGATAAATAATTTTGAAATTAAAATTTAAAATCTAAAAGAAACTTTAGCATTAAAATTATAGAAAAAATGTAAATTCATTATAATTCCATATTTTGTCATTGTCAATCGGTTTATGTTAATTTTTGTAACTTTTCATCGCAAAATTCGACAAACTTCGATTTTTCTTTTGAAAATAAAATATTAGTTTTTATTTTGTCTTTTAGGTGCAAAACAAAAAGTTTCATATTGTTTCTTATAACCTCAAAAAACATACTTATCTTATTTTTGGACAAGTATGTTTTTTTATTTAATTTATTTATTTATTTTTAACACAGGTAAATAAAATCACACATGAAGGCATCTCTACAGTTATATATTGATATTTGAAAAAATTTCCTTCTTAACGTCTAAAGTGCATTTTTCTATTGACATATACACAATCCATAGCTTTTCTATTGTTACTTTTAGCAGGTTTACGGCTTGCTTACTATTTACTCAAAATAGCTTTTGCAATATTATAGATTTTTATATTTTTATTTTATTTGTTTTTAAGAATTAAGTCAATATCTTATCGTATTTTATTTCTTGTATTTTTACTTAGATTTCAATACTCTAAGAAAAATGGGGTATAGTATGAAAGACTTGGTATTACTAATTTTTAATAAGATTTTGACTAGAAATTTTTTTTAAATTTAAAATTTTATTTTTATTTTTTTGAAAAAAATTTTTTTAATGTTTTCATTGACATTGGTATATTTTATTGTTAAAATCGAAATGTAAAAATTTTTCTTAGAGTATTGAACTCTAGGATTTTTTTGTTCTTATAATCATATTTTTTCAAATTTTTTTACAAAATAGTTCATAATTATTTTTATTACTCACTAATTTTCAGAAAACTTTATAATTTATAGACATTCAATTCCAATTATCTTGCTCAAACTTCAAACCAGTAATAAAAAAATCCTTGACTTTTTATGTATATCACTATATAATTTATATGTTCATATTCAAATATTTTATTTCGTATTATTCCCATAATTATTAAAAAATTTATATTAAATTCAATTTTTAAGGAGGGATTTTTTGAATAAAAAAAAGTTTATTCTATTTATTATCTTTTTCATTTTCCTATTTGTCATACCATTTTATTGTCAATTTAGTTATTCTAAATATGTTTTTAATAATTCTTTTATATCAGCCCAAATTAGAATTGACAAAAAACCAGAAATAGAGGTTCTATCTGTTTCTAATACAAATACAGGATATGAAAAATATGCAAATAAAACACATCAAATTACATTAGAAGTTAAAGTTACAGAAAAAAATATCAAAATTAATAATTTTAACAGTGACCATATAAAGTTTACTGTAAATGGAAATTTTATTTCTCCAAATGCTAATATCAGTTTAATTTCAACAAATGGTGAAGAATATATTTATAAGATAAAAATTTCAAATATACTAGGTAATGGGAATTTTAATGTTATTTTTCCTGAAGGCATTATCCAAGACACAGCAAATCAAAATACTAATTATCTAAACTTTAGCACTGGTATTTTAATGGACAATATTGCTCCAAATAGTACTTGTGAAGAATTGTCTATCGAAAATGACAAATCTCAATATATGATTTATGCAAATGAGGGGTTACGAAATTTAACTGGTTGGGAATTATCTAATTCAGATACTACCTTGTCCAAGATTTTTGCATCGCCTATTTCTTACCCTATTTCTATAACTGACTATGCTGGAAATGTGTCTGAAGTCTTTGTTAATATAAAGAATGCAAAAAACATCATGTTATATTATGCAAATTTAAACAATTATGCCATAAAAGATTGGGATAGTTGTGGGGATATTTCTGGAAAACAGGCAATTATAGATGGTACAAATTACAAATCTGAAATGATTGTCACTTATTTAAATGGTGATATTGATAATTCACTTTTGCAAGCCAGAATTTTTGACTATACATATTGGGGAGAAAATACTACTGCTCTATGCATGTTTTCTGAAATCCCATATACTTATGGATATAGCCCTAGTAAGACCACTTGGTATGACATTAAAAGTACAAATGCCATTCGTTTTCTTGGAAAAATATCTTTGCAATTAGGTGGTAATGGTCATAATCAAGCAGGTCGTTCATGTCTTGGTGTCCGAAATCCTATTCCAGAAGATGTTGCAAATCAAAACCTGTATGGGATTTCGGGAATTGCTTTTCGTTTGAAAGATTGTGAAGAATATTCTATTGTTTATCAAATTTATGTACCTGATGTTGGTTGGCTTAGAAGTGCCTCTGATGGTGAAGAAACCACATATTCTCATGACAAACCTTTTTGTGCTATTAGAATTAATATTGTACCTAAATCAGATAAACAGTATTTAATGAATTATTGGGATCGTGTCATGTATACAGATTATATTGGTTAATTAGATATATTAACTCCTATTATTCCACCTAAAATCCCAAAAGCAATTCCTGTTATTATCATAATTATTGATTGGATTGTTAACGCAAATTCCATGCTAAAAATGCTGGAAAATAAATATAATAAGATGATATATATTCCACCTATAAGTCCACCATTTATTAAACCATTCTTTTTTATTTTTATATTACTAATGCTACTTCCTATTAATATACTGATTGCTGTTATAATTATAATGGTTGGATTTATAATTTCTTCTGAAACATTAGTATATGTAAGTACAATTGCCAAAATTAATAAAAACACAAATGTTAAGATTAAGGCAATTCCTAACCCTTTTAAGATATTTATAAAACTTTTATTTTTTATATTATCAGCTTTTTCCATATTTATCTTTTAATAGCTCCTTCATAAAATTTAGGTTTTTAAAAGGTTACCTATAAACTTTTCTTTTAATTTATATTTATCAAAAAAAGAAATAGAACTATAAATCTATTTCTTTTTCTAAATTTTCTATAAATTTTCTTATAATATCTTCTCTCAAAAATTCTTTCCCATATTCTTTTTTTAATGAAGTTGCAATTTGTTCTGTCTCTTGTGAAAAATTATCTTCATTAACATTGAATCCTAAGCTAATTAACAAATAGTTGATTTTTTCCCCTATCGTATTTATTTCAGTAAGGATTCCGCATATTTTTTTATGATTTAGCATTAAATCATTTGGTTCTTTAATGTCTAATTGGATTTTATACAATTCCTCGATTGTTTTTTTCATACATTCTGCTATCTCGACCGTTAAGCCTTCTAATTTGTCAATTCCGCATTGAGGTTTTAATATGATTGTCATAGCAATATTTTTATTCTCTCCTGTATACCATGTTCTGCCTTTTGTTCCTATTCCTTCTGTTTGTATCTCTGCTATGATTATTTTTCCATCAGCATTTGTTTGCAAGGCTATTTTTTTTGCATATTTATGCGTTGAAGTTATTTCTTTAAAATATTCTATTTGTTTTCCAATTCTTCTTGTATTAGCATTTTCTATCTTTTCTAAGTTCATCTATGCTTCTCCTTATGTCCATTTCTTGAGCTATATTTTAAAAAAGTTCTTTAAATTATATATATTTTTTCAATAATATTATATCACTTTTTCAAGAAATTTCTATAAAATACTTAAATTTTCAAATTTTGTGTTATAATTATAATATTAACTCGCTTAAAAGTGAGATTTTAGGAGGAAGTGCTTATGGCAAAAAAAGCTAAAAGAAAAGAACGGCAACTGAAAGCACAAAATCATTATACTCGAAATGATTTTGAAGTAAGACCAGTTACCAAAGATGACAAATGGTGTCGATTTCAAAGCAGATTTAAGAGTCAGCCTAATCCTGAAGCACCATATGGTTATTTAATCACTATTCCTAACTATTTCAATGGTATGGAATTAGATTTGAATGGCTATGTTATCAAAAGTCGTCTTTTTATGGGAACATTATACTTACAGGTTGCCACAGGAAAAAATTATCTTGGCGATGGTAGAAATATTCGAGTACTATGAAATCTAAGGATGTTCAGATTGAATGTCCTTAGAAAATTTTTATTATATTTTAATTGGTGAATATGGATTAGAAAATTTAGAAGAATAATTTGACTTTTACCAATTTATATGCTAATATATAGTTAGCTTAAGCAAATGTGTCTTTAATCGTATGAAGTCAATTTGCTATCAGTATGTGTACTGCAATTGCACATACTATTTTTTTTGACTAAAAATAAAAAGTAGGAGTAAACTGCAATTTTACTCCCACTTCCGACTATGTAATGTATACCTCTAGTCTTTGTCTTTGTTTGTTTCTTCAGCTTTTGATTTCTCTGCTAAAAGCATATCTATCAATTGCCAAATCAAATCGTATGAAGTCATAGTCTACTATCCCCCTTTCTACCTTTAAGTGAAAGGTTGGCAATATTTTACAATATTTTCCTTCAAATTACAAGCTAATATTCTATTTTATTTGTTTTTTATACTATTAAATTCAAATCTTGCCCATTGTCTAGCTTGATTTCTAATTCTTTTTTATCTTCATCAAATAAAATTTTATACTGTGAAGCTATATCTATTTTTATATGATTACACAAGTCAAATAGATATAAAATTCCCTCTTTATCATTGTAATAGCAATTTGATTTAATAATAAAAATGCAACCATTTATTATTCCTTTGACATTCAACCAAAAGAGGCACCAGATTAGGTCATTTTTCACCTTAAATCTGATGCCTTTTTATCTTAGAAAAAACGAATACCAACTACTATAATCGTTGATATTCTAAGAATTGGCTCCTTTGCGAGAGACGTTTTCGAAAAATCTATCACAAAAAAGTTACTTATTTCCGTTTCAAATGTAGTTATAGCAATACATTGTAAGGATTGTATGTACAAGTTAGCAATTTTTTGCTACAACTGTTGTTTATAATTTAACATAATCTTTTAGGTTTGGCAATACTTTTTTTCGCTTTATTATAAATTATTTTTTATTTCTGGAAATAAATCATATAAATTATAACCTAATAAGTCGTCAAAATATGCTTTCAATTTATATGTTTCTTTTACATGATACTGAGTATTTGGATAAGCTCCTCTTCTAATCATAATATCAATTAACCTTTTATCTATTGTAAATACTTTTCCACCTTGTGGACACATTAAATCACATAGGTTTATTAATTTTTCTTCTATTGTGTATTTATGCGTTTTTACAAACTCTGCTATATAAGGTTTATCTTTTGGATTTGGAACTCCTCCAGCCGTGCAAATAATGTCATTATTCAAATATGAATGTGTTATACATATATTACAATATTCTTCATCATACCCTTTATCTTTTAAATAGTTATATCCTTTTATCTCATGTCCATGAGATTCTCCGTTGTATTTGCCAATATCATGAACATATCCTAGTGTTATTGTTTTATCAATATCTACATTATACCCTTTTTTAGTTAAAGCTTCAGCAATTTTTCCTGCTGTATCTCCTACACAAATACAATGATCTATCCATCTATCACTTTGTATTGTTCCTCTAAAATTTTCTAATATAGTTCTTGCTTCATTACTCGTTAACTTCATAATCTTTCTCCTAATTTCCTAAATAAATCTTTGTATATTTCATCAACATTCAAATAATTAACTACTGTTATCGTATGATTATTTTCAGTTAGTTCATAAGATGTATCATCATTGATATTTGGACAACTTATTTCTTCTGTTTCAAACCATTCTTTGTTAATTATATAAGCTATAACACTAATATCCCAAATAACTCTTCTTTCTTGAATACCAAACACACCATCATTATAAAATCTTTGGTATAAGTAATCACATAATTCACTTTTTCCTTTTAAGAAATGCTCTAATTCATATATTGAAGTTCTTAAATTTGATGCTACATTTTTACAAGGTATAATTGTTAATTTTACTTTTGATTCAAAAACAGTTTTCACAGCTTGTACATCTTGCTTAAAATTAAATTCTTTATTATCTTTGTTTAAAAAGCTGTGTCCTCCAAGCCATATAACTTCAATCTTATCTACTATTTTAGGTTCTTTCTTTATAGCTAATGCTACATTTGTTATTGCTCCTATTGCTAAAATATAGGTTTTATCATTTTTATTTGCTATCTCTATAATTTTATTTACTGCATCATTTTTTTCATTATAGTCATTTACTATATAATCAGTTGAACCTTTAAATACTTTGTTAGTATAATCAAAATTTAACCAATT
>CALXAE010000007.1 GCA_944386205.1 uncultured Clostridia bacterium
AGAGAGAAAATTCAAAAAGCTATATTAGAGGCTTATGAAGCTCCAGAAACAGAGGAATCAGCAGAATAATAATAAATGAAAAAGCACTTTTACGTGCTTTTTTTGTATATAAAAGCTTGAAAAACTGTTAAAAACAATGTAAAATAATATGGATTATATTTTGAAAAGAGGAAAAAGAATGTATTTAATTGTAGGACTAGGCAATCCTGAAAGTGAATATGCAAATACGAGACATAACATGGGATTTGATACAATCAATAAAATAGCCAAACAATATAATATAGAAATAAATAAACATAAATGTAAAGGGATTTATGGAATAGGGACAATAGAAAATGAAAAAGTCATTTTATTAAAACCACAAACATATATGAACTTAAGTGGAGAAAGTGTTATAGAAATGATGAATTTCTATAAAATAGATTTAAAAGATTTAATTGTCATTTATGATGATATGGATGTAGAACCAGGAAAAATTAAAATCAGAAAAAAAGGTGGAGCAGGTTCTCATAATGGCATGAAATCAGTTGTGCAAAATGTAAATTCAGAAGAATTTGCTAGAATACGTGTGGGGATTGGAACACCTAAATATGAAAATGATAGAATAAATTTTGTAATAGGAAAAAATATACCAGAGGAAGAAAAAGAAAAATTAGAAAATGGAACAGAACAGGCAAAAAATGCGATTATAGAAATTATCAAAAATGGTATAGATTCAGCAATGAACAAATTTAATTAAAACAAGGAAGGTTGGACAAAATGTTAGAATTAATAATTAAGCGAACACAAAAAGAAAGAAAAATTGCTTTAGTTGAAAATGGAAAGCTAATAGAATATTATGAAGAAACAGAAAAAGACAATAAAAATGAAGGAAATATATATATAGGTGTTGCTAAAGACATTGTAAAAGGAATGCAAGTAGCATTTGTAGATATAGGTGTAGAAAAAAATAGTTTAATTCATTTAAAAGATATTTTAGAAAAAAAGGATGAAAAGATCGAGAAAATAGATTTACAACAAGAGATTAGCAAATATATAAAACCAAATCAGAAATTATTAGTACAAATAAAAAAAGATAGCAATGAAAAAAAAGGTGCTAGAATATCTACACATATCAATTTACCAGGAAAATATATTGTACTTATGCCAAATACAAACATAATTACAGTTTCACAAAAAATAGAAAATGCAGAAGAACAAGAAAGATTAATAAAAATTGTAAAAGAAAACGTTACAAAAGGAAATGGAGCAATTATAAGGACATCAGCAAAAGGAAAAGGACAAGAAGTTGTTGAAGATATAAAAAAATTAGAAGCAAAATGGAATAATATTTTACAAACAAGTGAAAAAGAAAAGGAAAATGCACCAAAATTATTATATAAAAGTGAAGATACTGTTGGAAAAATGTTAATGGATTTAACAGATAAATCACTATCAAAAGTTATGGTTAATGATAGTACAGATTATAATGAAATTAGCAGAATAAAAAATGAAAACAAAGAATATAAAAATTTGCAAATCATCGTAAAGGGAGAAGAATCTATATTTGATATATATGATTTAGAACAGCAAATCAAAAAAATAGAAAATAGAAAAATATGGCTAAAATGTGGAGGATTTATAACAATAGATAAAACAGAAGCATTAACAGCTATTGATGTTAATACTGGAAAATATACAGGAAATAAAACAATGGAAGATACAGTATTTAAAGTAAACAAAGAAGCAACCATAGAAATAGCAAAACAATTAAGACTTAGAGACATTGGGGGAATTGTCATAATAGACTATATCGATATGCAAAAAGAAGAAGACAAAAAACAAATAGAAGAACTATTAAAAGAAGAACTAAAAAAAGACAGAAGCAAAACACAAGTAGAAGGATTTACAAAATTAGATTTAATGGAAATGACAAGAAAACACATATGTAGTCACAGAGATTGAACGATGGGGAGGGGCAAATCGTTCAATAGAAAAGAAAAATCTATTTCTGTTCATTGTGCAATTGCATACTGAACTGCAACAAAAATCGAACGACCTATCGTTTAATGAAAGGAACAAAAAATGAATGTAGGATTTGTATCACTAGGATGTAGTAAAAATTTAATTGACACAGAATGTTTAATAGGAAAGTTTAAAGAAAATAGATATCAAATTGTAAATGAAGAAGAAAAAGCAGATATATTAGTTATAAATACTTGTGGATTTATAGAAACAGCCAAAGAAGAGGCAATTAATACAATTTTAGAAATGGCAGAATACAAGAAAAAAAGATGTAAATATCTAATTGTCATGGGTTGTTTAGTTCAAAGATATTATGAAGATTTAGTAAAAGCATTGCCAGAAGTAGATTTATTTATAAAAATTGAAGATTATGATAAACTATGGGATAAAATCGAAGATTTAATAAAAAATGGAATTGTTGAAAAGGCAAAAAAAACAAGTAAAAAAATAAGTGAAATTCCACAAATGCCAATGCTGACACAGCAAGAATTTTTAAATAGAACAGTTACAACAGGAAATAATTATGCATATATAAAAATAGGAGAAGGATGTAGCAATAAATGTACATATTGTGCTATACCATATATAAGAGGACCATTTGCTAGTAGAAAAATGGAAGATATTTTAGAAGAGGCAACAATGTTAGCCAATAAAGGAATAAAAGAATTAATAGTGATAGCACAAGATACTACTAAATATGGGATTGATATATATGGAAAATCAAAATTAGCAGAATTATTAGAAAAACTAAACCATATAGAAGGTATTAAATGGATAAGATTTCTGTATGCCTATCCAGAAGAAATTACAGATGAATTAATTGAAGTAGTAGCAAAAAATGAAAAAATTGCCAACTATTTTGATATTCCTATTCAACATATTTCTAATACAGTATTAAAAAGAATGAATAGAAAAACAAGCAAAGAGCAAATAGAAAAATTGTTAAATAAAATTCGAGAAAATATACCAGATGTCACATTACGAACAAGTTTAATTGTAGGCTTTCCAGGAGAAACTAAAGAAGATTTTGAAGAACTATTAGAATTTGTAAAAAAAGCAAAATTTGATAAATTAGGTACTTTTATGTATTCAAAAGAAGATGGAACACCAGCAGAAAAATTGCCAAATCAAATTCATGGCAATACCAAAAAAGCAAGATATAATCAAATTATGAAAGCACAACAAGAAATATCAAAAGAACTTCAAAATGAAAAGCTTGGAAAAACATATGAAGTATTGGTAGAAGATATGTCTTTTGATGGAAAATATTTTATTGGAAGAACCATGCAAGATGTTCCAGAAATGGATGGAATTGTATATATAAAAAATGAAACTGATAAAAAACCAGAAGATGTGCTTAATAACTTTATAAATTGTAAAGTTATAGATGTAAGTGATTATGATTTGATTACTGAGTTTAAGTAATGAGAGGTGGAATAAAAATATGAAAAAGAGAGTTTTAACAGGAGATAGACCAACCGGAAAATTGCATATAGGTCATTATTTTGGATCTTTAAAAAAGAGAGTAGAAATGCAAAATAGTGGAGAATATGACATTTACATATTAATTGCAGATGTGCAAGCTTTAACAGACAATTTCAATAATCCAGAAAAGGTAAGAAAAAATGTAAGAGAATTAGCCATGGATTATTTAGCATGTGGAATTGATCCAGAAAAAACAACTATATATATTCAATCTATGATACCAGAAACAGCAGAATTAACTGTATATTACTCAAATTTAGTAACAATTGCAAGACTTCAAAGAAATCCTACTGTAAAAACAGAAATTGCACAAAAAAAAGAATTATTTGGAGAAAGTGTAACCTATGGATTTTTAGGCTATCCAGTAAGTCAAGCAGCAGATATTACAACATTTGAGGGAGAATTGGTGCCAACAGGAGAAGATCAAGAACCTTTAATTGAACAATGCAGAGAAATTGTTAGAAAATTCAATAGCATCTATGGAGAAGTTTTAAAAGAACCACAGATTGTTCTATCAGAAGGAAAAAGAATAAAAGGACTAGACGGAAATGAAAAAATGGGAAAATCTCTAGGAAATGCTATATATTTATCAGACTCAGAAGAGGAAATCACCAAAAAAGTAATGAGTGCAGTTACTGATCCAAATAGAATAAAAAAAGACGATTTAGGAAATCCTGATATATGTATGGTAGCATATTATCACAAACTATTTTCTACAAAAGAAGAAATTGACACTGTTTGTGCAGAATGTAGAGCGGGAAAAAGAGGTTGTGTTGCTTGTAAAAAACAATTAGCAAAAAATATCAGCGAATACTTAAGACCAATAAGAGAAAAAAGAAAATATTATGAAGAACATCCAGAAATTGTAGATAAAATCTTAAAAGAAGGAACAGAAAAAGCAAGAAAAACAGCACAAGAAACAATGAAAAAAGTAAAAAAAGCAATGAAGTTAGACTATTTTGAATAATGTCCAATTGGGGACGTTTCTTTTTGAGACATTTTTATGTTGACTTATAGTTGCTAAATATATTTCTTTTGAAATTTATGGAGGTAAAAATGTTTACAGATTATACAAAAATTATTATCAAATCAGGAGATGGCGGAAATGGTGCCGTATCATTTAGACGTGAAAAATATGTAGCAGCAGGTGGACCTGACGGAGGCGACGGCGGAAAAGGTGGAGATGTCTATTTCCAAGTCGACAAAGATAAAAACACCTTAATTGATTTTAGATATAATAAAAAATTCAAAGCAGGAAATGGGGAAAACGGAAGTGGAAGCCATTGTAATGGAAAATATGGAAAAGATTTATATATCAAAGTTCCAATAGGTACAGTTGTAAAAGATGTAGAAACAGGAAAAGTAGTTGCAGACTTATCAACACCAGAACAAACAGAATTAGTATTAAAAGGTGGACGAGGAGGAAGAGGAAACTCTCATTTTGCAACATCTACTAGACAAGCTCCTAGATTTTCAGAAGATGGAGATAAAGGAGAAGAAAAAGAAGTAATATTAGAATTAAAACTATTAGCAGATGTAGGATTATTGGGATTTCCAAATGTCGGAAAATCTACATTTTTATCAATTGTAACAGATGCAAAACCAAAAATTGCCAATTATCACTTTACCACATTACAACCAAACTTAGGTGTTGTAAAAACAAAAAATGGAGATGGGTTTGTAATAGCAGACATCCCAGGAATTATAGAAGGTGCAAGTGAAGGTGTAGGATTAGGACTTCAATTTTTAAGACATGTAGAAAGAACTAGACTATTACTACATTTCTTAGATGTATCAGGACAAGAAGGCAGAAATCCAGTAGACGATTTTTATACAATTAATAAAGAATTAAAAAATTATAGTGAAAAATTAAGTACTAGAAAACAAATTATTGTAGCCAATAAAATTGATGTACAAAATGAAGAACTAATAAAAGAAGTCGAAGAACTAGCTAAAAAAGAAGGATTAGAAATCTATAAAATATCAGCAGCCACAAAACAAGGTGTCCAAGAACTAATCGATCATGTAGCAGAAGTCTTAAAAACATTACCAAAAGAAGAATTGGTAGAAATAGAAGACAAAAAAGTATACACATTAGAAGAAAAAGAAGACGATTGGACAATCAAGCTAGAAGATGGCGTATTTATTGTATCAGGAAGAGCAGTCCAAAGATTGATGGGAAGAGTAAATATCGAAGACAACGAATCTATGTACTATTTACAGAAATGCCTAAAAAATATGGGAATTGAAGATAAATTAAAAGAAATGGGTGTTTGTGAAGGAGATACAGTTATTTTAGATGATTGGGAATTAGAATGGTATGAATAAAAAAATTTATAAATACTAGTTGACGAAAGGGCGAAAAAATGGTATAACTATAAAGTAAATTTTATGGCCCCTTGGTCAAGCGGTTAAGACGCCACCCTCTCAAGGTGGAATCATGGGTTCGATTCCCGTAGGGGTCACCAAAAATAGGATGATAAAATAACACACATCATATAACTAAAAAATATGGTGTGTGTTATTAATTTAAAAAGATATCTTCATATATTTAAAATTTATCAAATAAAGTAAAAAATACTTGACAAATACAAACATATGTTTTAAACTATATATAGTTTAAAAAAGGATGAGGAAATATGAATGGAATATTAATTATAAATAAATTAAAAGGCTATACATCACATGATATTGTAGCAAAAGCAAAAAAAATAACAGGAGAAAAGGTCGGACATACTGGAACCTTAGATCCATTAGCAACAGGAGTATTACCATTATTAATTGGAAAAGGAACATTATGTTCAAAATATTTAATGGATCATGATAAAACATATAAAGTTATTTTAAAGCTAGGAATTAAGAAGAATACAGGAGATGGGGAAGGCGAAATTTTACAAGAAGAAAATGTTAATGAAAATCTTTTAGAAGAACAAAAAGTAAAAAACGTATTAAATAATTTTTTAGGAGAACAAGAGCAAATTCCGCCTATATATTCTGCTATTAAAGTAAATGGAAAAAAACTATATGAATATGCTAGAAAAGGACAGGAAGTAGAAATTAAGCCAAGAAAAATAACAATATATTATATACAGTTATTAAAAATAGATAAAGAGAACAAAGAAATCGAATTTGAAGTTAGTTGCTCAAAAGGTACATATATAAGAAGTTTATGTGAAGACATTGCTAAGAAACTGGGAACTGTTGGATATATGAAAGAATTGCAAAGAATAAGAGTAGGGATATTTAAAATAGACCAAGCAATCTCAGTAGAAGAATTAGATGAAAACACTATACAAGAAAATATCATAACAATTGAAGAATTATTCAAGGATTTAGAAAATATCGAGTTAAATGAAAGAAAATTACAGATGTTTTTAAATGGTGTAAAATTAAGCTTTAAAATAAAAGATGGAATTTACAAAATATATAATAATCAGAAATTTATTGGAATAGGAGTTGTAAAAGATAATCTTTTAAAAAGAGATATAATTCTTGAATAAAAAGTTCTATAAATAAAAATACCTTAATATACTTGAAAATAGAAAAGTAGTTGAGGTGGTTTTATGTATTATATAAGAGAAACTGACAAGCCTAATAAAATAGCGGAATGGTTGCATATTGTAATATTAGAAAATGATAATATTATTTTACCAATAACTAAGACAAGTTTAGATGAAAAAACAGAATACAAGCTAGCAATAAAAACCAAAGCAATTTTAGATAAAGCAAATAGTAAAAAATTAATATTAAGTAAGAAAATAAAAGAACAAGAAAACTATGTGAATTATTTATATTCCTATGAATATGAAATTGTAGATGGAAAATGGCTATTTCAAATGTTATTCTTTAATGTCTTAGATTATGTAGTAAAAAAATTAAAAATAAAGGAAGAAGATACAAAAATAGGAATTTTAGTGAATGATATTTCGGATTTTGCAATTTATGTAATTAGAGAATTGGTTACAAAATATAAATACATAAAAATTGTTACAAATCATATAGATCGTTTTAAAAATATAGAAGATAAGATATCTGAAGAATATGGAATATTTATTAATGTAGGAAATAATAAAAGAAAGGTATTATCTAAAACAAACATTATATTTAATTTTGATTTTCCAACAGAGTTGATAAATAAATATACAATCTATAATATGGCAACAATTATTAATTTTAAAGGAAATGTTCAGATAAAAGATAAAAGATTTAATGGCTTAAATATTAATGATTATGAAATTAATTGGAATTCCAATCCACATTTAGAAAAGTTTGAAGCAAAAGATGTTTATGAAGCAATGCAATATAAAAAACAACCAATTGAAGAAACATTAAATCAAATAAAAAAAGACTCTGTTACAATAAAGTATTTGAAAGGAAATAAAACAAATATATAAGTAAACAAATATATACGTAAACAATAGAATTTTGTAAACTTTTTCAAAAGCAATAGACAAAAATTATGTAGGCAAATTATATAATTTGTGAAAATCTTAAAAATTTAAACAAATACTTTCCTTTTTTTATAAAATATAATATAATATAAATGTCAATTTTTACAAACGGGAAAGAAAATAATAGAAAGATAAGTATTAAGAAGTATTTTTCGTTTAAACTGGCAAGGAGGTAAATTATGCCAAGTAGTAATAAAAGAAGTAGTGATGAGGATAAAACAAAAAAATATAATATGAAAAATGCAAAAAAAAGAAAAAGAACTAATGCGACAAACAAAAAAGATACAAGAGCAACTAAAAGAGTACCAACACAAAGTGGAAATAATAAAGGCAAAGGGAAAAAAGGAAAAAATAAAGAAGGAAAATTTTCTTCAAAACATCCAAAACTTATGATGGCAATTAGAATTTTTATTTTATTATTTTTGTTGTTATGCGTAATAGGAGCAGGAGTAGTAGCAGGTGTATTTTTTGGGTTATTTGGTGACGATTTTGAAATTAGCAAAGAGGAATTAACAATTGCTTCTGCAAATTCTGTTATTGTGGATCAAAATGGGGCAGTCATTGCAGAATTAAGCGGAGATGAAAAAAGAAAGATTATTACACTAGAAAATATGGCTGATTATTTGCCAAAAGCCTATGTCGCTATGGAAGACGAAAGATTTTATCAGCATAATGGTGTAGACATAAAAAGAACAGCAGGAGCTATCTTGCAAACTTTATTAGGCAATAGTTCTTATGGTGGAAGTACGATCACACAACAATTGGTAAAAAATATCACACAAGATGATGAACGATCTGGTATTGCAGGTATTATGAGAAAAGTAAGAGAATGGGCAAAAGCATATCAAGTTGAAAGAATGATATCAAAAGACCAAATCTTAGAATTATACCTTAACATATTATATGTTGGTGGAGAAGGAAACTTACATGGTGTTGAATTAGGTGCAGAATATTATTTTAACAAAAGTGCAAAAGATTTAACATTAGCAGAATGTGCTTTTATGGCAGGAATTAACAGCTCTCCAAATAGATATAATCCTTTTGACGAAACAACAGACAATACAGAATTAATAAAAAGCCAAACAAAAGTTGCTTTAAATAAAATGAATGAATTAGGATATATTAATAGCCAAGAAGAATATGACGCAGCTATTGCAGAGGTAGATGCAGGATTAAACTTCCAAAAAGGAGAAATTGCTTCTACATCTTCATACTCATATCATACAGAAGCTTTATTAGACCAAGTAATAGATCAATTTGTAGAAGAAAGAGGCTGGTCAGAACAATTTGCTGAAAATTATGTATATAGTAGTGGACTTACTATTTATTCTACAGTAGATACAAATATCCAATCACAAATGGAAGAAGTTATGACAGCAGATACATATATTATTCCAGGAAGAGCGACAGATAAAGAAACAGGCGGAAAATTAAATGAGCAATCACAATCTGCTATGGTTGTAATTGATTATAAAACAGGAAATGTTGTAGGATGTGTTGGAGGACTTGGAGAAAAAACAGAAAGTAGAGGATTAAATAGGGCAACACAAAGTGTTAGACAAACAGGATCTTCTATGAAACCAATTTCTGTAATTGCACCTGGTCTAGAGGAGAAAATTATTACAGCAGCAACTGTATATGATGATTCAGCCACAGATTTTGGTGGTGGATATACTCCAGTAAATTATAATAGATTTACAGGAATAACAAATATTAGGCAATTTATATCAACATCACAAAATATACCAGCTGTAAAAATTATGAGAGAATTAACACCTACAAAATCTATAGAATATTTAAATAAAATGGGATTGGAACATATTAATACAGATGAAGATGCAGATTTATCTTTAGCATTAGGAGGAACAACAAATGGTGCAACACCATTAGAAATGGCATCTGCTTATGCAACAATTGCAAATAATGGTGTACATATTACACCAACATTCTATACAAAGGTAGAAGATTCTACAGGTAATACAATTTTAACACCAAACCAAGAACAAACAAGAGTTATATCAGAACAAAATGCATATATTGCTAAAACAATTATTGAAGAGCCTGTAAGGAGTGGAGGAACAGCAACATATTGTGCAATATCTGGAATGGATGTAGCTGCTAAAACAGGAACAACAGATGAAAATTATGACAGATGGTTATGTGGATTTACACCATATTATGCAGCAGCATGTTGGTATGGATATGATAGAAATGAATCAATTTCTTTCTCTGGAGGTAATCCGGCAGGAAGAATATGGGATGCTGTTATGACAGCTATTCATGAAGGTTTACCAAATGCAACATTTGAACAACCAAGTGGAATAGTAACAAGAACTGTATGTAGAACTACAGGAGGCTTAGCAACAACAGCTTGTACCAACACATATACAGAAATATTTACACAAGACAATTTACCAGAAGAATGTGAAGGACATGGAAGTCAAACAATTTGTTCAGAGTCTGGATTAGTTGCAACAGAATATTGTTCACAATATTGTGAAGTTACACAAAACTATTATGGGGCAGTAATTCCAAAAGAACAATTAGGATTATGGACACCACTTAATGGAACAAGTGCTTCAGGAACAAGAATAAATGGAACATGTACATTACATACACAGCCAAAAGAAGAAGAACCTGCTGATACAACAAATACAGCGGGCGGAGGAAATACAGCTGGAGGAGGAAATACCTCAACCGGAAATGGAAATACTAGTGCAGGAGATGGAAACACTTCGGCAGGAGATGGAAATACTAGTACAGGAGATGGAAACACTTCAGCAGGAGATGGAAATACTAGTACAGGAGATGGAAACACTTCAGCAGGAGACGGAAATACCTCATCAGGAAATGGAAACACAACACCATAAGCATAGTAGTTTTTACAAAATTAAGATGTGAAGATATTTAATTCACATCTTAATTTAAAAATAGATAATAATCAGATTTGTGCTTTAGGAAAGGAATGAATGTGAATTGGAGATATATTTATATAATACACTAACAAAAGAAAAAGATGTATTTAAATCATTAGAAGACAAAAAAGTAAAAATGTATTCATGTGGTCCAACTGTATACAAAGATGCAACCATTGGAAACATGAGGACCAATATATTTCAAGATATATTAAGAAGAATACTAAAATATAATGGGTATGAAATTAAACATGTTATGAATATAACAGATGTGGGGCATCTTGTTTCCGATGGAGATGAAGGAGAGGACAAAATGATTAAATCAGCAAGAGAAGAACATAAAACTCCATTAGAAATTGCAGAACACTATACAAAATTATTCTTTGAGGATTTAAAAGACTTAAACATAGAAATGCCAGAAGTTATTTGTAAAGCAACAGATTATATCCCTGAAATGTTAGCATATGTAGAAAAACTTGTAAAAAATGGATATGCATATGAAACTTCAACAGCAATTTATTTTGATGTATCAAAATTAGATAAATATCCTGTTTTATCAAATATAAATGTAGAAGACCAAAAAGCAGGAGCAAGAGTAGATGTGGATCCAGAAAAGAAAAATCCATATGATTTTGCATTATGGATAAAAGCACCTGAAAATCATTTGATGAAATGGGATAGCCCTTGGGGCCCAAGTTATCCAGGTTGGCATATTGAATGTTCAGCAATGTCAAGAAAGCATTTAGGAGAACAATTTGATATCCATACAGGAGGAATTGATTTAATTCCTACACATCATGAGAATGAAATTGCACAAAGCAAAGGATACTGTGGAAAAATTCCTGCAAATTATTGGATACATGGAGAATATCTATTAATCAATGGTGGAAAAATGTCTAAAAGTTTGGGAAATGTATATTTATTAAAAGACATTAAGGAAAAAGGATATGACCCATTGGTATATAAATTGTTATGTTATACTTGTAGTTATAGAAACAAACTAAACTTTACATGGGAAGGAATAGAAGCAACATCTAAATCACTAGAAAGATTGAGAAATGGATATCAAACAAATAAAAATGGAAAAGATATATTAGATGGAACAGATAAAAAAGAATTAGCAAGGCTAGAAAATGAATTTCATAAAGCAATTAATGATGACATGAACATGCCACTTGCCATGAGTTTTGTATGGGAAGTTGTAAAATATCCTAAAAAATCTCCAGAAATTGCAGATTTATTACAAAAATTTGATACTGTATTGGGAATAAAAATAAATAAAGAAGTAAAAGAAAATAATATTCAAATTCCAGAAAATGTATTAAAATTGGTAGAAGAAAGAAAACAAGCAAGACAAGAAAAAAATTGGGCAGAATCTGACAGATTAAGAGATGAAATACAAAAATTGGGATATAGTGTAAAAGACACCAAAGAGGGTGTAGAAATTAACGAACTTTAGAAAGGAATGATTTTATGGCAATATTATTACCAGGAGGAGCAGGATTTATAGGAAGTCATACAGCAGTAGAATTGTTAAATGCAGGAAAAGAAATCGTTATCATAGATAATTTTTCTAATAGTAAACCACAAGTATTAGATGCAATCAAAAAAATAACAGGAAAAGATTTTAAATTTTATGAAATGGATTATATGGATAAAGAAAAATTAGAAAAGGTATTTGAAGAAAATGACATAGAAGCAGTTATGAACTTTGCTGGATATAAAGCAGTAGGAGAATCTGTACAAAAACCAATAGAATATTATACAAATAACATCTCAGGAGCATTGGTTGTATTAGATACTATGAGAAAATATAACTGTAAAACATTTATTTTCAGTTCATCAGCAACTGTTTATGGGGAACCAGAAACCATTCCAATTACAGAGGAATGCAAAACAGGTGGAACAACAAATCCATATGGTACAAGTAAATTATTTATAGAGCAAATTTTAAAAGATATATACAAATCAGACAATACATGGAATATCTGTATATTAAGATATTTCAATCCAGTAGGAGCACATGAAAGTGGATTAATCGGAGAAGAACCACAAGGAATACCAAACAACTTAATGCCATATGTTGCAAGAGTGGCAGCAGGAACTTTAAAAGAGTTATCAGTATTTGGAAATGACTATGATACACCAGACGGAACAGGAGTTAGAGACTATATTCATGTTGTGGATTTAGCAAAAGGACATGTAAAAGCATTAGAAAAATTAGAAAAGGAAAAAGAAGGATTATATATTTATAATTTAGGAACAGGAAAAGGATATAGTGTATTAGATATGGTAAAAGCCTTTGAAAAAGCAACAGGACAAAAAGTATCATACAAAATTGCACCAAGAAGAGCAGGAGACATTGCAACTTGTTATGCAGATCCTAAAAAAGCATTTGAAGAATTGGGTTGGAAAGCAGAGAAAACCTTAGAGAATATGTGTTTAGATTCTTGGAATTACATAAACCATTAGGGACGTTTTAAAGGGACAGAGCGATGATTTTTGCTCCGTCCCCAAATCATCGCTCTGTCCCTTTAACACGTTCCTATTTGTATAACAAAATAATTCGATTTCCTACTTTTTCAATAAAACCATCTTCTTTAAGAAGTTTTAATTCTCTCATCATAGCACTTCTATCAACACTTAAATAGTCAGCTAAATCTGTAAGAGAAAAAGGAAGTTCAAAACTTTTACTTAAATTCCTGGTTGACAATAAAGAAAAATATCTTAATAATTTATCTCTTGTTGACCTTTGTGTTAAAAGTTCAATTCGCATATTTAAGTCTGTTACTTTATTTAAAATCAATTGTGGTAAATTTTCAGATAAATTTTCATGAAATTTACAATTGTTGCTACATTTATGAAAAATATCATCATAAATATAGAAAAGAACAGTACAATTGGATTTTGCTTCTACAAGTAATTCGTTATTTGTTGTAATGGTATAAAAGACTTCTCCAAAAAGTGCATTTTTAGAAAAATGTTCTACAATAGTTCTGTTGCCATTTAGGTCGTAACGTACTAAATCAGCATATCCATCTAGTAATATACATAATTGATTTCGATTTTTTATATAAGTTGTAATAACTTCATTTTTGCTAAAGTTTTTTTTCTGCTTTTTTTGACAAGAATTAGAAAAATCAAGAATGAAATTTTCTATGTCTATATTGGCGTTCATGTTTTTTTCCTCCTTTTAAATTACATAAATATTATACAATAAAAAAGTTGCAAAAGCAACAAAACTGTAAAAATATCTTTGTAATATTTTTGTAACATATTTGTAATAAAAGAAAAAAACTTAGAGGATAAAGTGATTAAGAATTGAAAAAAAATCTTTTTCATAATATGTTGCTTTTGCAACGGAAAATAAAATTTATAGAGATATAATGTAACCATACTAATCGAAGGAGGAAATGTAAAATGAAAGTTATTAAAAGGGATGGAAGAGCAGTTGATTATGACAGAGCAAAAATTCAAATCGCAATTGAGAAGGCAAATCAAGAGGTAAAACCAAAAGAAAGAGCGAACAAAGAGGATATTAAAGGAATTATCCAATACATAGAGGATTTGAATAAAAAAAGAATGCTAGTTGAAGACATTCAAGATATTATTGAAGAAAAATTAATGGAAATTGAAAAATATGAATTAGCTAAAAAATATATTGTTTATAGATATACAAGAGCATTAGTTAGAAAACAAAATACAACTGATGAAACAATATTAGGTTTAATTAGAAATGAAAATAAAGAATTAGCAGAAGAAAATTCAAATAAAAATACATTACTTGCTTCAACACAAAGAGATTATATCGCAGGTGAAGTATCAAGAGATTTAACAAGAAGATTGTTATTACCAGAGAAAATTGCGAAAGCAGATGCTGACGGAGTTTTACATTTCCACGATGCAGATTACTTTGTACAACCAATTTTTAACTGTTGTTTAATTAACATATCAGATATGCTAGATAATGGAACTGTTATGAATGGAAAAATGATAGAAAGTCCAAAGAGTTTCCAAGTAGCATGTACAGTTACAACACAAATTATTGCAGCAGTTGCTAGTAACCAATATGGTGGACAATCAGTTGATTTAAAACATTTAGGAAAATATTTAAGAAGAAGTTATGATAAATTTAAAGCAGAAATTGAGAAAAAGTATAAAGGAAAATTATCAGATGATGTTATAGAAGATTTGGTACAAGATAGATTAAAAGCTGAATTAAAAGCAGGTGTACAAACAATTCAATATCAAATAAATACATTAATGACAACAAATGGTCAATCTCCATTCGTAACCTTATTCTTACACCTAGAAGATGGAGACCCATACATCAAAGAAAATGCAATGATTATTGAAGAAGTATTAAGACAAAGATATCAAGGTATCAAAAATGAGGCAGGGGTATATGTAACACCAGCATTCCCAAAACTAGTATATGTATTAGATGAATGTAACTGCTTAAAAGGTGGAGAATATGATTATTTAACAAAATTAGCTGTTAAATGTTCAGCAAAGAGAATGTATCCAGATTACATTTCAGCTAAGAAAATGAGAGAAAACTACGAAGGTAATGTATTTAGCCCAATGGGATGTAGAAGTTTCTTATCACCTTGGAAAGATGAAAATGGAAACTACAAATTTGAAGGAAGATTTAACCAAGGTGTTGTTAGTATCAACTTACCACAAGTAGCAATCGTTGCAGATGGTGATGAAGATAAATTCTGGGAATTATTAGATGAAAGACTAGAACTATGTAAAGAAGCTTTAATGTGTAGACATTATGCATTACTTGGAACACATTCAGACATTAGCCCAATTCACTGGCAATATGGAGCAATTGCAAGATTAGCAAAAGGTGAAAAGATAGACAAATTATTATATGGTGGATATTCAACAATTTCTCTAGGATATATTGGTATATACGAAATGACAAAAGTCATGAAAGGTGTATCACACACAACACCAGAAGGACATGATTTTGCAATCAGAGTTATGAAACATCTAAGAGAAACAGTTAACAGATGGAAAGAAGAAACAAACATTGGATTTGCATTATATGGAACACCAGCAGAAAGTTTATGTTATAAATTTGCTAGAATTGATAAAGAAAAATTTGGAACAATCAAAGATGTAACAGATAAAGGATATTACACAAATTCATATCATGTAGATGTAAGAGAAAAAATCGACGCATTTGAAAAACTTGGATTTGAAAGCGAATTCCAAAAAATATCATCAGGTGGAGCAATCTCATATATCGAAATACCAAACATGCAAAAAAATATAGATGCATTAGAAACAGCAGTTAAATTTATCTATGATAATATTCAATATGCTGAATTTAATACAAAATCAGATTACTGCCATGTTTGCGGATTTGATGGAGAAATTGTATTAAATAAAGATAATGAATGGGAATGCCCAAACTGTGGAAATAAAGACCATTCAAAAATGACAGTTGTTAGAAGAACTTGTGGATATTTAGGAGAAAACTTCTGGAATGCAGGAAAAACAAAAGAAATTAAACAAAGAGTAATGCACTTATAGAAATTTTTATATACAAAAAGAAAGGCATGCATTAATGAAATCAAAGATTTGGAACGTTGGATGGAAACACCCAAACGTTCCAAAATTTATCCACATTATAGGAAAATTTATTTTCCATAATGTTGTAGAAAAGAGGGAGAAAATATGAATTATGCAGATATAAAAAGAGTAGATGTAGCAAATGGAGAAGGCGTTAGAGTATCCGTATTTGTAAGTGGTTGTAATCATCACTGTAAAGGATGCTTTAATGAGTGTGCATGGGATTTTAATTATGGCAATAAATTTACAGAAGAACAAATAGATCAAGTTATTAATTATCTAGACCATGACTATATCTCAGGCTTATCCCTTTTAGGAGGAGAACCATTAGAAAAGCAAAATCAAGAAGGACTATTACCATTAGTCAAAAAAGTCAAAGAAAAATTTCCTAACAAAAATATATGGTGCTATACAGGATTTGATTTTGAAAAAGATGTTGTAGAAAAAATGGTGCCTAATAATGAGACAACAAAGGAACTTTTGAAATATATAGATGTTGTGGTAGATGGAAAATTTGAAGAAGATAAAAAAGATTTTAGTCTTAGATTTAGAGGTTCTTCAAATCAAAGAATTATTGATGTGCAAGAAAGTTTAAAAGAACATAAACCAGTAGATTTTAAATTAGATTGAACCAGTTTTGTCCAATTGGGGACGTTTCCTTTTGAGACATTTTATTAATTTTATAATAATTTATTAGAAAAAATAATGTATATAATATTTTATGAGATTAAATGTGCAAATGGAGGAATATTACAAATTGTTATCTTATCAAGTGGAAAAGTCGCGGTGCGCCAGCGATTTTACACTTGATAAGATTAGAATTTGTATATTCTGCAATGCTAGCCATTTAATGAATAAAATATTATATACATTATTTTGTTTTAATGTTATTATTAACATAAAAATGTCTCAAAAAGAAACGTCCCCAATTGGACAAAACTGTCTCATTTTAAAAATCTATCCAACAATTGTTTTCTACACAAATTTTCAAATTCATCATTTAAAGGTTCTAGAACAGTATCTTCCTGATACTTTCTATCTAAGCAATGTTTAATAATATAATCTGTAAGTTCAGGATTTTTAGAAAGAAGGGGACCATGTAAATAAGTTGCAATAACATTTTCTTTAAAAAAGCCTTCTTCTGTATCACCAAATTTGTTTCCATTTCCAAATAATACTTTACCAAAAGGACTAGGAATATCATAAGTTTGTCCACCATGATTTTCAAATCCTATAACTTTGGTTGAATTTCCATTTAATTGTACGTCAAGGACAATATTTCCAATACATCTTTTTTTTCTATCAGCAATTGCTTCTGTATAATAAGGGAAGATTTCCAACCCAGGAATGATATTTCCCTCAACACCTTTATAATATTTACCAAATAATTGATAAGCACCACAAATTAATAGAAAGAAGACACCTTCATTTTCAGCTTCTTTGATTTCTTCTTTATATTTTATCAAATCTTCTGATAAAATACTTTGTTCATTATCTGCGCCACCACCTGCAAAAATGATATCATAACTTTTAAAATCCGGTTTTTCATCTCCTATTGAATACCTATCTACAATACAGTTAAATCCACGTTTTTCTAGTCTATATTTTAATACTTGAATATTTCCATAGTCTCCATAAAGTTCTAGCATATCGGGATATAGGTACAATATTTTTAATTCTTTCATTATAGTTTCAACTCCTATTTTAATTTCAAAATTTCTGCTCTAGTAGGTTGCAAAGATGTATAATTGGCAATCACATATTTTTTAGTTGTGTTGGTATATAAGGCTTGTACTGCTTGTTCTAAATCAATATAAGCTTCTATTTTACTTTCATCAAATCCAGCGGTTTTAATTCTAATGGCAATGTCATAGCCTCTTGTTCCAGCCGTTACAATTCTTTTTACATTGTTCAAATTATCAAAATTAATATCCCAAATCCAAGAAACATCAAAACCATCTGCCTTATTATCATTTAAAACAAATAATAATTCTTTTTCCTCATTATCTTCGTTTAATAATCGTAAACTTACATTGGCACCTGTTGGATTTTTTGCCAAATTAATGATGGTTGGGGCACTTTTTATGACTAATTTTTCTAATCTTCCGTTATTTAGTTCAAAATTTGCTAAAGTTTCTTGTATATATTTTGTATCAATATTATATAAAGAACAACAGCTAATTACTGCTGTAAAGTTGTAAATAATGTAAATACTATTTGATTTTATTTTATATAACACATCATCAACTTCAAAGGTCATTTCATTTAGATTAATATTTTTTGTTTCTTTATAAATTTTATTATCTCCATATCCACAATTTGGACAAGCAAATTTCCCAATATGAGAATATTGATAATATTCATATTCCAAACGTGTCTTGCAAAATGGACAGAATTTTCCTTCTCCAGCTTCTTTCATATTGTCAGTGGCAAATGGGTATCTGTCAACATGGAAATAATATACATTTTGATTATCAGAATTTGCCATTCCTAGTCTTGCAACATTTGGGTCATCATTATTTAAAATCAAATTACCAGTATAGGTTTTTAAAAAGTCATTGATTTTTAGAATTAATGATTCGACTTCGCCATTTCTATCTAATTGGTCTCTAAAGAAATCTAAAACAACTAATGTATCTAATCGAAAATCTTTAAAAACAACAGGAACATAGCCTTCATCAACTTCAAAAACTAAATAGTCTGCCTTGATTTTTCCTGTTAATGTACAAGATTTTAGCAAAGTAGAAAGAATACCAGTTTCCATATTGTTTCCTTCTTTATTACTAATTACCTTCTTTCCAGCAGTTTGAAAAACAGCACCAATGGCATTATTTGTCATGGTCTTTCCATTTGTGGCAGTAACAGCAATTACAGGGCAATTAACTTTAAAATATTTAAAGATTTCAGGATTCCAATCAAAAGCAATTTTTCCTAAAAAATTACCTCCATGTTTTCCACATAGTTTTAATGCTATATTTAATAATTTCATTGCAAATATGATAAAAAAGTTCTTCATTTGTTATGCTCCTTTATAAATTTTATATTTGCATTATAGCATATAGTAGACTATGCCTGCAAGCAAAAAATCTTGTTTTTTACTGCAATAAAGTAATTATTTAAAGGTCAAGTCGGTTTTGCCTGCTAAGCAATATATAATATAAAAAATGAAATGATTTTGCGTATCTAAATTTGAAGTTAGAAATAACCAATAAAACCATGAGGAATGTTCACGGTACTCACGTTAGTGAGGGTCTGAGTGAAAGAGGCTCATGGTTTTATTGTGTTAGTTCTTCGAAAATTTAGCTTATACAAAATCATGAATGACTTTATATTATATATTGCTTAGTAGGCAAAACCGACTTGACCTCTGAACAATCACTTGTAATAAATAACATTGTTATTTCCATAAAATTATGTACCACCAACTGTTAGATTGATAAAAAAGGCATAAAAGTGATATAGTTTACTATGGGATAGGAAGGGAGGAGATATGTGGATATTAGATAAAATAAGAAGTAGGAGTAATACTATTCGATTTGAAGAACTTTCAATAGAATGGTTAGAGCTAAAAAAAACAACAATTAAACAATCTACATATTATAAATATGCGTATTGCATAGAAAAATATTTAAAAGACAGACTAGGACGATTGCGAAAAAAAGATTTAGAAAAATACGATTTTAATCAAATGACAAATGATTTAACAAAAGAATTATCCCCAAAATCAGTAAAAGAAATACTGAATGTTTTGAAATCAATTTTAAAATATGCTAATCAAAAGTATGACATGAATATACATTTGGATTTGATTATTTCGCCTAAAGTTAGAGCAAAAGACATTAGTGTGTTATCAAAAAAGGAAATTAATAGATTAGAAAAATATTGCTTAAAAGAAAATAGTTTAAAAAGTTTAGGTATATTGATTTGCCTGAACACAGGATTAAGAATAGGAGAGATTTGTGCATTAAGATGGGAAAATATCGATTTTGAGAAAAAATTAATTTATATAAAGAAAACTTTGCAAAGAGTATATACAGTTGAAAAGAAAACAGAAATTATTATAGACAGTAGTAAAACAGAATCTTCAATAAGATCTATACCAATGTCAGATAAAATTTATCATATATTAAAAGATGTATATAAAAAACAAAGCGAAAAAGCTTTTTTTTTAACAGGGTCGAGAGATCAATATATTGAGCCAAGAAGCTATCAAAATATGTTTAAAAGAATTTTAAAAGCCAGTAAGGTAAAGGAATATAATTTTCATGTATTAAGGCACACCTTTGCAACTAATTGCATTAAAGTAGGTATGGATATAAAATCACTTAGTGAAATTTTAGGCCATGCAAGTGTTGATGTTACTTTAAATCGTTATGTACATTCTTCTTATGATATGAAGAAGAAATTTTTAGAAAAGTTATAGCAATACTTGACAAATAAAAAATAGAAGATTAGAATAAATAAGTTACCAATTAGAAAATTGGAAAAAGTATACATTAGAAAAATGTATATCAATAAAACCAAGAAAAAATAGTAGGAGAAGAAAAATGTTAAAAAAATTAGCAAGTTATATTAAGGAATACAAAAAAGATACCATATTGACACCTATATTTGTTATATTAGAAGTTGTTATGGAAGTTATTATTCCATTACTTATGGCAAATATTATAGATGTGGGAATCCAAAATGGAGATGTGCACTACATCCTAGAAATGGGTGCTTTATTAATCGTTTCAGCCATATTATCTTTAACTTTTGGAATGTTATCAGGAAGATTTGCAGCAAAAGCGTCTGCTGGATATGCGAAAAATTTGAGAAAAGCCATGTTTCATAAAGTGCAAGACTATTCTTTTGAAAATATAGATAAATTTTCAACATCTAGTTTAGTGACACGTATGACAACAGATGTTACAAATGTACAAATGGCATTTCAAATGATTATCAGAATTTTGGTTAGAGGACCAATTATGATGATATTTGCATTACTAATGGTTATGTCTATCAGTATGAAATTATCAGCAGTCTTTTTTGTAGCAATACCAGTTTTGGGGGTTATTTTATTTTATATAGCTATAAAAGCACACCCTAATTTTGAAAGCGTATTTAAAAAATACGATAAATTAAATAGAGTAGTACAAGAAAATGTATCGGCTATTAGAGTTGTAAAAGCTTATGTAAGAGAATCTTTTGAAGAAAAGAAATTTAAAGAAGTAAATGACGAAGTATATGAAAAATTTAAAAAAGCTGAAAAAATTGTTGCTTTTAATGGACCAGTTATGCAATTAACGATTTATACTTGTATCCTATTAATCTCATGGATTGGTACACAACTAATTGTTGGTGGAGAAATGCAAACTGGACAATTATCAAGTATTATTACATATGCATGGCAAATTCTTGCAAGCTTAATGATGTTATCATTTGTATTTGTTATGATTATAATAGCACAATCATCAGCAGAAAGAATTATTGAAGTAATTGATGAAGAGCCAACTATAAAAGATAAAGAAAATCCAGTAACAGAAGTAAAAGATGGATCTATCAAATTTGAAAATGTAAGTTTCAAATATAGTGATGAACAAAAAGAAGATAAGTTTGCTCTGGAAAATATCAATTTGGATATTAAGGCTGGAGAAACCATCGGAATTATTGGTGGAACGGGAAGTTCAAAATCAACACTTGTGCAATTAATTCCAAGATTATATGATGTGACAAAAGGAAGTATTAAAGTAGGTGGCATTGACGTAAAAGATTATGAAATTCACACTCTAAGAGATGCAGTAGCCATGGTGTTACAAAAAAATGTCTTATTCTCTGGAACGATTGCAGAAAACTTAAGATGGGGAGATAAAGAGGCAGACCAAGAAGAATTGGAAGAAGCATGTAAATTAGCACAAGCAGATGGATTTATAAAAGAATTTCCAAGCAAATATGAAACTGTATTAGACCAAGGTGGTACAAATGTTTCAGGAGGACAAAAACAAAGAATTTGTATTGCAAGAGCAATGTTAAAGAAGCCAAAAATATTAATTTTAGATGATTCAACAAGTGCGGTTGATACAAAAACAGATGCATTAATTAGAAAAGCTTTTAAAGAAGAAATACCAAATACAACAAAAATCATTATTGCACAAAGAGTTTCTTCTGTAGAAGATGCAGACAAAATCATTGTCTTAAACGAAGGAAAAATTGATGGAATTGGAACATCAGAAGAATTATTAAAAACAAATGCAATTTATAGAGAAGTATATGAATCACAGATGAAAGGAGGAGACGAAGATGCCTAAAACCAAAGGAAAGAAAAGAAAAATAATTAAAAGATTATTGAAATATGTAACAGAAGGATATAAATTACAATTAGCAGTTGTTTTAGTAAGTATCATTATTAGTGCTTTAGTTGGTGTTATTGGAACACAATTTATTAAATACTTAATTGATGATTTTATCACACCACTTTTAGGAAGTCAGTCTCCAGATTATTCAGGATTATTAAATGTGATTATGATAATGGCAGTTATCTATTTAGTAGGTGTGGTTTGTACATTTACATATAACAGATTAATGGTAAATATTTCACAAGGTGTGCTAAACAAAATTCGTACACAAATGTTTAATCATATGCAAAAATTACCAATCAAATATTTTGATAGTAGAACACATGGAGATATTATGAGTACTTATACAAATGACGTAGATACTTTAAGACAAATGTTAAGTCAAAGTATTCCTCAAGTATTTTCAGCTTGCGTTTCTATGGTAGCTGTATTAATTGCAATGCTTGCAACCAATATTTATTTAACATTAGTTGTATTAGCAATGGTAATATTAATGATATTTGTATCAAGATATTTGGGTGGAAATAGTTCAAGATTTTTCGTTAAACAACAAGAAGACATTGGAAAAGTCAATGGATATATTGAAGAAATGATGGAAGGACAAAAAGTTGTCAAAGTATTCAATTATGAGGAAGATTCAAAAGCAAAATTTGATGATTTAAATGAACAATTATGTGACAGTATGACAAAAGCCAATATGTATGCAAATATTTTAATGCCTTGTATTATGAATATTGGAAATTTAGGATATGTATTAGTTGCTGTTATTGGTGGTATCTTATCAGTTAATGGAATCTTAACAATCGGTAGTATTGCAGCATTTTTACAATATGTAAAAGCCTTCACAAATCCATTAGGTCAAGTATCACAACAAATGAACTCTATCATTATGGCATTAGCAGGTGCTGAAAGAATCTTTGACTTAATTGACCAAGAAGAAGAGGTTGATGAAGGATATGTAACATTAGTTAATGCCAAAATGGAAAACGGAAAAATTGTAGAAACAGAAGAAAGAACAGGTATGTGGGCATGGAAACATCCACATAAAGATGGCAGAATTACATATACAAGACTTCGTGGCCAAGTAGAATTTGAAAATGTACAATTCGGATATGAAGAAAAGAAACGAATTTTACATGATATAAGCCTAGTTGCTAAAGAAGGTCAAAAAGTATCATTTGTTGGAGCAACAGGGGCAGGAAAAACAACAATTACAAATCTAATCAACAGATTTTATGATATCCAAGACGGAAAAATTCGTTATGATAGAATTAATATTAGAAAAATAAAGAAAGATGACTTAAGAAGGTCATTAGGAATGGTATTACAAGATACTAGCTTATTTACAGGAACCATAAGAGATAATATCCGTTATGGAAAATTAAATGCAACAGATGAAGAAGTAGAGGCTGCTGCAAAACTTTCAAATGCAGACAAATTTATTAAACACCTACCACATGGATATGACACGATGATAACTGGTAATGGAGAAGGTTTATCACAAGGGCAAAGACAATTATTATCAATTGCAAGAGCGGCATTAAATAATCCACCAGTATTAATCTTAGATGAAGCAACATCAAGCATTGATACTAGAACAGAGAAAATTGTTCAAGAAGGAATGGATAAACTAATGAAAGGAAGAACTGTATTTGTTATTGCACATAGACTTTCAACAATCAAAAACTCTGATTTAATCATGGTATTAGACCATGGAAGAATTATTGAAAGAGGAAATCATAATGAATTAATTGCACAAAAAGGAACTTATTATGGATTATATACAGGTGCAATCGAAATTGATTAATTATGTAAATTGTGGTATAATATAAGTGTAACTGTAAACACAGGAGTAGAGAGAAAAAAGAGAGGGAAAAACATGAAGAAAAAGATTATCAACACTTTGGAGAATTTTGAAAAAATTCTCAGCAACCAGTTACCTAAGTGGAAGGAAGGTGAAGCAATGCCAATCTGGATTAGATTGGAGAATTTCGATGATGAGAGAGATGATTCCGTCGACCTTAGACGGTCCATCCTTATGCTTCCATTCATATGGGTAATGGGCATTGTGACTTTCATCGTAGGGATGACAACAGAATGTAAACACAGCGGAATTGGAGAGGTTTTCCTGTTCTGGATGTTAGCTAGTATGACTACAGCTGGTTTCATTCCTACTTGGTGGAAAATTGTCTGCCATCGTTTGTGGAGTTTTCTTCACGATCTCAGAATGCGATTAAGTAGAGACGAGTAAAAGAACCACCCTACCGACTTTCAATGAGAGTCGGTAGGGTGGTTCTTTTAATAATTATTTTATAAAAAAATAATAATTTATTTTTTATAAGCTATACAAAAATAAATTATTGTGATAAAATCTAAAAAGAAAAAAGGCAATAAAAACAATAGAAATGAAAATGCTTAAAGAAAAAAATAAAAGGAGGAAAACAAATGAAAACAAAAGTAGTTGGAAGATTTGTAACTATAATACTTTTACTAATTTTAATTTTAGGGGGATTTTTGCCTATATCTATTTTGAAACAGATTTATTAAAATCAAATGGGCAACTATTTTTTAAATACTTAGGACAAATAGTTGATGTACAAGACGGATTTATTGATAGTCAACTAATAGAATATACAAATAAAAAATATACAGGAAAATATGAAGACAGTGGAAATTATTCTGTAGATATTAGCATGAGTGGAGCGGATTCTGACATGTTACAAACATTGAATGATTTTAATATAGAATATTCAGGAAAAATTGATAATACTGCAAGAAAAAATGAACAAGATATTTCTATCAATTATTCAAGTGATGTTAGTTTTCCATTTAAATATAAATATGCAAATGAAACATTAGGATTACAAACAGATTATGTTTCAAGTCAATATGTTGGTATAGAAAACAACAATTTAAAAGAATTTGTAGAAAAATTTGGTGTAACAGATACAACAAATGTTCCAGACTCTATTGATTTATTTAGTAAATATACAAACCCAGAAACAATAAATTTAACAGATGAAGAAAGAGAACAAGTAGTTAATACATATACATCTTTATTAGAAGAAAAATTAGGCGTAAAAGAATTTAGCAAAACAGAAGAAAATGGTGTAACAAGTTATTCTGTACAAATTACAAATCAAGAGATGAAAGATTTAATGCTTGCATTTTTAGAAACATTAAAAAATGACCAAATAATGATGCCAAAAATGGAAGAAATGTTTCAAGAGGTATTAGATAATATGAATCAAATTTCTAACCAAGAAGTAACTGTACAAGATATTGTTCAACAATTAATTGATGATATAAACAATTCAGAAACAGAAGATGGAACAAATACAATAACAGTATCTCAAACAGACAGAAAATTATCAGCAATTACTTTAACAACAACTAATACAACAACCACAACAGAATTAAAAATAACTAAAACAAATAATCAAGGAAGTTTAACATATGGAATGGAATTGAATGTGACAGATTCTGAAACACAAGATGAGATGGGATATCTTTTTACAGCAAGTTATCAAGGTTTGCAAGAATTAACAACTGTAAATGAAACATACCAATTTGGAGTCATCGGAAAAATGGATGGAGAAGAACAAAGATTAGTGTATAACTTAAACTGTACAGATACATTTAATGATAGTATCACTATAGAAGATTATGCAGAAGATGAAATACAAGTATTAAATGATTATGACCTTGAACAAATGGCTACAATACTTATGGCGATAGGAGAAAGAATTGGTGAAGTTAATACAATGCAAATGGAAGAAATTGGTTTTAGTGAATATGGAAATCCAATGATATTTGCTTTTCCATTAATCTCATCTACTAGTATGTTAATTTATAATCAAGCAGCAGAGGTTGTTGAAAGTGATTTATCTGAAACAGAAATTTCAGCATTTAATAGTAGATTTATACAATATGAAGGAGAGCAAAGAGGAACAACGGTTAAAGGTTTATTGCAAATGGTAGTAACCAACAATATAAGTGCAAAAGATGATAATCAAAAAGTAGAAGTTACTGGAGTAGTTACGCTTACAGGAGATGATACAGAAGTTTCATTAGAAAGTATCAATACAGGTTCTACATATATTGTAGAGATGAATTATAATGATGAAGGAAGAATAATAAGTATTACCATTACACAAAATAATGAATAATGAAAAAATATAATTGTTTCAATCATAAGAAAATACATTTTTCTATGATTGAAAATGTATTAAAAAAATTAATGTTAATAATTGGCATGAAAGGAATGAAGGTAAAGATGAAAGTAAAAAGTGATATGACAATTTCAAAGGATATTATCCATATAGGTGCAAGCGATAAAAATATTAAAATATTTGAAAATCAATATGTATTAGAAAATGGAATGAGCTACAATTCTTATGTAATAAAAGATAAGAAAAATGTAATATTAGATACGATTGATGAAAAACTAACAGATAAATGGTTAGAAAACTTAGAAAAAGCGTTAGAAGGAGAAAAACCAGACTATTTAATTGTTTCACATATGGAGCCAGACCATGCCTATAACATAGGGATACTTGCAAAAAAATATCCAGAAATGAAAATTGTAGGAAATCAAATAACATTTAATATGTTAGCAAACTTCTTTAAAGAAATAGACTTCTCGAATCGTAAATTTGTTGTTATGGAAGGAGATGTACTAGACATCGGAAACCACAAATTACAATTCTTTATGGCACCAATGGTACATTGGCCAGAGGTTATGGTAACATATGAGCAAACAGAAAAAATCCTATTTTCAGCAGATGGATTTGGAAAATTTGGTGCAATAGAACCAGAAGAAGAGTGGGACTGTGAGGCAAGAAGATATTATTTTGGAATTGTTGGAAAATATGGAATGCAAGTACAAGCATTACTAAAAAAAGCAGCAAATTTAGATATTCAAATGATTTGTCCTTTACATGGACCAATCTTAAAAGACAATTTAGGATATTATATTGATAAATATAACACATGGAGCAGTTACAAACCAGAAGAAGAAGGAATCTATATTGCATGTAGCTCTATTTATGGAAATACATTAAAAACAGCAGAAAAATTAGCAGAAATTTTAAAAGAAAAAGGAGCAAAAAAAGTTGTATTAGGAGACTTAACGAAAGAAGATTGGGCAAAAGCAGTAGGGAATGCATTTAAGTATTCACATTTAATTGTTGCATCATCTAGTTATAATGCAGGTGTGTTCCCACCTATGAAACAATTTTTAGATAGATTAAAAGAAAGAAATTATCAAAATAGAACAGTGGGAATTATAGAAAATGGCTCATGGGCACCTTCAGCTGGAAAATGTATGAAAAATGTATTACAAGAAATGAAAGATATAAATATTATTGAACCAATAATAACGATAAAATCAACAATGAGTAACGAAAATATAGCACAGATGGAAGAAATGGCAGATAAAATTTTGTAGTGTCCAATTGGGGACGTTTCTTTTTGAGACATTATTATGTAAAGTTTCATTTATTAATAAAAATAATAATAACTTTACTCTTATATTTATATTTTTTTAGAACAATAAACTTTACATAATAATGTCTCAAAAAGAAACGTCCCCAATCGGACAAAAAGGTAGGTGTTCCTATGTCACATAAAAAAATGGAAACAGGATTAATTGTAATAAAACAAACAAAATTTGATAAAATAAGAAGAAGACTGATGATGTTTTTTTATGGAAAAGATTATGAAATTATTGAACAATACCAGCAATTATTAAAAGTGAATAGACCGAAAAACATAATCATACCGAAAGAAATGAAAGGACTTTTAAATGAAAAATATCAAAAATTATAGTTTAGACGAATTAAAAGAAGAACTAAAAGAAATTGGAGAAAAGCCATTTCGAGCAGAGCAAATTTTTAAATGGCTTTATGAAGCGAGAGTATCTAATTTTGATGATATGACAAATTTATCACTAGAATTAAGAGAAAAATTAAAACAAGCATATGAAATCAAAGAATTTAAGATATTAAAAAAACAAGTAGCATCAGATGGAACAAAAAAATATCTATTTGACGTATTAGACGGAAATGCCATTGAAACGGTATTGATGGAATATCATCATGGATTTAGTATATGTGTATCATCCCAAATTGGTTGTAAAATGGGATGTAAATTCTGTGCTTCCACAGGAATTCCATTTGCAAGAAATTTAATTACTGGAGAAATTATAGAACAAATTATGGCAGTAGAAAGAGATGCAGGTGTTAGAATTTCTAATATTGTATTTATGGGAATTGGAGAACCTTTGGATAATTATGATAATGTCGTAAAAGCCATTAGAATTATCAATCATCCAAAAGGATTAAATATAGGAGCTAGACATATCAGTATATCTACCAGTGGATTAGTGCCTAAAATCTACCAATTAGCAGAAGAAAATATACAATGTACATTATCCATTTCTTTGCATGCCACAACAGACGAACAAAGAAGCAAAATGATGCCAGTAAACAATAGATATAATATAGAAGAATTACTACAAGCGTGTAAGGATTATATAGAAAAAACACATAGAAGAATTTCTTTTGAATATGCCTTAGCAAAAGAAAATAATGATAATTTAGAAGATGCCAAACGATTAGTAAAATTGCTAAAAGGCATGCTTTGCCATGTAAATTTAATTCCAATTAATAAAATTGAAAATGGGGCATATACAAAAAGTTCAAATGAAAATATTATGAAATTTCGAGACTATTTAAATGACCATGGAATTGTTGCAACTATTAGAAGAGAACTAGGTTCAGATATTGATGCAGCTTGTGGGCAATTAAGAAGAAAGAATTTGAACCATTTGGCACGTCCCTAATGGTTCAAATTTTCAAGTAAAGTCTCTATATCTTTTTTACAATTCATCATTTCATAATCTTTAATAGCTTTTTCAGCAAATTCTTGAGCTTTAGTAGAATTATCAGTATACATAGAATATATTGCTTTTAATCGATAATATAAAGCCTCATTTCGTATATCAAAAGCATCTTGTTCCTTTAAAAATTCTTCACAAGCAATCAATTCTGTATTTGTCATTTCCAAAAATTTTGTATCTTTAGTAACTGTATAATTTTCTAGCAATAAAGAAATTAAAAGAAGGCGATAATCTGCTTGACCACGTGTAAAATTAGCCTGTTTTGCTTCTTCTAATCGATTAACTAACATGGTGTATTTTAAATCAAAAACATCTTCAATTTTTAAATAACATCTTGTAATCCATAAATCTGTAACCAATTTTCGATATTCATTAATATATGGAAAATAGTTTTCTTTTATAAAAGTCCATATTTCATAACTTTCTTTATACTGTTTTAAACAATTACACATATACAATGCCTTAACATGATAAAACAAGCAAACGATACGTTTTTCTAAATGTTCTTTTTCCTTATCAACAATTTTAGAGGCAATATCTAAATATTTTAAAGCCTCGTCTGCATTTTGTGACTTGGACATAATATTAATATAATCACATAAAGCTTCTAACTCTTCATCCTTATCTTGTATCATGTTTGCCATCTGAGCTCTTTTTAAAAGTGGAGAATTTTCACCTTTTTCCCACATACCTCTAACATAAATATAATATTTTAGATTTCTAACAATTGTAATATATTCTTTATACAATTTGTTTTCTTCCAACATAGTTAAAATCTGTTTAGTGATATTCCATTCATCTAACTCGTCAAATAGTTTCAACTTGGAAACATCATTATAACATTCGCCTACATAAGCTGATTTGTCTATATAAAAATTAGCTAATTGCCTAAAAAATATAGTTTTATCAAAATCTTCTTCAGAAGCATTGACCAAGACAAGTGTTTTGATTAAATTATGCATATCTAGCCTTGGGTTGTTTTGAAGAATAGGGATTAATAAATCATTTGTATAACATTCTGTGATAGCATTTTGCCATTCATCTGATAATATGTCTAAATTTAGAATATACGAAATCAGTTCAATAGATATGGTGTATTTAAAGTTAGCACAAATGATTAAGATTTTTTTAGCCGTTGGGCTTAATGTATTCCAAATATCATTGATAATTTTTTCGGACATGATTTTATAATCTGCATTTGTTTTTGTATATTTTGAAATGGCATTTTCTAAAGAAATTCCAACTCTATTAGCACTTACAATTTTTTTCATCAAATAAATTGAAGCAAAAGGAATACCACCAGTTATGGAATATAAAGTATTAGCCAAAGAAGGTTGCATATCCATAATTTTTTTAAAATCTTCTGTGGTGTTTAGCATAGTCGTTAATTCTTCTTTAGAAATGAAATCATTAATGCAAAAACTAGAAGAATAAGAAGCTAGCTGATTTTCATATTGATGATAAGGAATAGCGGTAATCATTACAATTTTTGAAAATGGTGCATATTGCTTCATCAATTCAATTGTTTCAGGATTGATATTGTCATCATCAAAATCCAGTATCAAAATAGATTTACTAGTTTTTATAAATTGGAAACAAGTCTCTGATTTTTCTTCTGGATTGATTTTTGCCTTATTTTCTAAATTGAAAAGTAAAATCGTATCAAAAATAGTAGATAGTTGATTTTCTTTTTTTAAATTTATCCAAATCATATTTTCAAATTTATTTTTAAAGGTTAAATCATACATATATGCCATGACAGATTTTGATTTTCCACCTAATTTATAACCATAAATATAGGAGATATTGATAGAACCTTCTATAAAATTATCTAAAAATGTTGTTAGTTTTTGTGAACGAATAATTTTTGTTAAATCTTGAGGAATTAGATTATTTTTAGTTTTTATGGTTGTATCATTGAAAATAACTGTATTGGTAGCAGATAAATAATTTTTGGCAAATGTATCAATTTTAGAATCGTCTACTTGTACCAATTTTGCATATTCGATAATGCCTTGCACAAAACTTGCAATATCTTTAGGAATACTACCAGTTAAAAACTTTCGGATACTGACCTCTGCATAATGTGTATAATCCGCAATTCTGGTGTAAATATAGGTTTTACTAGGTAATTCGCCTTTTATATTATGCTTTTTAATAGATACTTTAATTTCATTGATAAAATCAGATAATAATTTTGCTCTATTTGTTTTTAAGATTTTTTGTTCCATAATTCCTCCATTATTTTTATACAATCTATTTTTATTATAGCATTATTTAACATAAAATTACAAGAATAAAAGAAAATTGATATTTTTTTTATCAATTTTTAAAAACTGTATTTTGAAAATTTTAGAAAAGAAGATTAACATAAAATAGAATAAAATAGGCATATATTAAGCATAAAATTAAATGCTTGAATTGCTAGAGGAACCTAATTCCTTATAATAAAGGAATTGTAACAAAAAACATTTAATGTCACAAAAAGGAGGAAACAATATGATTTATAACTTAACATTGAATGATGGAACACAAAAGAATGTGCTTCGGGAATTAGAAACAACAGAAAAGTTGCTTTCAAAAGTTGCTACAAAGCTGTCATCAACACAGAAAACTTGTGATATTTACGCAATGACTGACTTAGGAATTGCACATAATGTTACAAGAATGCGAGGTGGTTTCTTTACAGGAGCTGTGTACAGCTGGGAGCAGACTGATATTCCTTTCGTTCCAGTAGATACCACAGTAAATGTATGTGGTACAGCATTATATCAGATAAATTCTGATATGCGGGTGGATGAGTTTAAAACGAGATGTGAGAATGTTTTAACAGATACATCAAAATATGACTGGAATTTCACAAATGGGAATCATTTCATTTCTTTGTGCTATGTAGAAAACAATGCATTTTTTTCAGGAATAGAAGAGGGCTACTATATGTTGGTTCATGCTTCTGCATGTGAATACAAAAAGGAACTTTATCCAGTTATTGGAAATTGGTATTATTCTGCTATAAAAACAGAAACAGACGATAATCATTGTCGGTATCTGCGATATATTGAAGGAAGTAAAGCAGAGGAATTTTACAAAATGGCGAAAATGCTGGAACCTTTTAATGCAGAACGTAACTACGATTTTTGTAAAAGGGTCTTGAAAAATGAAATGGGAAAAGAGATTTTGAATGTAGCTCATTATGGAATGCCATCGATACATGAAGTCTTGATTGGTGTTCAAAAAACTAATGAGGTAGCGACATTACTGACAAGTCCAGGAAAAAATGTGTATATAGTAAAGAAAAGGGGAAACTCTAAAAATGACTATATCCCACATGGATTTGGATTGGGATTACCAAAAGAGAGTAAACTTGCATATCACAGAGATTATTTAGAAATTGGAGGTAAACAGTTTACTTCAAATGGAATTACAATCGGAGAAGATGCGATTAACCGGCATGGCTCTTCTGAAAAAGACAGTGAGCTTAGAGAATACATCGAGAAAATAGCACAAATCAATGAATTAGAAGTTTGTGCAGAGCTAAAACAAGTTTGCTCTTTTTCAGCAAAAGGTTTTCAAGTATGGAGGTAAAATTATGTTATATGTGACAAGACATGGACAAACAGACTGGAACTTGTATGGAAAAGTACAAGGCAAAGCAGATATTGACCTTAACAGTAAAGGGATAGAACAAGCAAAAGAAACAATGGAGAAATTAAAAGAAAAACCTATTGATTTTATTATTTGTTCTCCTTTAAAAAGAGCAAGACAGACAGCACAAATCATTAATACTGCTAAAAACATTCCTATTATTTTTGATGAAAGAATTTCTGAAAGAGATTTCGGAGAAATGGAAGGAATGTCTAAAAATGATTTTGATTTTCAGGCTTTTTGGAATTACGAAAAAAATATGACTTATCAGAAAGCAGAAAACATCAGAGTGTTCTTTAATAGAATATTTTTATTTCTAGAAGAAACAAAAAAGAAATATAAAGATAAAAACATTTTGTTAGTAACTCATGGTGGAGTCAGCATTGCAATTAACTGCTATTTTCATGGCATACCTCAAAATGGAGAATGTTTACAATTAAGCATAAAAAACTGTGAAGTAAAAAAGTTTCAATTTGAGTAACAGATAGGAGAATGTACATGAAACAAATCATTTTTTTAAGACATGCAGAAACTAACTTGAACAAGGAAGGTCGGTTTTGTGGAAGAATAAATATAGGAATCACAGAAGAGGGAAGAAATCAGGCAGAAAAAATGAGAAAAACATTAAATCAATATTCTTTTAATGCAATTTATTGTTCTCCACTTGAACGAACAAAAGAGACATTAGAAGCAATTTTTCCTAATCAAAAATTCATTGAAGATGAAGGATTTTCAGAAATCTATCTTGGAGATTGGGAAGGGCTGAAGAAAGAAACTGTTAATCAGGAACTTCGTAAGGCTTTTCAAAAGGGAAAATATACACCACCTAACGGCGAAAAACATGAGGTAGTAGAAGCCAGAGTAAAGAAAGCCATTGATAGAATTTTTGCAACTTACCCAGATAGTTCTTTGATTTTGGTTTGTACAAGCAATGGGATTATGAGAACAATCAAGAGAATGTACAAGATAAAAACAGAGAATATCATGTCAGAAAATTTGGAATATTTTATATTAGAAATATCTAAATAAAATGAAGCATAAAAAGAAAAACAGGACTTAGAAGCTTATTTCTAGGTCTTGTTTTATTGTTTAGGAAAAATCAACTCTAAATATGAGTTAAATTTTCTGGGGAAAAAATAAAAAAGATTTTAATAAAATATAGAAAAAACAAAAGCACTAAGTAT
>CALXAE010000008.1 GCA_944386205.1 uncultured Clostridia bacterium
AGCCAGAATAAAATAACGGTAAAAAGGAAATTTTTTTACTGGCTAACCATCAGTAATTTCCTATACATAATTGTTTTATTAATCTTAGCAGGAATAACCATATCATCTATAACATCAGAAAATGGAATAATACAAAATGCCCTAAGGGCAAAAGAAAGGACAGAAATAGACAATGAAAGAGAAATAGTAGAACAAGCAACAGTACAAGCAATGGGAAATAATAAAAGAGGAAATATTGTAAGAAATGAATTGCAAGAAGAGCTAGACAAAATAACAGGAGAAGGGAAAACAATAGTAACAGCAGATACAGAAGAACAGGGATATTTTGTAAAATTTGTAGATAGCGGAAGGATATATAAAGTAAGCATAGATGGAGACGTAAAATATTTAGGAATAGAAGATGAATTAATTACACAAGCAGAAATTGTTGCGAATCCAGAAAGCAATGCAACACCAGAGTTAGTACAACAAGTAGACTTAACAGTAAAAACACCAATAGAAATAGAAGGAGCAGAATATTCATTAGTATATGCATGGAACCAAGATAAAGAAAATGCACCAGAGGATACAAAATTTTTAGAAACTACATTAATAGGAGAAGGAAGAAGCAGAACAACGACTGTATTTAGTAGCGATACAGTAGGCGGAGATTACTATTTATGGGTAAGAGTTGTAGTAGGAGAGATTGAAAGAGAAGTATGTTTTGGACCATATACGATAAGAGATCATACCGCATTGGTTGCAACTTATGGAGAAGATAAATCAACATCAGGATTTTTAGGAAGTGCCAATCAAGAAAAAGAAACAGTAAAAGAAATTCAAAGAGGAATAATAGAAAGTATAAATATTACAACATCATTAGCAGGACATAGTATAAGTGATGAAAACACATGGGATGTATCACAAAGTCAAAATGGAATGTATTTAGCGTGGTATGAAGACAGTGACAGTGATGGATATTATGAAGTAACAATTGCAGGAGAAGGAGGAGTAGTTGCAAATAGTAATTCAAGTAACTTATTTTCAAATATAGGCTATGGAGTAGAAAATCAAGAAGTAACGATAACAGGATTAGAAAATTTAGAAACAGAGCTAGTAACAAATATGAGTTATATGTTTAGAGAATGTAAAGCAGAACAATTAAGCTTAGATACATTTGATACGAGCAATGTGACTAGTTTACAAAATATGTTTTATAATTGTTCAAATTTAGAAGCATTAGACTTAAATAATTGGAATATAAGTAACGTAACTAGATTATTTTCAACATTCCAAGGTTGTACAAACTTAAAAACATTAGGAGTAAGTGACTGGGATACAAGTAAAGTAACCTTAATGGGAGAACAATATGGAGCTTGGAGTTATGGAGGAACATTTCAAGGATGTTCAAGCCTAACAGAATTAAATGTTGGTAATTCTAATACAGAAAATGTAATTAGTATGTATGGAATGTTTGCTGATTGTAATAAATTACAAGAGCTAAATATAGGAAATTTTGTTACAAACGATGTAACAAGTATGGGATCAATGTTCAGCGGTTGTAACGGATTAACAGAATTAGATATAAGCAGTTTCAATACAAGTAAGGTAACTAGTATGTTAAATATGCTTAACGGATGTAGAGGATTAACAAAAATAGATTTAAGTAGATTTGATACGAGTAATGTAACAAACATGAATTCTATGTTTTTTGATTGTAGAGCATTAACAGGATTAGACATCAGTAATTTTAATACAATAAATGTAATAAATTGGAATTATATGTTCTCAAATATACCAGTAACAGTTCAAATCACTACAAATCAAAGTACAAAAGATTGGATATTAGATAAATTTCCAAGTTATACAAATATAACAGTGGTAGAATAGAAAGACATATATAAAGATTAAGGAGAAGATATATGATAGAAAAAAAGAAAAAAATTATAATAGGAGCAAGCATAGCAATAATATTGATATTGCTTGTAATCTTAATAATTGTAATATCAATTAATAATAAAGAAACAGAGAACTCGGAAACATTACAAACTATAGATTTGTCAGAAGTCATCAACATAGACGATATAGAAAAGTTATCATACAAAACAGAACAAACACAAGAAGAAATATCATTAAAATATATAATAGGAAGAAACAAATTTGAAGTAAAAGCAAATGTACGACTAGGAAAAACAGAGGGAAAGCTAATCTATGCAAGAGGAACGCAAAATCTAAACATATACAAGACAGAATATATACTAAGTAAATATGGAGACAAAAATACAGAGATAAGTGGAATTATCCAAACATTTGAGGAAACTTGTAAAAGCTATATGGGAATAGATGAAGAATATAAAGAAACAGATACATTATATGGAGAAAGTACAGAAAGTTTTGAAAGACCAATAGAAGAAAGTATCTATTATGAAGAAAGATTATATAGCAAAACATATAAAAGTGAGGAAAACACATATGATATAAATTTTTATAGGAAAGATAATCAAATTATATGTGAATTTGTGAAAATTTTATAATATATTTAACGATACCCTCAACATGAAAAGAATTTGTATGTCATGTTGAGGGTTATAAAAAATTATTTAAAAATTATAATAAAGCCTTGCAAAATATAAAACTACATGATATATTATTAACATAATTATTTGTCATTAATTTTTGAAAATTAAAATCTAAATATTATTTCTAAATGAAATCCCAATAAATTGCAGAAATTACAATATAAAATTTATTTAATATATGTTTTAACGAATTTTTATTATCAAACTTTATTTTATTTTAAAACGTTAAATATAAAGCTTAGTGTTATTTTTTATTATCTACAATTTTTGTATCCTAAATCAATAAAAATTTTAAAACTATAAAAATATTTTTATTAAGTAAAAGTTGTATCAATTTTTAATCAAAATGAATTTAAAGTATTTGATGGCAAATAATGAAAAAATAAAAAACAAGGAGGAATTTAATGACTCAAAAAGAAGAAACAAAAGGAGAAGAAAAAAGAAAATTATTATCTCCGAAATTAGATGTAATTTTTCAAGCACTATTTGGAGAAGTGGGAAGTGAAAGAATTACAAAGAAATTTTTAGAAGCGATACTAGATGAAGAACTAGAAGAAGTGGATTTAAGTAGAAATATTGTATTAAGAAGAGAAAACCTAGAAGATAAAATGGGTATATTGGATGTGTTAGTAAAAATTAATAATGAAGAATATTGTAATGTAGAGATGCAGATGGTGGAAAAAGATAAATTATTAGAAAGAATATTATATTATTGGTCAAGAATATATGGAAAAAATCTAAAATCAAGTAATGACTATATAGAGTTAAAAAAGACAATAGAAGTATTAATAGTAAATTTTGAAATAAATAGATTAGAAGAGTTAGAATATCACAGTAGATGGAAGATAATAGAAGAAGAGAAGAGAAAACTGGTCTTGACAGAAGACTTAGAAATACATATAATTGAGATACCAAAGATATATAAACTAGCAGGAGAAGAGCAAGAGGAAGAATTAGTAAAATGGCTAGAGTTTATAGAAAATCCTGAAAGTAAGAAGGTGGAGAAGTATATGGAAGAAAATAAAGAAATGAAAGAAGCAAAAGAAAAGTTAGAAGTAATGAGTGAAGATGAAAGAATGCAAATTTTGGCAGAACTAAGATTGAAAGCAATTAGAGATGAAAAAGCAGTGGAAAGATATGGATATAAGCAAGGAAGGGAAAAAGGAATAAAAGAAATAGCTAAAAAGATGAAGGATAATGGAATAGAAATTGAAATAATACAAAAAATAACCAATTTAACGCAGGAAGAAATTGATGTATTATAGATATCTGAGGTATTTTTAATTCTGACTTTGGTATTATGAAAATTTCAAAAAAGACTTGTGCTTTTGTTTGGTTATAGTATATAATGGTTGAGGTAAAGGAGGCAACAAAAATGGCTTTTATTGAAGAAATGAAACAAAGAGCAAAACAAAACATGAAAACCATTATTCTTCCAGAAGCAGAAGACATAAGAGTATTAAAAGCAACAGAGAAGGTAATGAAAGAACAATACGCAAAAATTATTTTAGTAGGAAATGAAAAAAACGTTTTAGAAAAGGCAAAAACAAATGAGGTAAACATTGAAGGTGCAAAAATTGTAGATCCACAAAAATCAGAAGATTATGATAAATATGTGAATTTACTATATGAGTTAAGAAAACACAAAGGAATGACAATAGAAAAAGCAAAAGAATTGGTTTTAGATCCAGTATATTATGGAATGTTAATGGTAAAAGACAACAAAGCAGATGGATTAGTTTCAGGAGCAGCACATTCTACATCAGATACATTAAGACCAGCTTTACAAATTCTAAAAACAGCACCAGATACCAAATTAGTTTCTGCCTTTTTTGTCATGGTAGTACCTGATTGTGAATATGGTGAAAATGGTGTATTTATATTTGGAGATAGTGGATTAAATGAAAATCCTAATCCAGGGCAATTATCAGAGATTGCTATTTCATCAAGTAAAAGTTTTAAACAATTAGTAGGAAAAGAACCTAAGGTGGCTATGCTTTCATATTCAACTTATGGAAGTGCACATTCAGAACTAACAGAAAAAGTGATAGAAGCAACAAAATTAGTAAAAGAAAAACAAAAAGATTTATTGGTAGATGGAGAATTGCAATTAGATGCAGCGATTATCCCAGAAATTGCAAAATCAAAAGCACCTAATAGTCCATTAAAAGGAGAAGCAAATGTATTAATTTTCCCTGATTTAAATGCAGGAAATATTGGATACAAATTGGTACAAAGATTAGCAAAAGCAGAAGCTTATGGACCATTATGCCAAGGTATTGCAAAACCAGTAAATGATTTATCAAGAGGATGTAATAGTGATGATATAGCAGGGGTTGTTGCCATAACAGCAGTTCAAGCACAAAATTAAGCTATATTAAAAAGAGTTTTTTTAATTATAAAATAACAAACAATTTAACTTGCACAATGAGTAACCAAAAAATAAAGATAAGGAGTTTTTATGAAAATATTAGTATTAAACTCGGGAAGTTCATCATTGAAATATCAAGTCATTGATATGGAAACAGAAAGTGTTTTAGCAAAAGGATATTTTGAAAGAATTGGGCAAGCAGATTCCTTTTTGACACACAAAGTAAATGGAGAAGTTCACAAATTTGAGCATTATGCTAAAAACCATGATAAAGCAATTTCATTCGTACTAAGTAGACTTACAAATCCACATTATGGTGTTATAAAAAACTTAGAAGAACTAGGTGGAATTGGACATAGAGTTGTTCATGGCGGTGAAAAATTTACAAAACCAGTTGTTATTACAGATGAAGTTATAAAAGGGATTGAAGAATGTGTAGATTTAGCACCATTACATAATCCGGCAGCAATTTTAGGAATTAAAGCTTGTAAGAAATTGGCTCCTAACATGAAAATGGTAGCAGTGTTTGACACAGCATTTCATCAAACACTAGAAAAGGAAAAATATATTTATCCAATACCATATGAATATTATGAAAAATATGGTGTTAGAAAATATGGATTCCATGGAACGTCTCATCAATTTGTGGCAAATAGAGTGGCAGAATTAGTGGGAAAAGATGTCAAAGAATTAAAAATTATTAATTGCCATTTAGGGCAAGGTGCTAGTGTTTGTGCTATCCAATATGGAAAGTCAGTAGAAACTAGTATGGGATTAACACCACTTGGAGGAATTTCTATGGGAACCAGAAGTGGAGATTTAGACCCATCTGTAGTTACATACCTTATGAAAAAAGAAAACTTAAAACCAGATGACATGGAGAAAATTCTAAACAAACAATCTGGAGCTTATGGAATATCTGGTGTTTCAGTTGATTTTCGAGATATAGAAGCAGAAGCTATGGCTGAAGATGAAAGGTCTATTCTTGCACTAGATAATTTTCATTATCTAGTAGCTTGTTATGTAGCAAAATGTGCAGTGGCAATGAATGGATTTGATATTTTGACATTTACAGCAGGAGTAGGAGAAAAAGGCCAAGACTCAAGAAAAGCAATTTGCGATTATTTAGAAGTATTTGGCGTAAAAATAGATGAAGAAAAAAATCAAGAAGTAAAAGGAAATGAAGCAGAAATTACTGCAAAAGATGCAAAAGTTAGAACGTTTGTAGTCCCAACCAATGAAGAGCTTATGATAGCTAGAGAAACTTTAAAATTAAAGGAGGTTTAATAAAATGGGAAATTGTAAAGAATGGAGAGAAAAGCAAAGAATATTAAGCGATGAGGAGCTAAGTTTACTAACAAAGAATATTAATGAAAATATGAAAAAATATGACAAAGATATAAAAGCAAGAATGGAACAATCTGATAGAATAGAATTAGATATGAACAAAAAAGCTAGACGACCAAAAGCAGACAATATCAGATAAAGTTTAATTAATATAAAAAAAGAATAGAAAATGAGGGCTGTCCCTTTTGGAGAAAAATTGTCCATTTTGGCACGTCCCTAAAAGGAGGAATTTAAAAAATGAAAATTTTAGTTTTAAATTGTGGTAGTTCATCACTAAAGTATCAATTAATTAATATGGAAACAGAAGAAGTTTTAGCTTCTGGAAAATATGAGAGAATAGGAGAAAAAGAAGCATTTATAACACATAAAGCATTAGGAAAAAAAGTAACAATTGAAAAACCAGCATATGACCATAAGGAAGCTATAGAGTTTACATTAGAACAATTTACAAATCCAGAATATAAAGTAATTGATTCATTAGATGAAATAGAAGCAATTGGTCACAGAGTAGTTCACGGAGGAGAAGTGTTCAAAGAGTCAGCGGTGATTAATGATGATGTTATAGAAAAAATTAAAGAATGTGGAGAGTTTGCACCATTACATAACCCAGCAGCTGTATTGGGAATGGAAGCTTGCAAAAATGTAATGCCTGGTAAACCAATGGTAGCTGTATTTGATACAACTTTTCATCAAACAATGCCTAAAGATAAATATATTTATCCAATTCCATATGAATATTATACAAAATATAATGTAAGAAAATATGGAGCACATGGTACATCTCATATGTATGTATCTCAAAGACTAGCAGAAATTGAAAATAAATCTCTTGAAGGCACCAAAATCGTTACATGTCATTTAGGTCAAGGAGCTAGTATTTGTGCTATAAAAGACGGAAAATCAATTGACACAAGTATGGGATTAACACCACTTGGGGGATTACCAATGGTTACAAGAAGTGGAGATTTAGATCCATCTGTTCTTACATATATTATGAAAAAAGAAAATTTAGACCCACAAACAATGGAAGATATCTTAAATAAAAAATCAGGATTAGCAAGTATATCAGGAATGGCACCAGATTTTAGAGTTATAGAAGAAGAATCAAACAAAGGAACAGAAAGAGCAAGAATTGCTATTGAACAATTTAATTATGCTATTGCAAGTTATATTGCAAAATATGCTGTTGCAATGAAAGGAATTGATTATATCATCTTTACAGGTGGAATTGGTGAAAATCAAATTAATATCAGAAAAGGTATTTGTGAAAAACTAGAATTTATGGGTGTAAAACTTGATTTAGAGGTTAATAATATAAGAGGAGAAGAAAAAGTTATTTCTACACCTGATTCAAAAGTTAAAGTATATCTAATTCCAACAAATGAAGAATTAATGATTGCAAAAGAAACAATGAGGCTGGTTAAATAGAAAAAGTAAAAAATGGTTTACATCATATAAAAAATGTGATATACTAATGTATAATTTTATAATAAATGGAGGTATAAATATGGCAAAGATTTTAGAGGATATTTCAAGAACATTTAACGAATTTCTACTATTACCAAATTTAACGGATGAAAGATGTATTCCAAACCAAGTATCATTAAGGACACCGCTTGTAAAATATAAAAAAGGAGAAGAAGCCAAATATTATGCAAATATTCCAATGGTATCAGCTATTATGCAATCTGTATCAGGAGTAGATATGGGAATTGCATTGGCAAGAGAAGGTGGAGTTGCTTTTATTTATGGTTCACAAAGCATTGAATCACAAGCAGAAATGGTAAGACAAGTAAAAAAACATAAAGCAGGATTTATTATTAGTGATTCTAATGTAAAATCTGGAACACCATTAAAAGATGTAATTGCATTAATCAATGAAACAGGACATTCAACAGTTATGATAACAGAAGATGGAACTGCAAATGGTAAATTTATTGGATTAGTAACAGATAAAGATTATCGTGTTTCAAGAGATGATTTGGAAGCACCAATTGATAATTTTATGACATCAAAGGAAAAAGCTGTATGGGCACATGAAGGAATTTCTTTATCAGAAGCAAATGATATGATATGGGAGAATAAAATTGCATGTTTGCCAATATTAACAGAAGAAGGAAATTTGAAATATTTAGTATTTAGAAAAGATTATGAAGAGAGAAAAAATAATCCAAATTCTTTATTAGATGAAAATAAGAGATATATTGTCGGAGCAGGTGTTAATACAAGAGATCATGAAGAAAGAATACCAGCATTAGTAGATGCAGGTGTAGATTTAATTTGTATGGATTCATCTGATGGATATTCTGTATGGCAAAAAAATACAATTGATTTTGTAAGAGCAAAATATGGAGATTCTGTAAAAATAGGCGCAGGAAATGTTGTCGATAGAGAAGGCTTTAGATATTTAGCAGAAGCAGGAGCAGATTTCATAAAAGTAGGTGTAGGTGGAGGATCTATTTGTATCACGCGTGAGACAAAAGGTATTGGGCGTGGGCAAGCATCAGCCTTAATAGACGTAGTTGCAGCAAGAGATGAATATTTTGAAGAAACTGGAATTTATATTCCTGTATGCTCAGATGGTGGAATTGTACATGACCATCACATTACAATTGCACTGGCATTAGGTGCAGACTTTGTTATGATGGGAAGATATTTTGCTAGATTTGATGAAAGCCCAACAAGAGTTGTTAAAAAAGGAAATGGCTATGTAAAAGAATACTGGGGAGAAGGTTCAAATAGAGCTAGAAACTGGCAAAGATATGATATGGGAGGAGATAAAAAACTTTCATTTGAAGAAGGTGTTGATTCATATATCCCATATGCAGGAAAATTAAAAGATAATTTAGCTATTACTTGTGCAAAAATTAAATCAACTATGTGTAACTGTGGAAGTGTTACAATTCCAGAATTACATGAAAAAGCAAGATTGACATTAGTTTCTGATGTTAGTATTTCAGAAGGTAGTGCACATGATGTTATTCTAAAAGAAATTGACAATCAATACAAATAAAATTTTATTATAATTATTTAACCAAAATGCTATATTTTTAATATTTTATTCATTAAATGGCTGGCATTACGAAATATACAAATTCTAACATTATAAAGCAGGCACCTCTCACAGCAAGTCTGAGATTCTCCTACTTGATAATGTAAGAATTTGTAATATTTCTCCATTAGCACATTTAATTTCATAAAATATTAAAAATATAGCATTTTGGTTTGCCTAAAACGTTATAAAATTATAGATATATAATTATAAATAAAGTAAAAAATGTTGACAAATCTGAATTACAATTATAAACTATAATTAGATTATAATTGTAATTTATGGAGAGAAAATGAAAGAAAAAGTAGATATTTTAGTAGCAACTTATAAACCCAATATTGTCTATTTAAAACAACAAATTGATAGTATTTTAAATCAAACATATAAAAATATCCAAGTTATTATTTCAGATGATTTTTCAGAAGATGAAAATGTAATAAAAGTATTAGAACAATATAAAGAACAAGACAATCGTATTAGGATATATTTACAAGAGAAAAACTTAGGATACATCAAAAATTTTGAGTTTTTATTAAAACAGTCTAAAGCAAATTATATAGCATTTTGTGATCAAGATGATATTTGGGATACAAATAAAATAGAAAAATCATTACAGACATTAATAGAAAAAAATGTGGACTTAGTATATTGTAATGCAAGACATATTAACGAAAAAAATGAGATTATTCACCATAATTATTTTCAATATAAAAATATGCCATTAGTAAAAGGGAAAAATAACATTTTAGCAATATCTAGGTATTTAGGATTAGGGTGTTCACAATTATTTACTGCTGAAGTGCGAAATAAGATGTTACCATATACCTCTTCTGTAATGGCACATGATTGGCTTGTAAGTTTTATAGCAAATGAAGGAAATGGTGTAGATTATATTGAAGAACCACTTTTTTCGTATAGATTACATACAGAAAATGTTTTTGGGGGAAGGAGTTTGGGACAAAATATCACTAGGTGGAAACAAGAACATGGAATTTCTTATCAAAGCTATTTGCAATATCGAAATAACAAAGTAATTGATAAAGCTTATCTGGACGGTGCTAAGATGTGCTTAGAATATGCTAAAAATTCACAGACCAAAGAAACTATAACAAAACTGGTGAAGTATTATGAAAAATTAAAAAAATCAAAGTATTTTAATCTACATATTATACAATACATAAAATTTTTAGGTGGTAAAAACTTGTTTAAAAAAATGGTAAAAGAAATAATTATTTTTCATATGCCATTGTTAGGATATTTAACATTTATAATTTAAATTGTAACCAAAGAAAAAAATGGGACAATATATAGAGGGGGAATATTTATGAATTTGAAAAAAAGATTTGTAATTATTATGTTAGTAATTTGTATTTGCTTATCTTTTTCTTATGTAAAAGCAAATAACATTCAAGAAAATACTTTAGAAAGTGAAACTAATGATGTTCTAGAAGCAGTAAATAGTGAAATCAATTCATTATCACTTGAAACAAGAGCAAGTAGCAATGTAAATATTGAAAATGGAACATATTATATTTCTAGTGCTATTAATGAAGACATGGTATGGAATGTAACTAATTCTTCAGAACAAGATGGAACAAGAATAGAAATAAATCAAAATCAAAATTATAGAAGTCAAAAATTTTATATTGAAAAACAAAGTAATGGGTATTACAAAATAAGAGCTATATGTTCTGATAAATTTGTAGATGTATATGCAGGAGAAAAAACAAATGGAGCAATTGTAGACCAATATACAGAAAATCAATCAGATGCACAATATTGGAGTTTTCAAGAAACAGAAGACGGATATTATACAATCAAATCTAAGTGTAATGGATTAGTTGTAGATATATATGCAGGTATTGCAAATGCAGGAACAAAGCTTCAAATGTATGAAAATAATGGAAGTATGGCTCAAAAATTCAAACTAGAAAAAGTAGAAAAAATGTCTTCAGAAAAGACATTAGAAGATGGAAGATATTATATTAAATCTTTGGTTAATTCTCAAATGGTTTTAGGAATAGCAGGAAATTCAAATAATAATTTTGGTAATGTTGAATTACAAATAAAAGATACCAAAAATGCTTATCAATTGTATGATATAAAATATGAGTCAGATGGATATTATTCTATAAAAAATGTGGGTTCAAATAAAGCTTTAGATGTATATGCAGGATTAAATGTAAATGGTACAAATGTTGATCAATATACAGCAAATGGATCAGATGCACAAAAATGGATCTTGAGAGTAGATGGAAATGGAAATTATGAAATTATATCTAAATGTAATGAATTAAATTTAGATATACCAGCAGGATTAGCAAATGAACATGCTAACATACAGGTATATCAAGGTAATAACTCTAATGCACAAAAATTTATATTACAAAAAGTGGAAACAATAGAAGGAAGTAGAACAATAGAAGACGGAATTTACAGCATATATTCTGTTGCAAATCCTTCCATGGTATTAGATGTAGAAAATGCAAGTACAGGAAATAGTGCAAATGTTAGAATGTGGAATAAAAATCAAACTACTTCTAAGAGATTTAAGATTACATATATAGAAGCTGAGAAATGTTATCAAATTGAAGCGATACATTCAGGTAAATTATTAGATGTTTATGCTGGAAGCGGTGTGAGCGGAACTAATGTGCAACAATATGAAGACAATAATTCAGATGCACAAAAATGGATAATAAAAGAAGAAAGCAACGGATATTCTATCATATGTAAAGGAAATGGACTATATTTAGATATATATGCGGGAGTGGCTACAAATGGAGCAAATGTGCAAGTATATGATGGAAACAATACAAATGCACAAAGATTTAATTTTCAAAAAGAAACGCAAACATTAGAAAATGGTATATATGCTATAAAATCAGCTCAAAATAACAATATGGCAGTAGAAGTTGGAGGAGCAAGTACAAGTAATTTTGCAAATGTACAAACTTGGGAATATGTAGGAGAACCACAACAAAGATTTAAAATTGAATTTATTGGAGACAATACATATACAATGCAAGCATTACATTCTAAAAAAATGTTAGATGTATATGCAGGGCAAACGACAGATGGCGCTAATGTTGACCAATATGAAGCTAACGGATCAGATGCACAAAAATGGATTCTTGAATATGTAGGCAATGGAAACTACAAGATAAAATCAAAATGTAATGGGCTATACTTAACTGTACAAGGAAATTCAATATATAATGGTGCTAATATAGCAACATATATGAATAATAATACAGCATTACAAATGTTTAAATTTGAAGAAGTGCAATTATCAAGTGAAGGAACATATGGAAATAGTGGATCAAATGGTTATAATTTAGAATATTATAAATGGGGATATGGACCAAATGTATTATTTACAACATTTAGCGTACATGGATTTGAAGACATTTGGAATCAAGATGGAACAGAACTTACATTAATTGCTCAGGATTTTTATAATTATTTAAAAACAAGCAATGATGAAAGCTTAGCAGAAAAATGGACAGTGTATATTTTCCCAGAAGTTAACCCAGATGGAAGAAGAAATGGCTGGACAAACGATGGACCAGGAAGAACAACATTAACAAGCCAATCTCCAACAAGACAAGGAATTGATTTAAATAGATGTTGGCAAATAGGCAGTAGTTATACAAGATATACAGATAGCAGAAATTATAATGGAACAGCTGGATTCCAAGCAGTAGAAGCAAGCTCATTAAGAAATTTCTTATTAGATCATAAATCAGCAAATGGTCAAACGATATTAGTTGATTTACATGGATGGTTAAATGAGACAATTGGAGACAATGGACTAGGTAGTTACTATAGATCACAATTTGGAATGTCAACACATATTTCAAGCTATGGAACAGGATATTTAGTTAATTGGGCTAGAAATTCATTAGGAGGCAATGGAAAAGTGGCTAGATCAGTCTTAGTTGAATTACCAACTGCATCATCACATCAAGATGTAGTTAATAAAAAATATTCACAAAAATATATTAATGCAACAATTAATATGATGAGAGGAATTAATTAAATGAAAAAAAGCGTAAAAATAGGTATAACAATAGGTGTAATATTACTTCTTATTATCTGTGGCGTAACAATTTTTGTATTTCTTAACAATAGAAAAGGAAATGATAACCAATTAGCAGAAAATAACGAAAACTCACAAAATAATGTCTTATATGAAGAAATAGATGAAGTACAAACAGAAGAAGAAATACAAAGAATTGAAGAAATAAAAAATGAAACAGGACTTACAGCAGATACAAATATCTATGAAGTACAAGAAGAATATGATGGTAGACAAGTATTAGCTGTAAAATCTAGTGTACAATATAGAGTGGCACTAGCAGGAATGTTAACCCAAGCAAAACCTGAACTAGATCAAATAGATGAAATATTAGAAACTAAAAGACCTAATAAGAGTGGCATTTGGGTTACAGAAAGATCAAGAGATCGTTTAATACAATACATACAATCAACAGCAAACAACCAATATGAAGTTGATGAAGAAGGATATTTGAAAGTTCAACAAGAAAGCACAGAAAAAACACATCAAGATGAGATGTTAGAAAAATTTATAAATGGAGAAAAACAATATGTAATAGATGTTTCTGGTATGCTTTATCAAGTTGATAATGTAACAGGAGAAATTATAGAATATCCTTTTGAAATGATGGATATGTATCAAACATATGAATATGTTGAAAGTAATGGAAATATTGTTATTTCTTTAACACAAAATACTAATCAAAAATTAACTTCAAATGAAATAATAGAAAGTGTATTATCACTTTTTGAAAACTATTCAGAATAAAGTCGATTTTGCCTGCTACGCAATATATAATATAAAGTCATTCATGATTTTGTATAAGCTAAATTTTCGAAGAACTAACACAATAAAACCATGAGCCTCTTTCACTCAGACCCTCACTAACGTGAGTACCGTGAACATTCCTCATGGTTTTATTGGTTATTTCTAACTTCAAATTTAGATACGCAAAATCATTTCATTTTTTATATTATATATTGCGTAGCAGGCAAAATCGACTTTATTTCTGAATAATTTCTGGTACTGGTTTAATGTTCAAAAACAATATTGACAAAATACCTTTTTATATATAAAATAAAGACATGAAATTTACAAAATGAAAGGACTATTTTTGATGAAGTTTAAACAAAAATTAGGAATATTAAAAAAATATAGATTTATCATATGTATTATTGTATTTGCAATCATAAAACAAATCTTAGTAGCCAATATTCCTATAACACCATATCCAAACCAAGGGTATGATGACAATATGATGGTAGATATGGCTGTGCAAATAAGAGCAGGAGATTGGCTGGGAGAATATACAAGTAATACATTAGTAAAAGGACCATTTTTTCCTTTCTTGCTTGCAGTAATTAATTATTTAGGATTTTCTTATATAGGTGTTATGAATTTAATATATACGATTGCATGTATATATTTCATTTACACAATAAAAGATATATTTAAAACAAAAAAATCTTTATTTGCTATTTATTTAATACTTTTGTTTAATCCAGTATCTTATGCTTTTTGGACATTGCAAAGAGTTTATAGAAATGGTATTACCTTAGCACAAGCAATTGTTGTTATTGGTAGTTTATTTGCAATGTATCAAAGAAGAAATAAAAAAGTTAGAGACATGCTACCTTTTGCTATTATTGGTGGGTTAACATTAGCGAGTTTATGGTTAACAAGAGAAGATGGAATATGGATTTTACCTTTTGTTCTTGTTGTAACTCTTATTGTATTAATAAGCATTTTATATATGAAGATAAAAGAGAAAAAGAAATTTAAAATAACTAAGACATTAGTAGGGAAAGTTATTGTTTCCATATTGCCACTTATTATTCTATTTGGATCTATGAATCTAATAAGAACAATTAATTATGCAAAATATGGTGTATATGTATATAATGAAATTAATGATGGATATTTTGGAAAAGTTATTAAAGCTATGTACTCAGTAAAAACAGATGAAGATATCCAATATGTAACTGTAACGAGAAATAAATTAAACAAAATATATGAATATTCAGAGACATTAAGTTCTATAAAACCACAAATGGAAGCTTCTATGGATGCATGGGATTATAATGATAGGCATCCTGGAGATACTCAGGTTGAAGATGGTTGGTTTTGGTGGGCATTAAAAGAAGCAGGAGAAAATGCTGGAATATATGAAAATGCTCAAACAGCTAATGAATTTTACAGAAAAGTTTATGAGGAAATCGAGCAAGCAAAAAAAGACGGAAATTTAGAAACGCAAATGTCTATGCCTTCAAATTTGATGTCTCCATGGAAAGCAAGTTATTGGGTAGAGCTACCAAAAACAATGATAGAGATAACATGGTATATTATTAATTTTGAAGATGTAGAAACTGTTAATTATGCAGTAGATATTCCAGACGATGCAGATGGAATAAGAAGATTTGAAGCTTTTACAAATAATTTGGCTGTTGGAAACACAGAAGACACAAATGTAGATTATATAACAAAATATACAGAAAAATATGTTGATAGATTGAATTTTATAGGAAACATATATCAAATATCAGGTGCTGTAATTGCGATTATTGCATTTATCTGTTATATTATAATGACAATGAAATTAATAAAATCTAAAGATAAAAGTGATACATTAGATGCATGGTTACTAATAACAGGCGTAGGGCTAAGCTTAGTAGTTTTAATATTAGGTGTATCATATAATCATATAACATCTTGTTATTCAAAATATTATATGTATTTATCAGGAGCATATCCATTGGTAACAATTGTATGTATTGCAAGTATTTGTTACATTTTAGAAAGAATAAATTGGAAAAAAATATGGAAAAAGGAGAAAAATAAAAAATGAAAACAGCAGTATTAATCCCTTGTTATAATGAAGAATTAACAATAGAAAAAGTTATAAAAGATTTTAAGAAAGAACTACCAGATGCAGATATTTATGTGTATGACAATAATTGCAAAGATAAAACAGCAGAAATTGCAAGTAAAAATGGAGCTATTGTTCGCCATGAATATAGACAAGGAAAAGGAAATGTTGTTAGAAGCATGTTTCGTGATATTGATGCAGACATATATGTTATGGTTGATGGTGATGACACATACCCAGCAGAAGAAGTACATAAACTAATTAAACCAGTTGCAGAAGGCAGAGCCGATATGGTAATTGGTGACAGATTAACAAATGGAACTTATCAGAAAGAAAATAAAAGACATTTTCATGAATTTGGAAATAATTTGGTTAGAAAATCAATAAATGTTTTATTTCATACAAAATTAAAAGATATTATGACAGGTTACAGAGTATTTAATAAAGAATTTGTAAAAAATATGCCAGTTATGAGTCCTAAGTTTGAAATAGAAACAGAAATGTCTTTACATGCCTTAGATAAAAAGTTTATTATTGAGGAAATACCTATCATATATAGAGATAGACCAGAAGGAAGTACATCAAAGTTAAATACATTTAGTGATGGATTTAAAGTTGTAAAAACTATTATAAAAATGTTTAAAGATTTTAAGCCAAGACAATTTTTCTGGGTTATTGCATTGTTATTTGTAATTATTGGATTAATTATTGGTGTTCCTGTTATTGTTGAATTTTTCAAAACAAGTTATATTACAAAAGTTCCTTCTGCAATATTAGCAACAGGAATTATGATTTTTGCAATTATCATTGCACAATGTGGTGTAATACTAGATACAGTTGTAAAACAAAATAAAGAAAAATATGAATTAGAATTATCAAGATATCATCAAATAGAAGAAATAAGGAAGGAAATCATGAAAAATGGAAAAAATGATTAACCAAATAAAAACATTGTATCTTAAATATAAAGAAATCATAAATTACATCTTTTTTGGTGGATGTACATTTGTCGTAAATTTTGTCTCATATTTTATATTAACAAATTTTATAAATATAGATGAAGTAATCAGTAATATGATAGCATGGGTAATTTCTGTATTATTTGCCTATATTACTAATAAATTATTTGTATTTGAGAGCAAAACAGAAGGATTTAAAGCAACATTAAAAGAATTGGTATCATTTTTCCTTGCAAGAATTGTCAGTGGAATTTTATGTGATGTAGGAACATTTGCTTTAATGATAAGAGTTTTACATATTAATGATATTATTGCAAAAATTGTGACACAAATCATGGTAATCATTATGAATTATGTATTTAGTAAACTAATCATTTTTAAAAAATCAAAAGAAAGGACTAAAGAAAATGAAAAAAGTAATTAGTATAGTTTTAATTTTTCTATTAGTATATAATATCTTTTGGCCAACTGTATATGCAGTAACAAATGAATTACAAGATAATAAAGAGCAAAATATAGTAGAGGAAAATAATGTAGAACAAACTAATACAAGTAATACAGAAAGTCAAGAAAATATAATTAGTGATCAAGAAGAAAATATAATATCAAATGAAACAGAAAATACTACAGTGGAAGAGCCAGAAGATGACGAAAATATAAACAATACTACAAATACAACTACAGAAAATGTTGTAGAAGATCAAAATACAATTACTTCAAATGACAAGAATACAACTACAGAAGAAGATCAAATAGTTGATGAAGAGAAAAATACAACTATTGATGAAAATATAGTAAATGATGAAGAGATAGTAGAAGATCAAGAAATAGAAGAACAAAATAATGCAAGTGATTTTCAAAGTGTACTAGATTTATCAGAAATTGAAACAGGTACATATATTATACAAAGTGCAACAAATCCTAATATGGTTGTAGAAGTAGAAAATCTATCAACTGCAAATGCAGCTAATATACAATTAGGAGAATACACTGGTGAACAAAACCAAAAATTTGAAATATCAAAAACAAGTGATGGATATTATACAATTAAAGCATTACATTCAAATAAAGTAATGGACGTATATGCTGGATTAAGTGTAAATGGAACAAATGTAGATCAATATACTGCAAATGAATCAGATGCACAAAAATGGAGCTTTCAAGAAAATGCCAATGGAACATATAATATTGTTTCAAAATGTGGAGGACTATTTTTAGACGTATATGCAGGTCTAATACAAGATGGAACTAATATACAAATATATGAAGCAAATGGTTCTACAGCCCAAAATTTTAAACTTGTTAAGGTTCAAGAATTAACAGGAGAAAAAACAATAGAAAATGGTATATATCAAATTGCATCTAGTGTAGATGGATCATATACTATAGGAGTAGATAATGCCTCAACTACATCAGGAGCAAATGTAGAATTACAAAAAAATGAAAATCAATTATCTCAGATATTTAAAATAGAATATCAAAATGATGGTACTTATACAATTCAAGCTTTACATTCTGGAAATATGTTAGATGTATATGCAGCTTCTAAAGCTAATGGAACAAATGTTGATCAATATAGTGCAAACGGGTCAGACGCACAAAAATGGATTATAAAAAAAGAAAGTGATTCATCTTGTTCTATTATTTCAAAATGTAATGGATTATATTTAGATATATATGCAGGATTAATAGAAGAAGGAACAAATGTACAAGTATATGCTACAAATGGAAGTCAAGCACAGAAATTTAATTTTGTAGAGAGTAATTTACAATCTATAGAAGATGGTACATATAAAATAAACACAGAATTAAATGCTAATATGTATTTAGAATTTGAAACAAATTCATCAAATGCAAAAATTAAAATAAATGAATTAATTAATTCTCAAAGATTTAACTTTACATATCAAAATGACGGAACATATGAAATAAAATTGCAAAATTCTGATAAAGTTATCGGTATAGACAAATTAAATAGTTTAAATGGCTATACAGTTACATTACAAGATGACAAAAATACTGAAGAACAAAGATGGATCATTGCAAATCAAGGTGAAAATTATCTAATAATTAATGAAGCAACTTTATATTGCTTAGATGTTGAAGCGGGTTCATCTACACCAGGCACAGAAGTTCAAGTATATTCTATAAATGGAAGTAATGCACAAAAATTTCATATTCAAGCAATAGATAATGCTGAAGGAAAACAAATAATAGAAGATGGAATATATCAAATTACAAGTGTCATAAATGATAACATGTTAGTAGAAGTTCAAGGTGGATCATTAGAAGCTGGTGGAAATATTCAAGTAGGAGAAAATAAAAACTGGGAATATCAAAGATTTTATTTTGCATATCAAGGCAATGGCTATTATACGATACAATCTGTTCAATCAGGAAAACTAGTAGAGGTATATGGTGGAGAAAATAGGAATGGTGCAAATGTTCAACAATATGATGCAAATGCTTCTATTGCACAACAATGGATGATACAGCAAAAAGAAGATGGAACATATATCATAAAATCAAAGGCAAATGGGTTAGTTATGGATATATATGCAGGAGAAGCAAAACAAGGAACAAATGTACAAGTATATGAAGAAAATGGATCAAATGCACAAAAATTTAAGCTAGAAGAACCACCAATTATGAGTAATGGAACATATCGTATAGGAACAGCAGTAGGAAATAAAATGGTTTTAGATGTAGCAGGAGGATCTACGGCAGAAGGTGCAAATATTCAAATATGGGCAAGTACAAATGTATCACAACAAAACTTTATTGTTACATATCAAAGCAATGGAAGTTATATAATAGAAGCAGAACACTCAGGAAAAGTTCTTCAAGTAGCAAGTGATAATTCTAATGTAGAACAAGCAACAAAAAATGGAAGTAAAAGACAAGAGTGGGAAATAGAAGATGCAGGAAATGGTTATTATTATATTGTTTCATGTTATAATGGATTATATTTAGATGTTTATGCAGGATTAGCAGATAATGGTACAAATGTACAAGTTTATGAATCAAATGGAAGTAATGCACAAAAATTCACATTTGAAGATTTATGCTATAATGGAATAGATGTTAGTCAATTTAATGGCGATATTGACTGGAATTTGGTTAAACGTTCTGGTGTTGATTTTGCAATGATAAGAATTGGCTATAGAGGATATGGAGCAGCAGGAAATTTTAAAGAAGATGATTATTTTAAACAAAATATAAAGGAAGCAAAAGCAGCAGGGTTAAAAGTTGGAGTTTATTTTGTAACACAAGCAATTACTACTGAAGAAGCAATAGAAGAAGCAAATTGGGTAATGAATAAATTAGATGAAGCAGGATTTGCTGGCAATTTAGATTTTCCAATTGCATTAGATTCAGAATTTTCAACTGCACCAAATCATACAGGAAGAGCTGACAATTTAGATGTACAAACAAGAACAAGTCTATGTAAAACATTTTTGGATATAATAGAAGAAAATGGTTATACACCAATGTTATATGCAAGTACTAGTTGGCTTAACACACAATTAGACATGTCACAATTAAATGATTATAATATCTGGCTTGCACAATATGCAGACAAACCAACTTATACTGGTCATTATGAGATTTGGCAATATACAAGTACAGGATCTATTTTGGGAATTGAAGGGTATGTAGACTTAAATGTAGGATATATAAAATTTGCTTAATTTATATAAAACAAAATGAGGAGTGAAAAACGAAAAATGGAATTTATAAAAACAATATGTAAAAATAGAAAGTTAATTTTGCAATTGGCAAAAAATGATTTTAAAAATAGATTTGCAGACACGAGTCTAGGAAGTATTTGGGGATATTTATCACCATTTATTTTCATGATGATGTATGTTATTGTTTTCCAATTTATATTTAAAACACCTGGCCCAAGTGAAGACATACCATACATCGTATGGTTCATGCCTGGAATGGCTATGTGGATGTGTTTGAATGATGGGATTATTGGAGCAAGTAATTCTATTAGAGGATATAGTTATCTTGTAAAAAAGGTTGTTTTCCCAGTAGATGCAATACCAATTATCTCAATTTTGGGAAATGCTTTTGTTGCAATATTTTTATTTATTGTAGCAACTGTTGTTTGTATAGCATTTAATTGTATTCCAAATATTTTAAGCATAATTTATATTATTTTTGCAGCATATGCATTTTTAATAGCTGTTACAAGATTTACATCAGCACTTGCAACATTAGTTCCAGACTTTTCTAATTTATTAGGTATTATTATGCAATTATTTTTCTGGTTAACACCAGTTGTTTGGAACTTAAATATGATTGCAGGAAATCCAATGATTTTAAGAGTATTAAAATGTATACCTTTTACATATCTTGTAACAGGATTTAGAGATTGTTTTATGGAAGGAAATATTGTAACATCTGGATATGGAGCATATACAATTGTATTTTGGGTAATTACAATTGTAATGTTTATATGGGGAAATTATATTTTCAAAAAGAGCAAAAAAGATTTTGCAGATGTACTATGATCAAGTATGTAAACAGGAGGCATTATGGACAAAACAATAGATATATTGCTTGCAACATATAATGGAGAAAAATATGTACAAGAACAAATAGAAAGTATTTTAAACCAATCATACCAAAATATTCATTTAATTATTTCAGACGATTGTTCAAAAGACAATACGAGAAAGATATTAAAACAATATGAACAAAATGAAAGAATAACCATATATTATCAACCACAAAATTTGGGATATATAAAAAATTTTGAATTTCTTATCTCAAAAGTAGAAAATGAAATATATATGTTATCAGATCAAGATGATATATGGCTTTCAGAAAAAGTTGAAAAAACATATGAAACATTAAAAAATGAAAATGCAGATTTTGTTTTTGGAGATTTAAAAGTAGTTAACCAAGATTTAGAAGAAATATATCCATCATTTAATGATTATATGTTATTATCAAGAAAAATAAAAAAATATTTACATACAAAGTACTTAAATTATTTATATAATTGTGTAACAGGTTGTACAATTATGTCAAAAAAATCATTTATAAAATATTTCATGCCAATACCAAATAGTTCAAAATATGTTGCACATGATTATTGGATGGCTTTAATGATATCATTAAATGGTAAATTAGCATATGTGCCTGAAAAATATATTTTATATAGACAACATGGAGATAATGAAATAGGAACAGAAAAAATATCACACAAATTTAAACAATTTAAACAAGTAAGGGAATTATTTATAAATGTAAAATTAGGTGTTTTTTCTACATATGTTGAAAATAATGATAAATTTCCAAAACCAATTCAAGAATTAAACCAAAAAGCTTTAGACTATTTTAATATGCTTACTAAAAAGAAAAGATTTAATTTTAAAGATTGGAAAGTTTTTCATACATTATATAAACATGAAACTTGTTCATATTATGTATTGAATTTTGTCATTATGAATATGCCTTTATTAGGAACTGGATTGTTTAAAATAAGATATGCTGTTCTAAAAATGTTAGGAAAAAGAAAATGATTAAAGATAGAAAGGAAGATTCTTTCAATGGTAGATAATAATCAAAAAGAAAACTTTACAGAAAATGAAGATTTAAAAGAATTAGAAAAAATGAATTCAGAAAAAATGGAAATATATGATAGTGTTCAAAATGAAGAAGAAATTAAAGAGATTAATGATGATGAAATGAAAAACGAAAAAGGAGTAGAAGAACAACCACTAGAGGGTTCAGAAGTGGCAATACGAATTACAAATTTGAGTAAACATTATAAAATGTTTGCCAGAAAAAAAGACAGAATATTAGAAACATTATTTCCTTCACATCCAAGACATGGTGTATTTAGTGCATTAGAAGATTTTAATTTAGAGGTAAAAAAAGGAGAAGTTTTAGGTGTATTAGGAAAAAATGGTGCAGGAAAATCTACCTTATTAAAAATGGTTACAGGAGTTGTTACACCTACATCAGGAAATATTGAAGTTAATGGAAAAATAAGTTCTTTGTTAGAGCTAGGAACAGCATTTAACCAAGAATTAACAGGACTTGCAAATATATATCAACATGGACAAGTTATGGGATTAACAAATGAAGAAATTGAAGCTAAAAAACAAGAAATTATAGACTTTGCAGATATAGGAGACCACTTATATCAACCAGTAAAGACATATTCTTCAGGTATGTTTGCACGTTTAGCATTTGCTTGTGCTATCAATGTAGATCCAGATGTATTAATTGTAGATGAAGTATTATCAGTAGGAGATATGGCCTTTCAATTAAAATGTTTTAAGAAATTTGAACAATTTAAGAAAAAAGGAAAAACTATTCTTTTTGTAACACATAGTATTACAGATATCTTAAGAAACTGTACTAGAACTATTATTATAGATTCTGGAAGAAAGATATTTGATGGTGGTGTAAAAGAAGGAGTTGAAAAATACAAAAAAATAATCGTAGGATTAAGTCCAAAAGAAAGCAAAGAAGGGTTACTTTCAGATAAGGAATTATTAGAAAAAAATCCAAATTTAGAAAAAGTAATGTCAAAATCAGGAGATATGTGGAAATCACATTTTAACGAAAATCCAAATTTGATTACTTATGGAAATGGAGCTGCTGAAGTCGTTGATTATGGTATGTTTGACACAGAGGGAAATTATATTTCTGTATTAGAAAATGATAGAGAAGTAGTTTTAAAATCAAAAATAATTTTTCATAAAGATGTTAAAGACCCGATTTTTACAATGACAGTTAAAGATTTTAAAGGATTAGAAATGTGTGGTACAAATACATTAATAGAAAAAATTGCAACAGGAGAATATAAAAAAGGAGAAGTAGTAGAAGTTTCTTTTAAACAAAAAATTAATGTAGCACCAGGTAAATATACACTATCTTTTAGTTGTACACATTTTAACCATAGAGGAGAATTGGAAGTATTAAATAGAAAATATGATGCTTTATTGATAGAAGTTTTATCAACAAAAGACACAGTAGGATTAATGAGATTAGATTGTGATATTTCAATAAAGAGAATGTAAAATAAATTTCTAAAGCAAAGGGGAGAATTTTAGTTGAATTTTAATATGAATGACTATCACAAAGAGATAGATATTTCAAAAGAAAAACAGAATATAATAAATGAATATATAAATAAATATTCAGAAGAAATCTATGAAAAAGACTTACCAGAAATAATATCAGCAGAAGAAATGTATTATTTAACAACTGTAAGTCAAAATTTATTAAATTGGTACCCTTTTTCAAAAGAAGATAGTGTTCTAGAAATTGGAGGAGATTTAGGACAACTTACAGGGCTATTTTCAAAAAAATGTAAAGATGTAACAACAATTGAACCACAATGGGAATGTGCAGAAGCAATAAGAAAGAGATATAAAGACAGAGAAAATATTGATTTAATAGCTGGCAAATTAGAAGATATTTCATTAAATAAAAAATATGATATTATAACAGTAATTGGAAATATAAATAGAATTGAAGAAATTATAGGAAAACAACTTGATTTGGAAAATACAATTCGATATTTAGAAAAATACTTAAATGAAAATGGAAAGATGTTAATAGCTGTAGATAACAAATTTGGGCTAAGATATTGGGCAGGAAATCCAGAAAATATGTTAAACAAGAAATTTATAAGTTTAATTGGATATCATTCTGAGCCTATAAGTTATGAAACATTTACTAAAAAGAGTTTGGAAGAAATACTACAAAAAATGGAATATAATTTTAATTTTTATTATCCATTACCAGATTATAAAATGCCAAATGTTATCTTTACAGATGAGGGATTACCAAAATATAATAGTATAGATAAATATAATCCATATACTACACAAAATTCTGATTTAATTATAAATGAAATAGATGTTTTTAGAGAAATATTAACAACAAACCCAGAGATGTTTATATTTTTTACTAACTCATTCTTAATAGAAATATCAAAGGAAAAAAGAGAATTGCCATATAATTATATTTCTTTTAACAATATGAGAAAAGAAAAATATAGGTTGATTACCAAAATAGGAAAAGACTATGTTGAAAAAGAAGCAGTAACAGAAGAAGCTAACCAGCATATTGAACAAATTAGTAAAAATATAGAATACTTAAAAGAAAATCAAATTAAAACATTAGATGAAACAGAAGAAAATAAAATTAAGAGCAAATATGTAGAACAAAAATATTTATTAAATGAAGTATTAACTGAAAATTTAAGACAAGGAAAAAAAGATGAATTTGACAAATTAGTACAAAAATATATAGATCTATTTTTAAGTCAATCATATAAAACAGATAATTATGATGAAACCATATTTAAAAAATATAATATAGAAATAGAAGATAAAGAACTAATAAAAAGTATGAATTTCTTAAAAAATGGCTTATGGGATATGACATTTAAAAATTGTTTCTATATAGATGATCAATTTTACTTTTTTGATCAAGAATGGAATGATGAAAATATACCATTAGAATTTATTTTATACCGATCTATATTATATACAATATCATTAAGACGTTATATAAATATTGATGAGTTAATGGAACAATATGGACTAACACAATATAGAGAAATATTTGAGAAATTAGATAATGTTTTACAAGAAGAAATCAGAGATGATAGAATTTGGAAATTTTACGGCCGAAATAAATATTTTGATATTGATGGTACAAAACAAGAATTAATAAACTTATCCCAAAGAGATCATGCCAAAGAATTAGCAATTGAAAATTTACAAAAAGATAATGATTATCTAATAAATGTAAGAGAACAGTTAACTAAAGAGAAAGAGCAACTATCAAAAGCATTGGAAGATATGGAACAAAAGTATAATCAATTATTTTCTGTGAGAGTTGGTAATAAAATCAGAAAATTTTTTAGAAAATAATTAAAAAATGGTAGAAAATTTTTAAAACCAGATTTATGCAATTTAGAAAGGAATGAAATTAAAAATGAATAAAAAAATCGATATATATAAAACACAAAAAAAGAAATTAAATATAGAAAATCCAAAAAAAGTTAGTGTCATTATTCCTAACTATAATTACCAAAAATATATTATAGAAAGAATTGATTCTATTTTATTACAAACATATCCAATCTATGAAATCATTATATTAGACGATTGTTCAACAGATAATAGTGTACAAATTATAGAAGAAAAAATAAAAACAATCCCTAAAGAAATAAAAGTACAATTTATAAAAAATGAAAAAAATAGTGGAGGCTGTGTTTTTAAACAATGGAAAAAAGGCTTTGATACAGCAACAGGAGATTTTATTTGGATAGCAGAAGCAGATGATAGTGCAGAAAGTACTTTTGTAGAAGAATTAATAAAACCTTTTGATGATGAGGAAGTTATTTTATCTTATTGTGAGTCAGCTAGAATAGATGGAGAAAATAATTTAATACGCGAAAAATCTGATGATTTATATGATATGTGTAGAACAGGAGAATGGGGAAAATCATATATCTGGACAGGAAAAGAAGAAAATATCTATCATTTAAGCGTAACTAATACAATTTTAAATGTTTCTAGTGTTATGTGGAGAAAAAAAGATTATACAAAAATATTTGAAGAAGCTGGAGAATTTAAAGTTGCTGGCGACTGGTATATATATAGCCATATTTTAAAAGATGGAAAAATTAGTTGGAACAATAAAGCTTTAAATTATTATCGTAAACATGGAAGTTCTGTATGTACAGATATAAAATGGGAAATAGAATATAGCGAAATTTGTAAAATACAAGATGAAATTTCTAGTTGGTATGAATTACCAGAAGAAGTTAAGAAAAAACAAGAAATGAGAAGAGACCTAATGAGACAATCTATGCCTCCAAAAGATAGTGGTAAAAAGAAAATTGCATGGGTTATGCCACATCCTGGAAAAGGATCAGGAGGACATAGAACAATTATCCAAAATGTAAATGCTTTAATACGTGCAGGATATGAATGTGACATATATGTAGAAGAAGATGGTGTATCAACACCACAAACTGTAAAAGATAAAATTAATAATTGGTATGAAAAATGCGATGCTGGTGTATATGTAGGAATGGAATTAAAAAAAGAATATGACATTGTATTTGCAACAGGATGGCAAGTAATCAATTTTGTAAGAAGAATGCAAGCAAAGAAAAAGGCATACTTTATTCAAGATTTTGAACCTTGGTTTTTCCCAATGGGAGATCAATATTTGATTATAGAAAATTCTTATAGATATGGCTATAAACCTGTTACAATAGGAAAATGGCTAGCACACAAAATGCTTGCAGAATTTGACACACCTGTTCAATATTTTGATTTTGGAGCTGATTTGAACACTTACAAAAAATTGGATAATGTAAAAAAGGAAAATGCTATATGTTTTGTATATCAGCCAGAAAAACCAAGAAGATGTGACTATATTGGCTTAAAAGCTTTAAAAATTGTAAAAGCATTAAGACCAGACATTCAAATCTATTTATATGGTTCTAGTGCACCTGCAACATTTGAATTTGAATGTAAAAATTTAAATATTATACCAATAAAAGAATGTAATGAGCTATATAATAAATGTATGGTTGGTATTTGCATGAGTTCATCTAACCCATCAAGAATACCATTTGAAATGATGGCAGCTGGATTGCCAGTAGTTGAATTATATCGTGAAAATAACTTATATGACTTACCAGATGAAGGTGTACTTCTTGCAGAACCTTCACCAGAAGCGGTTGCAAATGCGATTATCTATTTAGTAGATCATCCAGAAGTAAGAGAAAAAATGTCAAAATTTGGTCCAGAATTTATGAAAGATTATCCATTAGAAAAAGGATTTACACAATTTTTGAAAGCAGTTGATGATATTATAAATACTGACTATAATGATAGAACAGAAATAAAACCACTATACAAAAAAGGACCTTTCAAAGCTAGTGAAGAAACAACAAAAGCAGCAATAGATGGTATTGAGCCAATACGTGTAGATGAACATGGTGCAATATATAGATTTTTAAGAAGAGTAAAAAGATTTTTAGCCGATTTGTTTAGAAAAATCGGATTAAAGAAATAAAAAAAGGAATGTTAGTAAAGATGAAAGCAATTTTAAGAAAAATCAAAAAAGTACTTAAAGCATTAACAATAACAAATTTAAAAGCTGTACTAAGATACATAAAACATAATGGATTTAAAGGATTATATACAACTTGTATCAATAAAATACGATTTGGAGCAATTATTTTAGATGAATATGAAACATGGAGAGCAAATAATGAACCAACAAGCAAAGAGTTAGAAAAACAAAAGTCATATATATCTTGCCAAAATATATCTTTTGAACTTGTATATAAAGAAGAAAATTCTTTATTTGAAGATAGCATACAAGCATTAACATATACAAACTTCAAAAAAACAAAGGTTGAAAATAATGACTTCTTAAATATAATTCAGAATTCTACTAGTGACTATATTGTTTTTATAGGGAAAAATATTGGGTTAGCTCCATTTTCTTTATATGAATTAGTAAGATCTATTGAATATCGTGACTCTATAATGCTATATTCTGACAATGACACCATTATTGATGGAAAAAGAACAAAGCCAAATTTTAAACCAGATTTTGCAAAAGACACATTAAGATCTGAAAATTATATAGGAAATTTCCTAGTTGTAAAAACTAAATTTTTAAAAATCCATTCGGATATATTGAAAAATCTAAATAAGAACTTTGTTTATGATATAGCTTTTAGGGTAAGTGAAAAAACAAGAAGAATTGAGCATATACCAAAAATCCTATTTAATAATCTATTAGAAGAAATGGAATATGATACAGAAGATGAAAAGAAAATTATTGCAGAACATCTACAAAGATGTAATACACCATTTGATAAAATAGAAGATGGAAGATATAAAGGGCAATACAAGATACAATATACAATTATAGGAAATCCTAAAATTTCTATAGTAATACCAAATAAAGACCATATAGCAGATTTAGAAAAAGCAGTTCAATCTATTATAGAAAATTCAACTTATAAAAACTATGAAATAGTTATTGTAGAAAATAATAGTACAGAAAAAGAAACATTTTCATATTATGAAAAAATCCAAAAGGAATATCCAGAAAAAATTAAAGTAGCAAAATTTGAAATAGATTATTTTAATTACTCAGCAACTGTAAATTTTGGAGTAGAAAATGCTAACCGGAGAATATGTAATATTATTAAATAATGATATAGAAATTATTTCAAAAGATTGGATTGAACAATTACTTATGTATGCACAAAGAAAAGATGTTGGAATATGTGGAGCAAAACTATATTTCTCTGATAGAAGTATTCAACATGCAGGTGTAACTATAGGAACTAGAGGACTTGCTGGTCATAGATTCAGAGAAATAGAAGAAAAAGATTATCACAGAGATGACTATATTAATATTGTGCAAGATTTAAGTGCTGTTACAGCAGCATGCTTTATGGTAAGAAAAGACCTATATATGGATTTATTGGGCTTTGATGAAAAATTAGCTGTTGCATTTAATGATGTAGATTTTTGTTTGAAAGTAAGAACGGCAAAATATTTAATCGTATATAACCCATATGTAGAAGCATATCATTATGAATCAAAATCAAGAGGACAAGATCAAGAATCAGAGGATAAAAGAAAAAGATTTGCTAAAGAATATGAACTATTTGTAAAAAGATGGTCAAAAATAATTGCAAAAGGAGATCCTTATTACAATAAAAATTATCGATTAGATACAGATTTACCAAAAATTAATTATAATAAAATACCATATTAAATGTTTCAATTAAATTGCCAACATATGTTTTCTATAGTATAATAAATATGTAAAATATTAATAATTATAGAAAGAAGGATATTAAGATGGAAAAAATATCTGTAATTGTACCATGCTATAATGAGCAAGATGCATTACCACTGTTTTATGAAGAAATGGAAAAAGTAAGAAAAAACGATTTTGAAGATATACAATTTGAATATATTTTTGTTAATGATGGTTCTAAAGATGAAACATTACAAGAAATGAAAGCATTAAGAGAAAAAGATGATAAAGTAAGATATATTTCATTTTCTAAAAATTTTGGAAAAGAAGCAGCCATGTTTGCTGGTTTAGAAGCGGCAACTGGTGATTATGTAACATTAATGGATGCAGACTTACAAGATCCACCTTCATTATTAAAACAAATGTATGATTGCATAAAAAACGAAGGATATGATTGTGTTGCAACAAGAAGAGTAACAAGAAAAGGAGAACCACCTATAAGAAGTTTCTTTGCACGATTATTTTATAAAATTATCAATAAAATGTCAGATGTAGAAATGGTTGATGGTGCAAGAGATTATCGATTAATGACAAAACAAATGGTAGATGCAATTATTTCTGTAAAAGAATATAATCGTTATTCAAAAGGTATTTTTAGCTTTGTAGGATTTAATACCAAATGGTTAGAATATGAAAATATTGAAAGAGTTGCAGGAGAAACTAAATGGTCATTTTGGAAATTGTTTAAATATGCAATAGAAGGTATTACGGCTTTTTCTACTACACCATTAATCATATCTTCTGTTATAGGTTTAATATTCTGCTTTGTTGCTTTTATATTAATATTGGTTATTATTATAAAGACTTTAGTATATGGAGATCCAACTTCTGGTTGGCCTTCTATGGTGTGTATTATGTTTTTTGTTAGTGGTATACAGTTATTTTCTCTTGGGATTATTGGACAATATTTGTCTAAGACATATCTTGAAGTGAAAAATAGGCCAATTTATATTATAAAAGAAACAGAGAAAGATCAAAAATAATTAAAAAATTTGTTACAATTTACAGTTAAAAAATTATTTTATAGAATGTTGATATATAAATATTTTTTTCAAATTCTCGGCTACCCTCCATTCCCGTTCAACAAATTCTAAAGATAAAGCCACAACAATACCCGAAAACAGGACCCT